>JBJTUO010000320.1:0-15285 GCA_046080785.1 Leptolyngbyaceae cyanobacterium | reverse complement strand
TCTTGTCATTCTCCTAGGGCTTAATGTTTTAACTATCCTGCTGATATTAGATATGGTGGTAATCCAGGGCGTTCCTTCGTCTATTATTGTCAAATTTTTGCAAGATTCGCAGGCTCGCGATGCCTATTTCCAAGGCGATGCAAAAAAGATTCATGCTCGTCTCAGCGCTCTCCATGTAGAAAAGGATATTAAAGACTATTATCGGAAAAAAATTTCTGATCCAATAGAGTTAGACCGCTATATCCATCAACTTATGTATGACCGCACAGGATACGTCGGTGAAGACTATCGAGTCACTCCTAGGGGTAACCTTGTTTTAAAGGATGGCCTAAAAACTCCTAATCTAAATTTCAGGTGACCGATGGTGAATTAAAGTTCCGTATATTGTCATACCCCCATAGCTTCAGGGGTGAGGAGATGTCAGGTAGGCAAATAAACCTTCGCAGGCATCCTGTAAGAGATCAATAACGTGATTAAAGCCATCAGCCCCACCATAATAAGGATCTGGTACTTCCTTCAGGCTATGGCGGATGCAAAAGTCGCACATTAACCGGATCTTGTGCCTGTAGTCCCCTGTTGGATCCAGGGAATAAATATTAGCTAGGTTTTCCCGATCCATGGCCAAGATCAGGTCAAACGCAGCAAAATCTGCCTGGGTAAATTGGCGCGCCTGACCTGTGAGAGCAATTCCTCGTTGTCTGGCGGCAGCAGTCATACGCCGATCTGGAAGGGCACCGATATGGTAATCAGAAGTGCCCGCAGAGTCGCAGATAATCTGCCCCCTCTGTCCATTCTGCTCGATCAGATGGGCCATGATATTTTCTGCAGCGGGCGATCGGCAAATATTGCCGAGACAGACAAAGAGGAGTCGATAGGGCATAGATCTAACCCGCGCTTAGAAACCTGGCAAATTTAACCCGCCTGTCAGCTCTTCCATTTTTTGCCGCATGGTTTCAGTAGAGAGAGCATAGGCGTTTTTCATGGCTGCTGTCACTAAATCAGAGACAACGTCAGCCCCTTCATTCAGCGCATTGGGCGAGATAGTCACCCGCAGGGGCTCCTGATTACCGCTCATAACCACCTGAACCAGGCCGCCACCAGATTCTCCAGTGATTTCCATTTGCTCTAATTCTTCTTGAAGGCGTTTGGCTCCTTCTTGCACCTGTTGGGCTTTTTTAAAGGCTTCGGTCAGCTCTTTCATTTTGCCCAACCCGAAATTAAATCCCTGTCCTTGTGTCATATCCGTTCATAAGTAGTGGATCGACGACTCCTGAGAGTCAATTGTCCCATTATGCCATTGCCCATCCGCATTGGCGAAATCGGGGGCTAACAGACTACTGCCGCCGCTTGAAAATCTCCTAAAATTTTGACTTCAGGCTCTAAATGTAACGACCAACGATCGCCCACAACCTGCTGAACGTAGCGAATCAGGTGGAAAATATCAGCGGCCGTTGCACTGCCACAATTCAAGATAAAGTTGGCGTGGCGTTGAGCGACTTCAGCCATGCCAATACGATACCCTTTAAGCCCTGCTTCCTCAATCAACCAACCCGCCTTGTACTGTTGAGAAGGGTTGCGAAACACACTGCCACAACTGGGCAAATGGTAGGGCTGGCTAGAACGACGCTGATCAAGATGGGCTTGAGTGATGGTGTTAATTTTTGCTGGGTCAAATCCAGGTTGCAACTGAAAAGTGGCCTGGGTTACCAACAACCCCTTACCCTGTAGTAAGGACGTGCGATAGGCATAGGCCAACTCTTGCACTGCAAAATTGCGAGTGCTGCCATCCAGGTTGATCACCTCTGCACTCACCAACCGGTCAGCAACACAGCCCCCATGGGCACCTGCATTCATCACCACTGCGCCCCCCACCGTACCCGGTATACCAACCGCCCACTCCAGTCCACTCCAACCCAAATTGGCGAGTTGCCATGCCAGTTGGGGCAGGGGTTTACCAGCCGCCACTGTGACTCGACCGGTTTCGGGATCAAAGTCGGTATGGCGAAAGCGACGGGTGCTGATTACCAGGCCTGATAACCCCCGGTCGCTAATCAATAGATTTGAGCCGGCACCCAGGAGAGTGGAGGATAGCCCCTGAGTAGTTGCCCATTTTAAATAAACCGGTAAGTCTTCTACCCTTCGGGGTGCCACATACCACTCTGCTGGCCCACCTACCCGAAAGGAAGTCAGAGAGGCAAGGGGGACATTGGGCTTGACCAAAGATTCTACCCCTGGTAGGCAGATCTGGGAGGGGAGGGTGGATACTGAACTCTTCATGCCTGATTACACAACTCCTGAACCAGCGCTTGCTCAACTGACTGATGGAAAGCCATCACATCGGGGATTAATTGATTCAAATTGCCAGCCCCCAAAAACAGCGCAATATCTCCTGGTAATAAGAGGTTTTCTAAAAGTTGACGGATTCCCGCAAACGTGGGCTGGTAAAACACCTGAGGATGATGTTCAGCAATCAAATCTGCCACCTGTTGACCTGAGATTGTACCGGGATTGGTTTCTCCAGCACTGTAAATATCCGAAACTACCACCACATCTGCATCTCCAAAAGCAGTGGCAAACTCTGACAAAAATTTGAGGGTGCGGCTGTAGCGATGGGGTTGAAACACGGCCACAACTCGACGCCCAGAAATGGATGGTCGCGCACTTTGAACCCGTAGTCGAGCCGCTGCCAGAGTTGCTACAACTTCGCTGGGGTGATGGGCGTAATCATCCAAAAATAAAATGCCGTTAAACTCCCCTCGCCGTTCAAATCGTCGCCGCGCCCCTTCAAAGCTAGCAAGAGCCTGGGCAATGGGGACAAAATCCAGTTTCAATAAGCGACCGACAGCAACCGCTGCCAAAGCATTGCTTAAGTTATGCGGCCCCAACAGGGATAGATTTAATTGACCTAAAATGACGCCATTTTCCCAAACCCGGGCTGTTGTACCATCGGCCCGATAGTTAATGCAATCTACCGTGTAGGTGGCATTGGGATCGTGCAAGCTGTAGGTGATGGCAGGAGTAAATTGCTCTCGCACAACCGGGCAGTCAATGCAGCCGATTAAAGTGTTACTGCGATCGGCAAAGGTCTTAAAGATAGCAACCACCTGGTCTAAGGTCTGGTAGTGGTCTGGGTGATCCAATTCAATATTGGTAATCACCCCAATGTTGGGAGAAAATTTAACCAGTGACCCATCCGATTCATCTGCCTCGGCTACCAGGTAGGGGCTTTCCCCGACATAGGCATTGCCACCCCAGGCATTAACTTCACCCCCTACCACAATGCTGGGATCCAGTCCGGCTTGCATCAGCATGTAACCAACCAGGCTACTGGTCGTAGTCTTACCGTGGGTACCGGCGATCGCAATGCTGTCGTACTCTTGCATCAGCGCAGCCAACACATCTGAGCGGTGGAAAATCGGGCAGCCTAATTGCTGTGCGGCCTGGAATTCAACATTATCGGCATGAATTGCGGTTGAGCAGATCACCTGGGGTAATGAATTGGCCGTAGAAACTGCAAGGGAAATGCCGATACTTGATTCGGCGCACTCCTCAGCACGAGCACCTACGTCAAAGAATTGCAAATTACTGGAATCTTGACTCCAGAAAATATGAACCCCTTCTTCTTGCAACCGCTGAGTAATATGGCTGAGGCGAAGGTCTGAGCCCGAAACCGGTAATTCTCGTTTTGCCAATACATAGGCCAAGGCTGACATGCCGATCCCACCAACTCCTATGAAATGGAACGGTTTGCCACTGAAATCAACAAAATCAGGCATATTAGCTCCTCACTCAAACACCACACTAACAATCTGGCTATCATATCAAGAATTGTTAAGTTTCGATACAGTTAAGAGACTTAAATTTCTTGCTCAGACTTTATCAAGGTGACCAAATTAAGACAGTTATAGTCGTTTTGAAAGTTATAGCATCCTTTCTTAAAATCTCTGCCATTAAAAAAGAAGGGATACTCCGGTTCATGGTTGCCTGTTTTATTCCATAATTTTCCCCACATCACCTTGTGATCCGGATAATTTTAGGGCTGATTTATGCAGCGCATTGGCATTTTTGGCGGTAGTTTTAACCCGATTCATTGGGGGCACTTGCTGATTGCCGAAACCGCCAGGGAACAGGCTCATTTGGATCAGGTGCTTTGGCTTCCGACCTATAACCCACCTTATAAGGCGCAGATTTTAGCCTCGTTTGATCATCGCTATCACATGGTATGTCAGGCGATCGCCGATCACCCTGCATTTAGGGTCAGCAACATTGAAGCCCAAAGAGCAGGTAAATCCTACGCCCTCATGACCTTCCTGGAGCTGCAACATCTCTATCCAACGACAGAATGGTTTTGGATCCTGGGTATGGATGCCTTCCAGCACCTGCCCCATTGGTATGGCGATCGGCAGTTGGCAGCCCACATCACCTGGTTGGTGGCACCCCGCCCACAGCTTTTATCCAGCACTAGTGGGCAACAAATAGCCCTGCAAATGGCAAGCCAGGGGATTTCGCTGAAATGGCAGATGTTGCCCCCCCTTGCCATTGACCTGTCTTCCAGCGCCATCCGCGATCGCTGTCAAAAGGGTCAATCGATTCGTTATCGGGTGCCTGAGCCTGTTCGCCGCTATATTTCTCAACAAAACCTTTACCGAGCAAGTTAAAATACTTACTGGCATATTCTTCAAAGCGATAAAGTTATCCCCCCAATAGAAGCCAGGAGGCAGAAGCCAGAATCCAGGAGGCAGAATCCAGGAGGCAGAATCCAGGAGGCAGAATCCAGAAGCCAGGAGGCAGAATCCAGGAGGAAGAATCCAGGAGGCGGAATCCAGGAGGCGGAATCCAGGAGGCGGAATTGAGTAATTTGCCTGACTCCTTGAACTCCTGACTCCTTTCAATACTTTTGAATCCTGCTGCGCCTGTGGCTTCAAAAGCATTGCCTCTTGACTCCTAGCCGATCTAGGATTTCCTGGCTTAAAGTACATGGCCGCCTACCCAAATTAGAATCTGGTCACAAGCAAGCTTGGCTGACTGGGTGTGCAAGCAAACCTGGCTTGAAAGAGTAAGTTATTGCGCTGAGATCACGTCGAGTCTTATGATTGGTTTCAATGCTGAAGTAATTAATAAACAGAGGGCGAGACGCAGTGATTAGAGTAGCAATTAATGGCTTTGGACGAATTGGGCGTAATTTCATGCGGTGTTGGTTAACCCGACCAAGCAGTAACCTTCAAGTCGTCGCAATTAACGATACGTCTGATCCCAAAACAAACTCCCATCTGTTGAGGTATGACTCCATGATTGGCAAGTTTGGTGGGGATGTCTCTGCAGATGAAAATACTATCACAGCCAATGGCCATGTCATTAAGTGTACTTCTGACCGCAACCCAGAAAACCTACCCTGGAAAGACTGGGGTATCGATTTGGTGATTGAGTCAACCGGCGTCTTTGTCAGTCGGGAAGGGGCGTCTAAGCACATGAAGGCAGGCGCTAAAAAAGTCCTGATTACAGCTCCCGGCAAGGGAGATGACGGCACCTTTGTTGTTGGTGTCAATCATCAAGATTATGACCACCACAAGCACAACATTATTAGCAATGCTAGTTGTACAACCAACTGTCTGGCACCCATTGTTAAGGTGATTTATGAAAACTTTGGCATTATTAAGGGCACGATGACGACCACCCATAGTTACACGGGTGATCAGCGTCTACTAGATGCCAGTCACCGTGATCTGCGTCGAGCCCGGGCAGCAGCGATGAATATTGTGCCAACTTCCACTGGGGCTGCCAAGGCGGTTGCTCTGGTTTTGCCTGAAATGGCCGGAAAACTGAATGGGATTGCTCTGCGGGTACCGACTCCCAACGTTTCTGTTGTTGATCTGGTGGCGATCGTTGAAAAACCAACCTTTGCAGAGCAGGTCAATCAGGTACTCAAAGAAGCGTCTGAAACCACAATGAAGGGTATCTTGAAATATAGCGACCTTCCCCTGGTTTCCAGTGACTATGCCGGCACAGACGAGTCTTCTATCGTTGATTCTGACTTAACTCTGGTCATGGGCGGCGACATGGTTAAAGTGGTAGCCTGGTATGACAATGAATGGGGTTATAGCCAACGGGTCGTTGACCTGGCAGAGACCGTCGCGGCTAAGTGGCCTGCTTAACGTTTAAGTACAACCCGATCACAACAATGCCTTGATGATGAGTCAGGGCATTTTATTTTTTAACTGCAGTAGCCCGCCAAGATAAGTTTGAGAGCTACCTCCGATCTACAAGAATTATTTATTGGGCGTTGCTGACTCTGAGTATGAAAAAAGTGCTGTATGCTCGAAACTTCGTTTCGATTCATACTGCTTCTCAGCAGCGCCATTTATTGAGTGTTTTGACAGACCAGTGGACTGTATATACGTGAAATCTATGAGCCGTTTTTCTTGTCTGCATCAAAGCTACCGACTGGCCTTATCTGTTCTACTGATTCTCACCTGGATGATTGGCTGGGCACTGCCTGTCAGGGCTGAGGTAAAGTCAGGTGTAAAGTACTCCCAACAATATACGCCGCCCCCTTCCTATACGGGGTCGATTTTGGTGGGGCAAGACTTTTCAGGCCAAAGCCTGCGGGTTGCCGAGTTTGCCAAAGCAGATGTGACGCGCACCAATTTTAGGGATGCCAATCTAAAGGGTGCTATTTTTAGTGCCGCCACCATGACAGATACGAACTTTCATGGTGCCGATCTATCTCAGGCGATGCTCGATCAGGCTCGACTCAAACGGGTGGATTTGAGCGACGCCATTCTGGAAGATGCCCTGTTCTTCTACACTAGTTTTGAAGCTGTCAAAATCACAGGAGCCGACTTTACCAATGCTTTGCTAGATGGGGCGCAGGTACAAGAGTTATGCGAGACCGCCGATGGCGTAAACTCTAAAACGGGTGTAGCGACTCGCGACTCCCTTGGTTGTTCTTAAAACCATGATTGATTTCACTTTATCTGCTTCAACCTCAATTAACTCCGTTGGCATTATTGGTGGTGGCCAACTGGCCTGGATGATGGCAGATGCGGCTAAAAAATTAGGCGTCGAACTGCATATCCAGACCCCGTCAAAGTCTGATCCAGCCGTAGCGATCGCCACCGATACCGTTCTAGCCCCCATTGCCGATGCCACCGCGACTAAAGAACTGGCCGCCCGATCGCAGGTGATCACCTTTGAAAATGAGTTTATTGATCTGCTGGCCCTATCCCACCTGGCAGAGCAGGGCACCTGCTTTCGACCAGGACTTCAAGCCCTGCGCCCCATCCTAGACAAATGTGAGCAGCGTGCCTACCTGCGACAGCTTGGTTTGTCAACTCCCCAGTTTGTCGCCTTAGACCCAGACCAGCCTCAATTAGACAAATTGGCCTTCCCTCTCGTAGTCAAAACCCGCCGCCACGGCTACGACGGGCAGGGCACTTTTATTTGTCAAGCTCAACAGAGTTTACAACAGGTTCTGCAAAGCCGTCGGGGGATACCTCTGTTGCTAGAAGAATTTGTCCCTTTTACCCAAGAATTGGCGATGATTGCAGCCCGTTCGGTTGACGGCACAGTGCGGTGCTACCCCCTTGTGGAAACTCAACAGGCAGATCAGGTCTGCCGTCGAGTTTTTGCTCCCGCTGCCGTTAGCCCGACCGTAACGCAGCAGGCAGAAACAATCGCCCATACCCTGCTTACCGGTTTGGGGGCTGTGGGGGTCTTTGGCATCGAATTGTTCTTAACCGCAGAAGGCACCCTACTGGTAAACGAACTGGCCCCCCGCGTCCATAACTCTGGCCACTTTACCCTGGATGCCTGCCGCACCTCCCAATTTGAGCAACATCTACGAGCAGTTTGTGGCCTCCCCCTGGGTGATGCAACGATGACCTGCGCCATGGCCGTTATGGTCAACCTTTTGGGGTTCGAGGTGGCCCAAAGTGACTACATCAGCAAACGACACCAATTGGCAGCCCTCCCCAATACCCACGTTTACTGGTACGGCAAAACAGAGTCTCGCCCCGGTCGGAAATTAGGGCATGTCACTGTTTTGTTAGAGGGAGACTTTGATCAGGCGCTGCGAGTATCGGCAGCAGCGATCGCCCATCAGATAGAAGGAATCTGGTATCCCTCTTAGGCAAGAAACGTTGACGCACTTTCACCGTTAAAGCGGACATCCCGCACGTCCAACTGGCACCTCTATGTGGGAGTCTGACGAATGCAGCGATGGGTATTTCAGCGTTAGCGAAACTGTTCCAACAGCCAGCGGTTTACGGCGCCATCATCCTCGCTTTGACTGCGCCGCAATGCTTCTTCAACCACCGAAAGTGATAAACCAGGCAACACTGCCGACACCTGAATTTGCCGACTGCCACCATCGGCGATCGCAAAGGCAATGATCATCGCGGCTTCAACGTTCACCACCCAGTATTCCTGTATCCCTAAGCGCTCATACAGCAGACGTTTCTGTCCTAAATCGTCACTCAGGGTTGTTGATGACACTTCGATTGCTAAAGTTGGAGTTCCCCAAACATCCACATCTACTGGCTGATTATTTTTGGTCGGACGCTGTATATCAGAGCCAATGTAATAGGCAAGATCGGGTTGACATTCTCGCTCGCCAGTTTTCCGGAAACTGGTATTTGTAAAAGTGATGTAGGGAATCGCCTTCAATGTCCCATAAAGGCTGATGACCGCAGCCAGGATCGAATTATCTTGACCGTGGGCAGACCCAATTGGCACCGTCTCAATCCTCATCCAACCATCATCGTAGTAGCATCGTGCTTTCTTTAATTCCGGACGTTCTGCCATCATCAGGAACTTGTCCCAAGTGACAGGTACCCAGGTGTCAGTGATCAGGTTTTGGGTTGCCGATAGGGTATTGACCATCAAAGTTCACCTTTTGGCCTCTAGTGTAATGGAAAGAAGACCCAGAGCCCGCACGATGATCATCTATTTTCTGATTTGCCGCCGCTGTACTTCACGGTTCAGGATTCGGTCGCTGAGTTTTCACCCCGACAGTGCCAAGAAATTTGGTGCTAAGGCAAAGAGCTTGCCAACTTTAAGCCCGGTCGCTTAACCAAAAATACTGCCAAAGAAATCAATGGCTTCCTTGAGCGCTTCAATAAACACATCAATCTCTTGGCGGGTGTTGTAGAAATAAAGACTGGCCCGTGCAGTAGATTGCGCCCCGATGCAACGGTGCAAGGGTTGGGTGCAGTGGTGCCCCGCCCGAATCGCGACCCCAGATTGATCCAGAATGGTCGAAAGGTCATGGGGATGGATTTCACCGACGGTAAAGGAAGCCAGGGCTGCCCTGCCACTGCCATCTGCCGCTGGCTTGGGGCCATAGGTGCGGACGCTAGGCAATTCGGCTAGACGTTGATAGAGATAGGCGGTCAGCTCTGCTTCATAGCTATGAATTTGATCCATGCCGATCGCCGTCAAGTAATCGACAGCCGCCCCCAGCCCAATGGCTTCAGCGATCGCGGGGGTACCAGCCTCAAACTTGTGAGGCAAATCGGCGTAGGTAGCATGATCTAGATAGACATCGGCAATCATTTCACCCCCGCCTAAAAAGGGAGACATCCCCCGCAAGACATTGAGCTTACCGTAGAGAAAACCGGCACCAGTGGGGCCACACATCTTGTGACCAGAAGCTACCAGCCAATCGCAGTCGATTTCCTGCACATCGATCGCCAGGTGGGGGGCACTCTGACAGGCATCAATCAGTACCTTGGCACTATAGCGATGGGCTTCTGTGCAAATGGCCTTGACCGGATTGATGCAACCCAGGGTGTTGGAAACATGCACCACGGCAACCAGCTTGGTCTTGTCAGAGAGCAAAGATTTAAAATGGTCAAAGTCAAACCCTTCTTCCTGATTCAGCTGGACAAATTTCAGCACCGCACCGGTTCGCTGAGCCAAAAGTTGCCAGGGAATCAGGTTACTGTGATGCTCCATCACAGTAAGGATGATTTCATCATCCCGCTGCAACTGACTGCCCCAAGCGTAGGCCACCAGGTTAATTGCTTCTGTGGCATTGCGGGTAAAGACAATTTCTTGACGGGAGGCGGCATTGACAAACGCGGCAACCCGATCGCGCGCTCCCTCATAGGCATCGGTGGCCCGATTACTCAAGGTATGCACCCCCCGATGCACATTGGCATTGTCAAACTCGTAATAGTGTTGCAATGCTTCTAGGACGGCGGTCGGCTTTTGCGACGTGGCGGCATTGTCAAGATACACTAGGGGCTTGTCATGAATCCGTTGGTGCAGAATGGGGAAGTCAGGGCGGAACTTAGCGGCCAGGGTGCGTGCTTGCGTCAGGGTCATGGCTCGATGCAGGTGATAGAAGAGAAGGACAGGGGACAGGTGAATGAAAGGGGTCGGTTATTGATGGGCGCGGACGTAGGCTGAGAGACGATCTCGCAGGGATGGGATAGGAATTTGATCGATCACCTCGGCAGCAAAGGCAAAGACCAATAGCTTACGGGCCGTCTCTTGATCAATGCCCCGGCTTTGCAGGTAAAAAACCTCATCGTTTTCGAGCTGACTCACCGTCGCTCCATGGCTACACTTAACATTGTCAGCAACAATCTCTAGTTGGGGCTTGGTGTCAACCCGCGCCCTGGGGGAGAGCAACAAGCTTTTACTTAATTGCTCGGCATGGGTGAGCTGGGCTAACTTAGGTACACAAATCCTGCCATTAAAGACGGCGTGGGCGCGGTCATCTACGATGCATTTATGCACCTGCCGACTAGTGCCATAGGGTTTGGCATAGACAATTTCGCTATGGGTATCACTCAACTGCTCCCCTTCCAACAGGGTCAGGCCATTGATCACAATTTCTGTCTGTTCTCCCAGTTGCCAGACTTCCAGATGATGGCGGGCGATAGCGCTCCGCGCGACGGAGTCGTTCGCCCCGCCCAAACTAATAGATTGGTTGTCATAGCGGCCATCTCGATCGACAGACACGGCCGTCTTGCCAATATGGAAAGCGGCGCTGCCATCCTGCTGAACTCGACTGTGATTGACCTGAGCGTTACTCTCTACCCAAATCTCAGTCACAGGATTGGTGAAGTAAGCCCCATCCCCTAGGTTGGCGTAGGTCTCAATCAGGGTGATGCTACTACTAGACTCTGCCACTACCAGACAACGGGGCTGATTTAATCGAGGGGTGTCTATTGCGGTGGAAATCGATAGCAGTTGGATTGGAACCTCTACCATTTGCCCCTGAGGAACCCAGATGACAGCCGCATCTGTGAAGCTGGCGGTATTCAAGCTGGTGAATAATTCACTACCGCCCGCCTGCTTGCCCAGGTAGGTGGCCAGTTTGGATTGGATTGAAGCATGGGCTTGCCGCACACTACCCACAAAGATCTCTTGAGGGAGGTCACTGGTTGCAGACAGGGTAGGGGCGTATACGCCATCAATAAACACCAGACGACTGTGGCGGGCTTCTGGCAGCAGAAAGGGCTCCAGATCAGCCAGGGAGACTGAAGCAGGCTCAGCCTCTACAAAGGCAACTTGCAGGAGGGGAGAGAGGTCGGTGAATCGCCAGGCTTCTTCGCGGGTGGAAGGAATGGCTAACTCCTGGAGGCGAGCTGCTGCCTGCTCACGGGTTGCCTCAAACCAGGACAACTCTGGCGGCAGAGGAGAACGTAGAGCCAGTAGATGCAGCAGGTAGGCCGATCGATCAACCCTGGCTGACAGGGGGGAGGTGCCGACCTCGGCAAGGGTAGAAACTTGAGTCGTCATGATGCCGTTACCGCCCCCTGTTCCAGCACCCAGTCATAACCACGGGACTCTAACTCCAGGGCCAGATCCTTGCCGCCACTCATGAGAATACGGCCATTGGCCATGACATGCACGTAGTCTGGCACGATGTAATCGAGTAGGCGCTGGTAGTGGGTGATTACTAGAGTGGCGTTGTCTGGGGTCGTCAGTTGGTTGACTCCGTTGGCGACAATTTTAAGGGCGTCAATATCCAGGCCAGAGTCAGTTTCATCCAGAATGGCCAGGGTTGGTTGCAGTAAGGCCATCTGTAAGATCTCGTTGCGTTTTTTCTCACCCCCAGAAAAGCCTTCATTTACACTGCGACTGAGAAAGGCCGGATCCATCTTGACCACATCTAGTTTTTGCTGCACCAACTCATCAAAGTCAAAGGTGTCCAATTCATCCAAGCCCTGAAATTTGCGCCTGGCGTTGTAAGCCACCCGCAAAAAGTCGAGGTTGCTCACACCAGGAATCTCGATCGGATACTGAAAGGCCAGAAAAATACCAGATCTGGCCCGGTCTTCCGGCTCTGCTGCCAGCAAATCCTGGCCTAGAAATTCAACCTGCCCCCCCGTCACTTCGTAATCAGGATGGCCCGCCAGCACCTTCGAGAAGGTACTTTTACCGGAACCATTGGGCCCCATGATGGCGTGGATTTCCCCCGCCTTGATTTCTAGGTTCAATCCTTTCAGAATGGGGATACCATCCACACTGGCAGTTAAATTTTTAACGGAAAGAATAGTCTTACTGTGCTCGCGAATCACGTCCTAACCTCTCTAATCTGCATGCTCTGGCACAACAGTCTCCGCCTTAACCCACACTTCCTTCTAACTTGAGACTGAGCAGGCGATCGGCCTCTACTGCAAACTCCATCGGCAATTGGTTGAAGACATCCTTACAAAAGCCACTGATCATCATGGAAATGGCATCTTCTAAGGAAACACCGCGCTGCTGGAAGTAAAACAGTTGGTCTTCCCCAATCTTGGAGGTGGAAGCCTCATGTTCAACCTTGCCCGTATTGGTCTGCACTTGAATATAAGGAAAGGTATTGGCCTGGGCATTATCGCCAATCAGCATGGAGTCACACTGAGAATAGTTGCGGGCCCCTTCCGCCTTAGGGCCAATCTTGACCAGGCCCCGGTAGCTGTTCTTCGACTTGCCGGCAGAAATCCCTTTGGAAATGATGGTGCTGCGGGTATTTTTGCCGATGTGCACCATCTTGGTGCCCGTGTCGGCTTGCTGGTAGTGGTTAGTTAAGGCCACAGAGTAAAACTCGCCCACAGAGTTATCGCCTACCAGCACACAACTGGGATACTTCCAGGTGATGGCAGAGCCCGTCTCCACCTGAGTCCAGGAAATCTTGGAATTAACCCCCTGGCAGAGACCGCGCTTGGTGACAAAGTTATAGATACCGCCCTTGCCATTGGCATCCCCGGCATACCAGTTTTGCACCGTAGAATATTTAATCTCTGCATGATCTAATGTCACCAACTCCACCACGGCGGCATGGAGCTGGTTGGAATCATACATTGGGGCAGTACAGCCTTCCAGGTAGCTAACGTAGCTGCCTTCATCCGCCACAATCAAAGTCCGTTCAAACTGGCCAGAATCTGCGGTGTTGATGCGGAAGTAGGTGGAAAGCTCCATCGGGCAATGCACCCCTTTGGGAATATAAACAAAGGAGCCATCGCTGAAAACCGCTGCATTTAAGGCGGCAAAGTAGTTGTCTGTAATCGGTACGACACTGCCCAGGTATTTACGCACCAGATCAGGATGCTCCTTAATCGCTTCCGACATGGAGCAAAAAATGACGCCTTTCTCCGCTAGCTTTTCCTTAAAGGTGGTAGCTACCGAGACGCTATCAAAGATGGCGTCTACCGCCACATTGGTGAGCCGCTTTTGCTCGGAGAGGGGAATGCCCAACTTCTCAAAGGTTTCCAGCAACTCAGGGTCAACCTCATCCAGACTCTTCTTTTTTTCAGCTACTTTGGGGGCAGAGTAGTAGATGATATCCTGGTAATCGATCACTGGGTAGCTGGCATTTTGCCAGGTGGGCTCGCTCATCTTTAGCCATTGCCGATAGGCTTTCAACCGAAACTCCAGCATCCACCCCGGTTCTTCTTTTTTGGTTGAGATCAGACGAATGACCTCTTCACTCAACCCCTTGGGAACTGTCTCAGACTCTATATTGGTAACAAACCCATACTTGTAGGGCTGATTCACCAGATTTTGAACGGATACGCTCATTGCAGTGTGCTCAAATCAATAGGATGGGCAGGAAAAGGGGTAGTCAAGAACCTGAAGCAGCGACATGTGTCGCTTAATGGGGGCTAGTCGCCGCTCGAATCTGCTCGAAGCTAATCTCCTGGTGTTGACCTGCAAAGTCATTGTCAGAGGTGAGAAAGAGCATACAGTGGCATTCTTTCCGCTCCCGCATTGGCACACAAGGGCAGTTCCAGTAGGCCGCAGCCACCTCTGCCTCCTTGTCTTCATAATGACGACAGGGACAAAGGGGAGCGCCCAATTCATCTTTATGCTTGGCCAACCCCTCAATGACGACAGCGGTGACCCCAGGGTCAACACAAAAATAAGTACCTGTATTTTTGGCGTACTTTTCGGAAAAGTGCCGCATGGCTTCGAGGTTTTTATCAGAGGCGTTTTTAGGTTGTGTTTCTGTATTCATTGGGCTGGCAACAAGTTTAACGATAACCTTCTATAATTAAAGCAACATTCTTGTTGTTTAACTTCATTCTAGGGTACTTTAGCAACAAACATGTTGTCAAAGTTTACCTGATCTGTGAAATTTAATGAATTGCCGGCTAGCCCTCGCTCTGGAACGAGTATGACCACGACTCAGCAACACTCCACTAAGCAAGACATTCTCAACTATCTCTTAAAACAGAGACAAGCCACTGTTCAGGAGCTATCAGAGCACTTGCAGGTTACCCCTCAGGGGATCCGCCGGCACTTAAAAGACCTAGAGACAGACGGCTTAATCGTGCATCAGGTGCTTCATGCTGGGATGGGCCGCCCCACCTATGTCTATAGGCTGAGCCGGGCCGGGCGAGAGCAGTTTCCCGATCGCTACGATGATTTTGCAGTTGCTTTATTAGATACCCTGGCTGAGACAGTCGGGCCTGATCAGATGGGGTCTATCCTGCGTAAGCAATGGGAGCGGAAGGCGGAAGACTACCGTCAACAGTTGGGGGAGACCCAACTCCAGCAACGGGTAGAACAATTAGTGGCGCTGCGGCGGGCCGAAGGATACATGGCGGAATATCATGTCATCCACCCCAGGGAAAATGGCAAAGCGCAATATATTTTGACGGAGTATAATTGCGCTATTTCCCAAATTGCAGAATCTTTCCCCAGTGTGTGTGGTCATGAACTAGAGATGTTTGCAGCGGCTCTGCCTGACTGCACGGTTGAGCGCACCCACTGGTTAGTGCATGGTGAGCATCGCTGTGGCTATTTGATTCAGCTCAGGTAATCCACTGGATAGAGGGCACCGTCTGG
>JBJTUO010000319.1:0-3834 GCA_046080785.1 Leptolyngbyaceae cyanobacterium | reverse complement strand
CTCAAGCCCAAGAAATTCAAATCAAGATGGCCCAGGGGGCGAAACCGGGCGAGGGCGGTCAGTTACCCGGTGGCAAAGTCTATCCCTGGATTGCTAAAGTGCGTCACTCGACCCCTGGGGTGGGGCTGATTTCACCCCCTCCCCACCACGATATTTACTCGATTGAAGACCTGGCGGAGTTAATCCATGACTTAAAGAACGCCAACCGTGCCGCCCGCATTAATGTCAAGCTGGTGTCAGAAGTGGGGGTGGGCACGATCGCCGCTGGGGTGGCCAAGGCCCACGCGGATGTGGTGTTGATCTCTGGTTATGATGGGGGGACGGGCGCTTCTCCCCAGACCTCGATTAAACATGCGGGGCTACCCTGGGAATTGGGCCTGGCCGAAACCCATCAGACCCTGGTGCTGAACAACCTGCGATCGCGGATTGTGGTAGAAACCGACGGCCAGCTTAAAACCGGGCGGGATGTGGTCATCGCCGCCCTGCTGGGGGCCGAGGAGTTTGGCTTTTCGACGGCCCCCTTGGTGACCCTGGGTTGCATCATGATGCGGGTTTGTCACTTGAATACCTGCCCGGCGGGCATCGCGACCCAAAATCCGGTGCTGCGGCAAAGTTTTATCGGCAAACCGGAGCACACTGTGAATTTCATGCGGTTCATTGCCCAGGAAGTGCGGGAGCTGATGGCCCAACTGGGCTTCCGCTCCTTGAGTGAAATGGTGGGCCGCACCGATGTGCTAGAAGCCAAACAAGCGGTAGAACACTGGAAGGCTAGGGGGTTAGACTTTTCTAAGATTCTCTACCAGCCAGAGGTGGGCCCAGAGGTGGGCCGCTATTGCCAGATCCCTCAAGATCATGGGCTGGAGAAATCTCTGGATATGACGGTGCTGCTCGATCTGTGCCGGCCTGCGATCGAGGAGGGCAAGCCAGTCAAAGCAACCCTACCAATTCAGAATATTAACCGGGTTGTTGGTACGATTCTTGGCAATGAGATCACCAAGCGTCACTGGCATGGCCTGCCAGACGATACGGTGCATCTCCATTTCCAGGGTAGTGCGGGCCAGAGCTTTGGCGCTTTTGTGCCAAAGGGGGTCACCCTGGAATTGGAGGGGGATGCCAATGATTACGTCGGTAAGGGCTTGAGTGGCGGCAAGATTATTGTCTATCCGCCGGCGGCTTCGACCTTTGTTGCTGAAGAAAATATCATTGTGGGCAATGTTGCCTTCTATGGCGCAACTAGTGGGGAAGCCTACATCTCTGGGGTTGCGGGAGAACGCTTCTGCGTCCGCAATTCTGGGGTGAATACGGTGATTGAAGCGGTTGGCGATCATGGCTGTGAATATATGACGGGGGGCAAGGTCGTGATTCTTGGGCCCACCGGGCGCAATTTTGCAGCGGGGATGAGTGGGGGGATTGCCTACATCCTGGATGAGGCTGGTGATTTTTCCACGCGCTGCAACACCTCAATGGTGGGGCTAGAGCCCTTAGAAGACCCGGATGAGATCAGGGAGCTACACCAGTTGATTCAGAACCACGCGGATTACACCGGTAGCAAGAAAGCAGCCAAGGTGCTGGCCCAGTGGGATGAAATGTTACCCAAATTTGTCAAGGTGATGCCACGGGATTATAAGCGGGTACTGCAAGCGCTCAAGACTGCCCTGGATGCGGGTTTAAGTGGGGACGAGGCCCTCTCTGCTGCCTTTGAAGCCAATGCCCGTGATGTCGCCCGAATTGGGGGTGGCTGATGTTTACGGGGTGGGCATTGCCCACCCCGCTACTACTGAAAAGGTGGGCACTGCCCACCCCACGCTAATCAACCGTAGGCATTGCCCACCCTACTACCTGACCTTATTACGAACCGAGGTGTAACTCATGGGAAAACCAACTGGCTTTATCGAATACTTGCGTGAAGTTGCTTCTGAACTGTCTCCCAGCGATCGCATTGGCAACTGGGATGAGTTTCATCTGCCGCTGCCAGAAGACAAACTGCGGACCCAAGCGGCCCGTTGTATGGACTGTGGCACCCCCTTTTGCCACACCGGAACCCTGATCAGTGGCATGGCCAGCGGTTGCCCAATCAATAATCTAATCCCCGAATGGAATGATTTGGTCTATCGTGGCCTGTGGCGAGAAGCCCTCGATCGGCTGCACAAGACCAATAACTTCCCAGAGTTTACTGGACGGGTCTGCCCCGCCCCCTGTGAAGGTGCCTGCGTCTTGGGGATTCATAACCCGCCGGTCACCATTAAAAACATTGAAGTTTCCATCATCGACAAAGGCTGGGAAGAGGGTTGGATTAGCCCAGAGCCCCCGGAAAAACGCACGGGCAAGAAGGTGGCGATCGTTGGTTCTGGCCCAGCGGGTCTGAGTGCAGCGGCCCAACTGAATAAGGCGGGGCACTGGGTTACGGTGTTTGAACGGGAAGACCGCCCCGGTGGCCTGTTAATGTACGGCATCCCTAACATGAAGCTGGAGAAAGAAGAGGTGGTGCTGCGTCGGTTGGAGGTGCTGCAAGCCGAGGGGGTCACCTTTGTCTGCAATACAGAGGTCGGTAAAGACCTCACTGCCGAGCAACTGGTGCAAGACTTTGATGCGGTGGTTCTCTGTACGGGGGCGACCAAGCCTCGTGACCTGCCGATCGCCGGTCGGGAGTTGCAGGGCATTCACTTTGCCATGGATTTTTTGACCGCCAATACAAAAGCGGTGCTGAATGGCGGCCCCAACGGTAACTTTATCTCGGCGGCGGGTAAGGATGTGGTGATCATTGGCGGCGGCGATACGGGCACAGACTGTGTCGGCACCTCGATTCGCCATGGTTGCAATAGCCTGGTGCAGTTAGAAATCATGCCCCAACCCCCCATGGAGCGGGCGGCAAACAATCCCTGGCCAGAGTGGCCCAAGGTTTACCGGATGGATTACGGCCAGGAAGAAGCCGCTGCCAGGTTTGGCGCTGACCCCCGTGTGTATACGACGACTGCTACCCAGTTTGAAGGGGATGGAGCAGGTCGGGTCAAGGCGGTGCATACGGTGCAGGTGCTGTGGGAAAAAAATGAGAAGGGCCAATTTATCCCCCAACCCGTCGCCGGTACTGAAAGGGTGGTGCCAGCCCAGTTGGTGTTGCTGGCCATGGGCTTTTTGGGCCCAGAACAACCACTCCTAGATGCCCTGGGGCTGGAGCGGGATGGTCGCAGTAATGTTAAGGCCGACTACGGCAAATATGCCACCAGCATACCCGGTGTGTTTGCGGCGGGCGATTGCCGGCGGGGTCAGAGTCTGGTGGTCTGGGCCTTTAATGAAGGGCGGGGGGCTGCCCGTGAGTGCGACCTCTACTTGATGGGGCAAACTGAGTTGCCCTGAGATGGCGATAGGAGGGGGTAGGCATTGCCTACCCTATGCCCAGGCTCCAACTGTTGTCGTGGTTTTGAAGGACAATAAGTTCGGGATGATGCGAGTCAGGAGGCTAAGTTAATGTCAGCCATCACGCCCCAAGAGTTAGAGGCGCAAATGAGAAGGTTACGGGACCTTGGCATATCTCTCGATTAGGTTTAATCCTGATCCGGGTCTTCGCCCAAGGCCCGCAGCCGCTCTGCTAATCGTTGTGCCCGTTGCTGCTCTTGGTCTGCCCGTTGCTGTTCCTGGTCTGCCCGTTGCTGCTCCTGTTGTGCCCGTTGCTGCTCCTGGTCTGCCCGTTGCTGTTCCTGGTCTGCCCGTTGGCGTTCTTGTTGCAGTTGTTGGCGTTCTTGCTGGGCTGCTTCTGCGGGGGTGGGCACCAACTCTCCGGTCTGGCTGAAGTATCTCAACTGGCCGTTAAATACGCCCAGGTATAGCTCCAGCTCT
>JBJTUO010000318.1:0-4340 GCA_046080785.1 Leptolyngbyaceae cyanobacterium | reverse complement strand
AGCTAGGCCAACCAAGCGGTGGCGAAAACAAAGTAAGTTTTTGAGTACGGTCGGGCAGACCGGAATTTATGCCTGGAAAGCGATCCTTAAGTGGGAGCCTAGATGTCAAGGGATATTCTAGTATTCTCGGATCGGACATGGTGTGTAAGACCTAACTAGAGGTAACTCGAAAGGGCGGCAGCAGTTCAGGAACCCCCCTCATTTATGTGCGGGGAGGATGTCAGCTTTAGAATCTTCAGGAAAAACTACATCTTCGTAGAGCAGAGACATCGGGCAGCGAAAATCAACGCTGATCAACTCAACCTCAATCTCTGTATTGCTGACAGTTGTTGCATCAAAGGCATAGGCAGTAAGTTCCCATTTGCCTTTTTCATTGAGGCGATAGCACTCTACATTCCTACGATCAACTTCAATCAGGACGTACTCTTTCAAGGTTTGGATCTTTCGATAATTTTCAAATTTTCTACCTCTATCCCAAGCCTCGGTTCCAGGCGATAGCACTTCGACAATTAAACAAGGATGATAAATCGCTTTGCGAGATGTTCGATCTCGCGGATCGCAGCTCACCATCACATCAGGATAGTAAAAGGGCCCGTTTTCTGAGACGCCCAGTTTAACATCTGCCATTTGAACCTTACACCCTGTACCTCGCAGGTGGTTTTTGAGTGCAGTTGTCAGGTTGATGGTGACATCGTTATGAGGGATCGTGCCCCCGGTCATGGCAAAAACTTCACCATTGATGTACTCGTACTTGATGGGTTGTTGTTCTTCCCATGCCAAATACTCTTGAGCAGTCATGAATTGAGGTTGTAGTTGAGCAACCATGATATGCCCCAAAAACTGTATAAATGACATCTGGAGAGCAACCTCAGATCCTTGGGTCGCCCCCAATTTAGACCCCAAAATGTGCTGCACTGGATCGAGAACTCCTATCAAAGCAATTGACCAATCAGGCTGACAGCTTCTTTTCTTAATTTAAGACGATTTAAACACGAGCCTCAAATTTCCAGGTGATATTTTGAGAGGGGTGTCATTTATCCTGCTTTTCAACAACCCTGGTTTTTGGGCAGTTTTTTTGCTTGACTAATGAAAATAAGTGTCCGGATTGGGCTATCGTTGCCTCAGAATAACTAATGCGATCGCCAAAACCCCTCGCTGATTGTCAACCTGTATGAATTACCAAGTCCTGAGTCAATCGTTTTCCTGGTTTTATCCTCCTGTTGCTGCAATCTTTCGTCGTCCCAAGTTGAGTCTTTTACTGGGCATAGCGTCCGCTTTGTTGACTGCCATCCCAGCCACTGCGGCAGAAAAACTTTATTTTTCCTATAGCCTGTTCCAGGAGTCGTTGCAAGTCAAGTCTCTGGAGGCCTTTGCTAAAGATGGCACGATTAATTCAGATTTAGCCTTTTATTTTTGGTTGGCGAGGGCCGACCGCGAGCAACAGCAACGGTTTCGTGAAGCCTTGACCCGGCAATCTACAGTTGACCCAGTTCAGCTTTCCCGGTTTTTCTACAGTGATCTGGGGGAAGATATTCTGACAAATTTCGGGCGATTTATTCAGCTTCCCAGCAGTGGCAACGGCAAACACGGGTTGAGAGCAGCCCTGATCTTAGCTGCCGAGGAGCCCGGTGGTCTCTCCCTATTAAGTTTTCTACGCAATTTTCCGACGGATATTCATATAGATGCTCAGGATGTTCTGCGCTTGTCCGCTGCCCTTAGGCACATTGTAGACTTGACTGCCCGCTTTACCAATGAGGTCAAGCAGTTATCGGCGGAGGAGGCTAGTCGGGAACCTGTTGTTGATTTTTCTAAGTTGCCAGATCTGCGGCAGCCCGGCCCCTATGGCTTTCAATCAGCCCGGTGGGAACTGTTTGATCGCAGCCGTAATCGCCGCTTTTATGTCATGGTTTATCGACCTGCGACCTGGCCTTCTGGGAAGGTGCCAGTCATCATTTTCTCCCATGGGTTGGCGTCTCGGCCAGAAGACTTTGCGACACGGGCTGAACATTTGGCCTCCTATGGGTTTTTGGTCGCCCTACCGCAGCATCCCGGTAGTGACTTTGGCCAGGCTCAGGCTTTGCTCAACGGCTTTTCACGGGATGTCTTTTTGGTCAGCGAGTTTATCGATCGCCCCAAGGACATTAGTTTTGTCTTGGATGAGTTGCAACGGCGCAACCCCTCTGAGTTTAAGGGCCAGTTGGATGTTGAGTCTGTCGGGGTGGCGGGTCATTCCTTTGGGGGATATGCCGCCATGGCGGTGGCGGGTGTACCCATTGACTTTACCAACCTGGAGGCTGACTGCAAACAGGAGTGGAGTTTCTTGAATACCTCCATGCTGCTGCAATGTCGGGCACTGGATTTACCTCGTCAAACCTATCGTTTTACTGACCCACGGGTGAAGGCGATCGCGGTAGGCAATCCGGTGAATAAGAGCATATTTGGGGTGAGCGGTCTGCAACAATTAAAGCTGCCGATAATGTTGGGGGCGGGCAGCTACGACCCGGCAACGCCGTTTATCTTTGAGCAGGTGCCTTCTTTCATCACGATCGGTTCTCCCGAACGCTACCTGGCCCTGGCAGAAGGACAAGCTCACGTAGACTTCTCCCAAATTGATGCGGGCATTACGAATGTGATCGACTCAGTGCCGGGGTTAACCCTACCCAGCCCCGATTTGCTTGATAGCTATGTCAATGCGATGTTTACTGCCTTCTTCCAGGTTTATTTGCGAGGAGATGCCAGCTATCGGCCTTTTCTGCAAGCATCCTATGCAGCTTATCTGAGTCGCGACCAGGAGTTTAAGCTAGCCTTAATCACTGCTCAATCTAGCGAGGCACTACGCCGTAAGCTGGAGCAGATGCGGCCATAAAATAGAGGAGATCCCCCTTAATTATCCTATGAGTACGAGTGACGCCCCCCGATCGAGTCATCTGGCCCTCTGTCGCATTTTGGATGCTAATCTCGATCGAGCCCGGGAAGGCCTGCGGGTCATTGAAGACTGGTGCCGGTTTGGGCTCGATCAGGCCCAACTAACCGATGAGTGTAAACATCTACGACAAGAACTGGCCCAATGGCATACCCCAGAGTTACGGGCGGCCAGAGATACCCCTGGAGATTTAGGAACCGCCCTAACCCACCCCAAGGAGGCCGAGCGGGAGAATATCGCACAGGTGTTGCAAGCTAATCTCTGCCGGGTTGAGGAAGCTCTGCGAGTACTGGAGGAGTACGGCAAGGTCTACCATCCAGCCATGGGGGCAGCCTGTAAGCACATGCGCTATCGGGTCTACAGCCTGGATACTCAGTTAATGGGGCATCAGCGCCAGCGGGCTTTGCAAAAGGCTCACCTTTATCTGGTGACCTCGCCACAGGAGCACCTGCTTGCCACGGTAGAAGCAGCGCTCCAGGGGGGCGTTAGGCTGGTTCAATATCGAGACAAAACCGCTGATGACCGTATTCGTCTGCAGAATGGGGAGAAGTTATGCCTTCTTTGTCATCGGTATGGGGCACTCTTTATCGTCAACGATCGCCCCGATATCGCCCTAGCGGTCAATGCCGACGGCGTTCATCTGGGGCAACAAGACCTGCCTGTTAGGCTGGCTCGCCAAATTCTGGGGCCACAGCGGTTGGTGGGGCGCTCCACCCACTGCCCAGAAGATTTACAGCGGGCCATCCAGGAAGGTGCTGATTATATTGGGGTAGGGCCAGTATACGAAACCCCCACCAAGGCCGGTCGCCCCGCCGCTGGCCTGGACTACGTGCGCTATGCCCTCCAGCAGGCAACCCTACCCTGGTTTGCCATCGGCGGTATTGACTTAACCAACCTCTCGGAAGTGCTGGCAGCAGGCGCTCAGCGGGTAGCGATCGTGCGGGCAATTATGCAAGCAGCAGATCCAAAGCAGGTAACGCAATCATTCTTAAGTCACTTAATTTGACTCCTATTTTTTATTTTTCTGCTTTCAGACAATAATCACGAATTTAATTATGTCAGAACTCATCACCCTGCAAGTCAATGGTAAACAGCAATCCTGCCCAGATGGCACCTTACTCACCCAATTATTAGAGCAATTAGGGACAAATCCCCGGATGGTAGCAGTGGAGTATAACGGGGAGATTTTGCACCGTCAGTTTTGGGACAGTACCCAGATCCAGGCGGGCGATCGCCTGGAAATTGTCACGATTGTGGGCGGCGGGAGCAATTCTCATTTTAGCTAAGTCGGCGGGAAGCCCCGCACCGAAAACGTGAATTGTGTTTACTCAAGAGCGATTCGGTGACGGGATGAAAGCCGCGCTTGTTGAGTGTGGCTTGATGCCAACGAAACAAGCAAAGTGATACAATAGATCTA
>JBJTUO010000317.1:0-7441 GCA_046080785.1 Leptolyngbyaceae cyanobacterium | reverse complement strand
AACACCAGGATTGTTCCCCGGCAGGGTTGTTAAGTAGCTCACGAATGTTAGCTTCGATCACCCGGTAGCCCACATTGCCATGCAGCCGCTGTCGCCCTTCGTTAAAAATGAGGGTTGGGCTCACAGTTACAGTTTGTTCCTTAACCAGATCAAAATCCCTGGATAATTGGGCGTAGGCTGCCCCACTGTCAATTTCAGCTTGAATGGCAGCTGCAGGCAAGCCTAACGCCTCTGCCAGTTCAAATTGGGTTTTGCGATCGGAGATATCTGACAGTCGGGTAAAAAATGCTTCTCGAAATGCCCAAACTGCTTGTCCAAAATTTTTGTCTGAAGGGTCGAGTATCCCCTTTGTTTCTAATAGTTGAATGGCGTGTAGAAAAAGGTGACAGGAAGTAGAAGAGGAGGGAATAACCCTGACCCAAATTTCTGGATGAACCGTAACATGATCAAATTTTTTCACAACTTCTTGGACATGGTCACTGTATGCTTTCAACCCGCCCCGATCGCGCCATCGATTTTCCAGCTTCTCACGGGCATTACCAAAAACAGGCACAAAATGATGGGCGATCGCCACTCTGTCCTCAAAATTAGCCTTTAATTCATCCATGCGGATCTGGGCAATGTAGGCCCAGACACACAGCACATCGGAAAAGTAAAAAATACGAACGGGTTCCATCGGCTTATGAAAAATTAAATTACCAGTCAGGGCTATGTCATCTCATCTCAGCCTCTACACAGGAGCCAGGATTTAGAATCTAGAATTCAGAATCTAGAATCCAGAATTTAGCAATTTGCCTAACTTCTGGCTCCTTTCAATACTTTTGAATCCTGCTGCGCCTGTGGCTTCAAAAGCATTGCCTCCTGACTCCTTGATCTCCTGGCTCCTGCAGTTTAAAGAGCGTTGCCTCCTGAATTCGATACCTGCCAGTGCGTCTTGACTTAAGTTGACACCCAAATCCAGTCCCTTCTATCTTCTAACTTCTACCCCCTAACCTATCCAAGATTTCTTGCTTCAAATTATATGCCCCATAAAATGACGGAAACGGATCTAGATTTAGAAAATCGATCACACAAAAATCCCTGAGCCCCTCTTTCAGCTATGAGAGGAAGGGATCAGGGGACTATCAATTAACCGATGAAGTATAACAGAGGCAAGACTTAGGGGCACTGCACTGCTGTACGAGAAGTCTGCACAGCAGACTGTAGTGCTGCAGCCTTTGGCTGTACAGTGGCAAATGCCTGTTGTAACGTCGCCTTGTCTGAAATCCCATTTACAGTTCTCTGTAAATCTTTGTAAGCAGCCTGTATATCATCTTGCTTCACTTCTTTCAACTGAGCCGATGCGGCGGCAACCCCTTCATAGGCTTTATCCACAGCTTGTTGGGCCTGCTTAAGCTGACCCACCGTTGCCGATGGAGTCATCGTAGCTTGCAACTTAGCACTTGCTTGATCAAAGGCCACCAGTGCAGAACAGTAAGTTGTTTTAGCCTGGTCTAGTGATGGCGTTTGAGGGGCACAGGCTGCCAAAGGGGCTGCTACAAACAAAGTCATTGCAATCAGTTTTTTCATTGATCATTCTCCTCAAGATTTAACGTTGGGTATCACAGTGCCCCAACCTGATCATTTGGCCAACATGAACTCAAATGTGGTGGGATAACAAATGTGGTGAGATAACAAACAAAACTACAGTGAAGTCACTGGCAATTTTGGCTAACCAAGGGAAAGTAGTTTAAACATCATTAAGATTAAGATAAGGTCTCCAAGATCCCCTGGTCGATGCCCCGTTCCTCACCGCTGGAAGATTGTAGCAAAACTTTGGCTTATCATTCCTTAAAAGTTCAAAATTTCAGCACTCAAAACGAAAAATCCATGGATTATCCCCCTCTTTTGCTGACTGATGGGTCAGCAAGCCCCCCACTTCAGGGCACAAACGTCAAGTGGAGCTAGCATAAATTTTCAGTTTGCTGTAGTGTATTCTCTGAACAAAATGCATTCTGTCATTAGTATTTGTACTGTGCCAAAAAGCTTGCAGTACAGTCATTTTGTTAAGTCACCTATTACTCTTGGATATTAACGATGATCAAGTTAGTTGGTATGGGGCTAACAGGTTTAGCCTTGAGTACAATGATGTTACCGATCGCGGCAGAAGCCCAGGCACCAGCGACGACACCCACAACGGCAAATGCCAGTTGTGTTGCCTTACGGGAAGTGACGACCGGAAAGGCTGAGGTTCGCAAGCAGGTCAGAAACTCAATTTTTGGATCTACCGGTATTGTTACCAGCAGCAACTGGAACACGGATTTTGTTGTCCCTACTGGTCGTTCATTTAGCTATTTTGTCGGCATCATGGAGCCAGAAAATGATGCCACCTACGACATTTCAGTTCATCTTAAGTATCCCGATCGCACCTCCTCCATGGTCTTTCAGCGGAATGTGCCAATGCGCCGGATGCAGGTTTACTCTTTACCGTTCACTTCCCCAACAGGGGTTCAACCGTTCCAGATCAATGCCCGTGTTGGCGGAGAAAACAACACCGCCTACAGACTCGCCATTCTCGCCTGCGAGTAGTCGATTCTAAGCAAAACCCCTTGACCGCTGAAAGATCAAGGGTTTTTTATAGCTGTAGTTATAGGCAAGTTGGTCAACCCTGGAGTTTACCTCAGCCCTGAAATTGCAATTTCTGCTGGAGCAATGCTGGGAAAGGAATGAGCCTGGGCCAAAAAGCGTGAATCTGACTGGGCCACTTGGGTGTAAGACTGCCGCACCTGAGCGTTGACCGCTACCATCTTGGCATCATAAATTTGAGTCGCCAGTTTTGGATAGGCGCCAATCCCAATGATCAACAGGAGAAAACTGGCGGCAATAAATAACTCACGCGGGCCCGCATCTGTGAAGGATGACTCTGCTGGAAGAACGCAGTTCGTCCCAAAGCAAACCGCTTCATCGTTGCCACTTGGCTGTTGCAAGGTTACACCAGTCTTTGAAGCAGCATAGGTAGGGATCTCACAGGACTGCCCGCCCCCAGTGCCGTAAAACAGTTGGCGCAACATCGACAGCAGATAAATCGGGGTCAAGATTAAGCCCACTGCTGCCAATAAGACGGTCACGACCCGGAAGGGAGAATCGTAAATATCGCTGGTACTAACTCCAACAAAAACAGCCAGTTCGCTGACAAAACCACTCATGCCAGGCAATGCCAGGGAGGCCATTGCCCCTGCGGTAAACAGGGCAAAAACCCTGGGCATCACTTGACCAATCCCACCCATTTGATCGAGGGCCAGGGTATGGGTGCGATCGTAGGTAACCCCTGCCAGGAAGAAGAGGAGAGCTGCAATCAACCCATGGGACAGCATTTGCAAAACTGCGCCGCTAATTCCCAAATCTGTAAAGGAAGCAATGCCCAATAACACAAAGCCCATGTGGGAGACGCTGGAGTAAGCCAGGCGCCGCTTCATGTTGGTTTGGCCAAAGGAGTTTAACCCTCCATAGATAATGTTGACCACACCCAGAATTGCTAACAACGGCGCAAAGTAAACATGGGCATCGGGTAAAGTTTCCAAATTAAGCCGGATTAAGCCATAGCCACCCATCTTTAATAACACACCCGCCAGAATCATGGAAACGGGGGCAGAAGCTTCACCATGGGCGTCAGGCAACCAGGTATGCAGGGGAAATACTGCTAGTTTGGTGCCAAACGCCACCAGTAAACCGGCATACACAAAAAGCTCTAAGCCGAGGGGATACTCTTTTAACCTCAATTGAGCCAGGTCAAAGGTTACCGGGCCACCGCCAGAGAGGGCCAACGCCAGCGCCGCCACCAAGATAAAGATGGAGGCCAGAGCCGTGTAAAGCAAGAACTTGGTAGCAGTATAACGGCGCTTTTGCCCGCCCCAAATTGAAACTAGCAAGTAAACGGGAACCAGTTCCAACTCCCACATAATGAATAGGAGCAATAAATCTTGAGCAACAAATACCCCAATCTGAGCCGAGTAGAGCACCAGCATCAGAAAGTAGAAGAGACGGGGCTTGCGATCGACCTGCCAGGCCGCCAGGATAGAAAGACTGGTAACCAACCCTGCCAATAAGGCCAGGGGGGCAGAGAGCCCGTCAACGGAAACCGCCCAATTAAAACCAATTTGAGGAATCCAGCTATAACTCTCCACCAGTTGAAACGAAGAACTGCTGGCATCGAAATGCGTCCAAAACACGTAGCACATCAAGACAAAGTCTGCGATGCCCACGCCTAGGGCATACCACCGCACTCGCTTACCGCCCTTATCGGGCAGCAGTGGAATCAATAGGGACGCTACGAGTGGCAGCAGAATAATCGCGGTCAACCAGGGGAATTGATCTGGCATAGGACAATAAGAAAATATACTCATTTGTGAATGGTTTCATTTTACTAAACTTTGTAAAGAGTTGTTCATCAGTATTAACCCTGAATAAGTATAAATACCTCACCATGCTGCAACCGACCCTGTACTTTGCCATTACAAATCACGGCTTTGGCCATGCCACTCGCATGGCTGCCATCGCGGCTGAAATTCAACGACAGTACCCAGAAGTGCTGCTGATCTTTGCCACCACAGCCCCCCGCTGGCTGCTTGAGTCCTATATTTCGGGGCACTTTATTTTGCGACCCCGTGCCTTTGATGTCGGGGTGGTTCAAAGTGATAGCGTCACGATGGATAAAACCGCGACCCTGGAGCAACTTAAACAAATTCGGGCTAGACAGGCTGCCATTGTTGCATCAGAAGCCAACTTTATCCGACAAAATCGAGTCAATTTGGTTTTGGCTGATATTCCTCCCCTGGCCACCTTAATTGCGAAAACGGCAGGAGTCCCCTGTTGGATGGTCAGCAATTTTGGTTGGGATTTTATTTATCGAGCCTGGGGCGGCGAGTTTGTCGAAATCGCCGACTGGATCGCCGACTGCTTCAGCCAGTGCGATCGCTTGTTTCGTTTACCTCTAAACGAGCCCATGAGCGCTTTCCCCAACATTGTGGATGCGGGGTTTACAGGGGGTGAGCCGCGTTATCCCGCAGAACAACTGCGACAAACCTTAGGGGTGCACACACCACCGGAGCGCACGGTACTGATGACCTTTGGCGGGTTGGGTTTAGCTCGCATTCCCTATGACTGCTTAAATCAGTTTCCAGATTGGCAATTCATCACCTTTGATCAGGAACCGCCAGCCTTGCCCAATTTAATTGGGTTACGAAATTTACGTTATGGGGACGCAGGGGTTCCTCTCCGCCCAGTAGATGTGATGCCCCTTTGTGGCCGGGTTATTGCTAAACCTGGATTTAGCACTTTTTCAGAAGCATGCCGATTGGGAACACCCGTTATTTCTATTACCCGAAATGATTTTCCCGAAGCTTCGGTTTTATTAGAGGGTATTCAACGCTATATTCCCCACCGGATTGTGCCAACAGAAGATTTCTTTGATGGAAACTGGCAATTTCTTCGAGAACCGCTCCACGATCCCCTGGAACGGCAACCTGTTACAGATGGCAACCAGATGATTACAGAAGCTGTGATCAATTTCTTGCAAAAGGCATACCATTAATTGACAGGAGAAATGAATTGAGCAGGGGTGCTATGACGGCCGTTCCCAAGCCATTGACCAGAGAAAAACATCAGGTTCGGATCTTCACAACAGACGGGTGGGAGATTCAGGGAGAAGTGTCTATTCCCGTTGGGGGCTATAATGCCCGCCTTTCTGACTTCTTAAACAACACCCATACCTTTATTGCCCTGACTAATGCGGTGGTCTATGGTGCAGACGGCAAATTGATGACCAGTGAAAGCTTTTTATCGGTGAATAAACAGGCCATCAAGTTAGTCATCGAGCAAGAAGAAATCCCTTTAGCTGATGAGCCAGTGAATGACTAGTTACAGTTCTATGATCACGCCCTATCAACGGGTACTTCAGATTCCAACAAAGGGTAAGTCCCTCTGTCGGATCACATCTCAAGTGCAGTCGGCGGTGGCAGAATCAGGCGTAAAAACGGGGCTTTGTACACTGTTTTTGCGTCATACCTCCGCCAGCTTAGTTATTCAAGAAAACGCCGACCCGGATGTCCTGACAGATCTGAATCACTTTTTCGCCAAACTCGTGCCTGAAGGTGACTTCTATATTCACAGTACGGAAGGGCCGGATGATATGCCAGCCCACATTCGCACTGTCCTTACCCATACCTCAGAACAAATCCCCATTGGTCAGGGGCGCTTGCTGCTTGGGATCTGGCAGGGCATTTATATCTGGGAACATCGACAGCACGGCTCCACTCGCGAACTGGTGATTCACATCACAGGGATATAGAACCTTACTCTAAAGCGTATTTCTATCAAACCAACCCTATGGCTCGTTCTACTCGTTACCAACCACTATTGTTGCGAATTCTGCACAACACGACTGCCCTACTCATCCTCAGCGCGATCGTCACGGGTTTTCTGGTCTATAACACCTATGATGGTCGCTGGGGGAGGCTGCCCATCCCCAGGCTTACAGACAGCATTGATATTCATGGCACCCTGGCGCTCTGCTTTTTCCTTCTCATCCCTGTTCTGGCGCTGTATAGCTTTCACCCAGGTCGCCATCGCTTGCTTCAGGCTGACTCGTTTAGCCATCTGGGCCATTTAGACCGACCGATCGGTTGGCTTAGTTGGCAGCGTCTAGCAAATACTGGCATGTTGTTAGCCGCAACTTTTGCTGCCATTTCAGGCCGGATGATGGAAGAAGACTGGCTAGAGGAGGGGCAACTGGGCCAGGTCTGGTATCTCATGCATTTAACTGCATGGCTCCTGCTCATTATTTGTCTAGTGATGCATCTGTTCTTTTTGGCAAAATCGGGGGGGAGTGCCCTAGTTCGATCGATGCTCACTCTACGCTTTCGATCAGATGACAGCCCATCTCGCTGGCCTGCAGCCATAAAGGACTGGTTTGCTGCCCAAAAAAGAAAACAGCAACCTTCTCCCCTCAAACAAGAAATAAACCCTCAGCCCAATCCTGCTTTGCGAGTGATAGAGGTTATTGTTTTGGGTGGCTGGCTGGTTGGGTTACTGGCTCCATTGGTCTAGGAAATCTGGGGTAGCCCCTACCAATCTCTATCGACTTTTGCAGGATTCAATAGGTGAAAGAGCTCCCCAGATCAAGGTGTTACTATCCGTTCAACACCCAATTCACTAAAGTCCGAACGCCATAGCCAGTGGCACCGGCGTTATTATAGCTGTTCTCTTTGTCTGCCCAGACGGGGCCAGCGATATCGAGATGGGCCCAGGGGGTATTTTTAACAAACTGCTTCAGAAAGACAGCCGCTGTAATCGCACCACCGGGGCGGGGGCCTGTATTTTTCATATCTGCAACGACAGACTTCATACCCTCAAAATACTTGTCCTCCATCGGCATGGGCCAGAGCTTCTCCCCCGAGAGTTCTCC
>JBJTUO010000316.1:0-35125 GCA_046080785.1 Leptolyngbyaceae cyanobacterium | reverse complement strand
CTGTTGCAGTGCCTTCTGGGCCAGGGTGGTGATGCCCTGCCAATCGCCCGATCGCAGCATGGAAGCGGGAAACAAGCTGCCAGAAAGCCCCACGGCGATCGCCCCCGCCGCCAAAAACCCTGGAGCATTTTCGATGGTCACCCCCCCAGTGGGAATCAGGGGAATATGGCCCAGCGGCCCCTGCAACGCCTGGAGGTAGGCCACCCCCCCCAAAGCCTGAATCGGAAAGACCTTGACACAGGGTGCCCCCGCCTGCCAAGCCGTGACAATCTCAGTGGGAGAAAAGGCCCCCGGGATCAGGGGGCGGTCGTGGGCCAGGGCCGCTTCAATCAAGACCGGGTTAACATGGGGAGAAAATAAAAATTGGGCCCCAGCGGCGATCGCGGCATCCACCTCTGTTAGGGTTAACAGGGTGCCAGCCCCAATCACACAACCGGGCAAGTCTTGGCGCAATTGCTCAATGAGTTGGGCTGGGCGATCGCTATTCCAGGTGATTTCAATCAACCTGAGGCCACCCGCCGCCACCGCCTGGGCCATCTGCCACGCCAGCTCATACTGATGAGCCCGGATCACCGCAATCACCGGATTTTGCCGCGCCACCTCTAGCCAAGTTGCGGGGGTTATTTGATCCAGGTTTGAGCAGAAATCTGCCGTCATTCCATCTAAGCCGCTGCCCCAGGCAAAAAAGTCATCCACCTTTTGCATCTTAAGTCTAAAATTGCATCATCCAACGGATGCCACTATGTTTCCCGAAGCAGAATCAAGCCAGGAGTTGACGTCAACAACCCCTGAGGCCAGCCCCATCGCCTCATCCTTTGCCCATCATGGGGCAACCCTAGAAGAAAACCTGCATCATTTGCGCGAACGGCTGCGCTATCTCACCGTGGTCGATCGGGAGCGTCAAGTCGTAGGTGTGGTGGATGACCTGATCATTTCTGCCGATCATCGACTGAAGCTGGTGATTGCTGAAACTGCACCCTCCCATCGGTCTGTCTTGCTAGACAGCAAACACATCCTCAAGGCCAGCGCCCGCAAGCAAACGGTTTATCTAGATCTATGGCAAAGCGATTTAGTTGATTTGATAGAGGTGATCACCAACCACGAGATTGACCAAATCTGGCCAGAGCAGCCTGCCACCTCAGCAACAACCAGTATGACCGTTGCACTTAGCTCTCCCCCGCAGCAGGAGAGTCCCGTAGTCGACGAGCCCATCCCCGCCTATTCATCCCTAGCTGAGATCGCCACCGAAGAGCAGTTTCAATCTCCTCAGCCCACCTCCGAGGTGGATCGGGCAGTCCCAGAGTTGGCAGAGTTATCCCTAGCAGACTGGCAGCCCCCCGTCATCGCCCCTGAGCCAGGTCAGCAGGCAGCAAAGCCCTGGCCAACGATCGCTCCTGAGCCTGCTACTGCCAACCTAGAGGGCATCAATTTATTAAGCTTAATTGAAACGGGTTCTACGGCACCCACCTACGCCAGTAGCGGGGTGGAAGCCACTGAAACTGACAGCAACACGGCCAAAACTCAAGAGGCAGAGCCTGCGCTTGACCTGTCTGATCTATTTGTCGAGTTGCCGCCCCTTACCATGCCTGCCATGGCAGAAATCGACCCGATGGCCGGTTGGGAGGGGCTGAACGCCACAACTCTAGGTGATCTGGAGACTGCCCCCTTCATCTCTGAGGCAGAGTTACTGGAGCTATTTCCCGTTGATGAGCCGTTCCAGGGGGAGCCAGCTTTAGAGCCAGAGGCACCGCCCTTGACCGCAACAGAACCAGAGGAAATAGACCTACAAGAAAATAAACCCCAGCCCACCACTCAGCAGAAAACCTTTACCGTGCAGGCCAGCTTTACCGACCCGGTTGCCGCCAGCCGCCTATTAAAAGAGATCGTAGAAATGGCTGATCACCGCTGCCAGACCATCCACATTGTTATTGAAGTCACTGACCCAGAGTTACAAGCCCGCTACCAAGAGTGGCTTGAGCCTATTTAAAGCGCTTGATTGCAGGGGGTTTACCCAGCTAAATCATGCCCCCAGCAGCCTGAAACCGGGCCCGGGCCCGCTTATAGGCCTGAGTTGCCTGGATCTGCTCTTGGCGATTGTCGCTCTGGCGCGATTGCTCCAGTCGATTTTCCGCTTCTTCGTATGTTTTACGAGCGGCTTCTTTATCAATGGCATCACCGCGCTCAGCGCCGTTGACTAAAATCGTAACTTCGTTGTTTTCGACTTCAGCAAAGCCGCCCATCAAGGCGATCGGCGTCCAATTTTTATCAGCCCGCACCCGCATTACCCCTGCATCTAAGGCAGTCAGTAGGGGGGCGTGACCCGTCAAAACACCCAATTGCCCTGTAGTGCTGGGCAAAATCACTTCTTCTGCTTGAGAATCCCAGACTGTTTTGTCTGGTGCAATCACACGAACGGTTAATGTCATATTTCTTGTCTCCTGGGCCGGGGTAGTGAAGCCAGGAATACTTGTTTCCCGACTTCACTCCCTGGTCGTCAGTTAAATTTAATGCAACGGAATACTAGCAGCCTGCTTACTTGCCTTCGGCCTTGAGTTTTTCACCCTTGGCGATCGCTTCATCAATGCTGCCCACCATGTAAAAGGCCTGCTCTGGAAACTCATCGAGTTGACCAGAGAGGATCAGGTTGAAGCCTTTGATGGTTTCTTCTAACGGGACATACTTCCCGGGAGAACCGGTAAACACTTCTGCCACAAAGAAGGGTTGAGACAGAAACCGCTCAATCTTACGGGCACGGGCAACCGTCAGGCGATCGTCCTCAGACAACTCGTCCAAACCGAGAATCGCAATAATGTCTTGCAATTCTTTATACCGTTGCAGGGTAGCCTGCACGGCGCGGGCAGTTCTATAGTGCTCTTCACCCACAACGCTGGGCTGCAACATAGTAGAGGCAGAATCCAACGGATCGACAGCGGGATAGATCCCCTTAGAGGCCAAACCACGAGACAAGACGGTGGTACCGTCTAAGTGAGCAAAGGTGGTAGCAGGAGCTGGGTCAGTCAAGTCATCCGCAGGGACGTAGACCGCCTGAATCGAGGTGATAGAACCTTCGGTGGTCGAAGTAATCCGTTCTTGCAGGTCGCCCACATCGGTACCAAGGGTGGGCTGGTAACCAACGGCGGAGGGCATACGGCCCAGCAATGCCGACACTTCAGAACCGGCCTGGACAAAGCGGAAGATGTTGTCAATAAACAGCAACACGTCTTGCTTGTTGACATCCCGGAAATATTCAGCCATGGTCAAAGCCGACAGACCGACACGCATCCGAGCGCCGGGGGGTTCATTCATCTGACCGTAAACCAGAGCAATCTTAGACTCCCCAGGATTGTCTTTGTTAATCACTCCAGACTCGATCATTTCGTTGTAGAGGTCATTGCCTTCACGAGTCCGCTCACCCACTCCGCCGAACACTGACACACCGCCGTGTTGGGTAGCGATGTTGTTGATCAACTCCATCATGATCACGGTTTTGCCGACCCCGGCCCCACCAAATAGGCCAATCTTGCCACCCCGACGGTAGGGGGTCAGCAGATCAATCACCTTAATCCCAGTCTCAAACACAGAGGGCTTGGTTTCCAGCTCGGTCAGCTTGGGGGCTTCCCGGTGAATCGGCATGGTCTGGGACATATCCACAGAGCCCTTATTGTCAACAGGCTCACCCAAAACGTTAAAAATGCGACCCAGGGTTGCAGTCCCCACCGGCACACGGATTGCCGCGCCAGTATCTACAGCTTCCATGCCCCGCACCAGGCCGTCAGTCAAACTCATTGCCACTGCTCGCACCTGTTGGTCACCCAACAACTGCTGCACCTCGCAGGTGACGGCAATATCTTGACCTGCGGTATTCTTTCCTTCAATTCTTAGTGCGTTATAAATCGCTGGTAACTTACCTGATGGAAACTTGACATCAACCACGGGGCCGATAATTTGTGTAATGTAGCCAATATTTGCTTTCTCTGTGGTGGTGACCATGCTCGCGCCCTAGTACTTTAACAACCGTAATAATTTGAGATTGCCACTGATCAGCTTATCACTGAAGGGGTTACAAAATGATAAGTAGAGGGGGCAAATCCCGAAATGATACTCAGAAGATTTCAGGGGGCGACTCTTGATCTCGACCGGTGAGCCGTTGAGCGCTCAGGCGCAAAACCGATAGGGCCAAAATCATCAAAAACATCACCAGCCCGATTGTGCAGGCATAGCTCATCTCCAGGTCTTGAAACGCCTGCTCGTAGACGTAATAGACAATCGTCTTAGAGCTATTGCGTGGCCCCCCCTGGGTCATGATGTAGACTTCCTCAAACACCTTAATCGCCGAGATAGCAGAGATCACCGCAACCAGCAACAGGTAGGGCCGCATCAAGGGCACCGTAATATGCCAATGCCGCTTCACCCCATCCGACCCATCGATCGCTGCAGCCTCGTAGAGGTCTTGAGGAATCGTCTGTAGCCCCGCCAGATAAATCACCATGTAGTAGCCCAGCCCCTTCCAGACTGTCACCACCATGACACTAAAGATGGCCCATTGGGGGCTGGTCAACCAGGGAATGCCGGATTCAGAAAGGCCAATGGCTTTGAGTAATTGATTGAGCAGGCCATTATCAGCATAGAGCCACTTCCAGGCAATACCGGCCACCACCATTGAAATCACTACAGGGGTATAGTAAGCCACCCGAAACCAGCGGATGCCCCGCAGTTTTTGATTCACCAAAATCGCTAACCCCAGGGGCAAAGCCACCAGCAAAGGCACGACGCATACCAGGTACAACAGGGTATTGCCCAAGGTCTGCCAAAACACCGGATCAAACCAGAGCCGCTGGAAATTCTTAAACCCAATCCAGAGGGGGGGCTGGGTCAGGTCATACTCAAACTGAGTAAAGCTGAAATAAAAGGCTTGCAGCGCCGGGTAAAAAACCGTCAGGCTAAGAATCAGCAGAGCGGGCAACAAAAACCAGTAGGGCGTCAACCTGCGCCCCCAGACTTGCCAATCTTTTGCGGTTAATTGTTTCATTGTTTAAGGCATATCATTTCAGCCGGGACACCCTGGATAGGCTAGGAGACAGGAGGGAAGAAGTCAGGAGTCAGAATATAAGAAGTCAGGAGTCAGAATATGAGAAGTCAGGAGTCAGAATATAAGAAGTCAGGAGTCAGAAATCGAAAATCGAAAATCAGGAGTTAGGAGTTAGGAGTCAGGAGTTAGTCAAAAGCCTGACCTAACAGGTGAAGCCACTAACCAGGTCACGGCGAATCCAGCCCGTTGCCCCCGAATTGGGAAACCGCACCTTAACCCATCTATAGCCTTAGCTATCAGTGGCAATGGCAAACCTATCCACATTCCCCCGCAAAATTATTTAAATCACCAATTCCATCCGTTTTTTGAGTTGACGCATGCGGCCAGCCCGCCCTGAAATTGTGGCATTTTTAGAGCCTAACTCCACCAAAATTTTGCCAGAAAAAAAGCGGCTGAGGGCCGATCGTTCGTAAATGGTGACTGACTCAACGGTCTTGACCCCGCCGTAGCCCATCTCGGTTAAAGCCTTGCCCAACCGTTTGGTAAAAGCGCCCCGGTTCTTAATCGGTAGGGTTATAGTTTCATAGCTGTTAAAGTAGGCACCCACCCCGCCTGCAGCCAGACCAAACAACAGGGCGATTTGAAAGGAGGTTTGCCCTGGTAACTGATTAGACTCCAGCCCTTCTGTCAAGACTAAGGCCCCAATCAGGGTTGTAGCCACAAAATAATACAAGAAGGTGGGGATCCATCCCGGCCCGCTTCCCATAGTCAGCCTCACTTGATTGAATGGACAAAGTCTATCAACTGATGGGCCATTTGCAGCTTACTACAGGGGGCAATCGGCTGTTGTCGCCCGTTGCGATCGATCAAGACAGCCTGATTTGTGTCACTGCCAAAACCACTACCCGCCTGATCAACCGGGTTGGCAGCGATCGCGTCCAGATTTTTGCGGTGCAGCTTCTCGATCGCCGGTGCAACAATCTCTCCCGTTTGAGCGGCAAAACCAATCACCCGTTGATGGGGCTGCTTTAACTGAGCCAACCCCGCCACGATGTCAGGGATGGGTTCTAAGGGCAGGCTGGCGGGTAAATCTGCCTTTGCCAACTTTGCTGGACTGTAATTCCCAGGTCGCACATCCGCCACCGCCGCCGCCATGATCAGCCAGTCCGCAGTCGGAAAAGCCTGCAACAAAGCCTGTTGCATTTGGGCTGCGGTCACCACGGGAATTGAACACAGGTTGGGCTGAGCAAAAGAAGGCGTCAACCCCAATGGGCCATGCACTAGGGTCACCTTGGCCCCCCGATGCAGCGCCGCCAGGGCCAGGGCCAACCCCATTTTACCCGTCGAGGGATTGCCAATAAACCGAACGGGGTCTAAATATTCTTGGGTGCCCCCTGCACTGATCAGCAAATGCTTGCCAGAGAGGTCTCGTTTTCCCCTGGTATGGAGCAGAGAATGGAGATAATCCAAAATCTCTGATGGTGCCGCCATACGACCCGCCCCCACCCGGTCGCAGGCCAGAATCCCCTCTGCTGGGCCAATGGTGTGATAGCGACGATCTGCTTGAAGGTGTTGCCAGTTGCGCTGTACGCTTGACTGCTCCCACATATCAGTATTCATTGCTGGAGCCAACAAAATCGGACAGGTGGAGGCCAAAACGGTATTGGTCAGCAGATTATCCGCCAGACCATACACCAGCTTGGCCAAAGTATTGGCCGTCACCGGCGCGATCTCCAAAACATCGGCCCACTCGCCCAACTCAATGTGCAAGGGCCGGCCTTGTGCCGGACTCCAAAAATCCTGATCGGTGTAGGCCGGGGAGCGACAGAGGGTAGAAACGGTAAGAGGAGTAATAAACGCCTGTGCCCCCGCCGTCAAAATTGCCCGCACCTCAACTCCATCTTTAGCCAGGGTAGAAATTACATCACAAACCTTGTAGGCTGCAATGCCACCCGTAACGCCAATCAGAATACGAGGTTTATCATCCATGGGTCAGGCAGGGAAAAATCAGCAAGGGAGAGGCAATCGTTTAACTTACGTTCAATTCTTAAACCCATAACGCTGACGAAAATTTGCCACCGACTGCACAAAACCGATTGCCAAAAAATTCATCAGTAAGGCCGATCGTCCGTAACTCAACCAGGGTAGGGGAATGCCGGTTACTGGCGAGAGGCCAATCGTCATGCCCACATTTACCGCTACTTGAAATACGATCATGGAGAGGACTCCAATCACAATTAACGAGCCAAAATTATCTTTTGCATTTTGAGCCACAATAATCAGGCGCAGGCAAATCAGCCAAAAGGCAAACAGCACCAGCATAGAGCCAATAAAGCCTAACTCTTCACCGATCGCGGTAAAGATAAAATCTGTATGTTGCTCAGGGATAAAATTTAACTGCGTTTGGGTACCGTGGTTTAACCCACGCCCCCATAGCCCACCCGCCCCGATCGCAATGCGAGACTGAATCAGGTGATAGCCTCCCCCTAAAGGATCCTGGTCGGGATCAAGGAACAGAACCAGGCGTTTTTTCTGATAGTCTTTTAACAAATCCCAGAGGATGTGGCCCAGCCCGCCAGCGATCAGGTTAACGACGACAGCGACCAGTGTGCTGACCCGATGCCAGGGCAAACTGCGCCAGGCCACCACCCCTGCTGCGGCCACCCAAAAGAACCAGATGGGCAGAAACACATTAAACAAAATCGCTGAAATAAAGGGAGACAGCAGCAATAAAATCCAACCCGGATTGGCATTGCCCCAGTAAAGCATGCCCATTGTAATGGCACCAAAGACTAAAGAAGTGCCCAGGTTGGGTTCCAGAAACACAAACATCCAGGGCACCGCAGCGACGGCCATGGTCTTGAGGGCAACGGGAATGGTGTCCGCAGGTTGCTGATGAAGTAAAGCCGCCAGGGTGATGATAATCCCCAATTTAGCAAACTCAGAGGGTTGCACATTAAACCCCAAGACACTGATCCAGCGTTGGGCACCCAGTTCTTCCCGTCCGAAAAACATCACAATAATCAACCCCAGGTTGGTCAGACCGTAGGTCACCCAGTGCCACTCTAATAACTGGTCGTAGCGCCAGCGAGCAATGACCAGAGCGAGTACCAGCCCGACCCCGCCTGTGATCCAATGTTGCGACCAATCTGTCCACCCCTGATTAAACTCCACGCTGCGGATCATAATGCCCCCCAACACAGTTAAGGCAATAGGCAGACCAAATAACCAGGGGTCTACATTTTGCCAGGGTTGAGCCAACAACTTCCAGCGAATGCGACCAAAAGAACGTTGTAACATTCAGAACCGAAGAAATAAGAGAGTAAGAATCAGGTGAGAGCCACCACAGAAACCCGTGCAGCCACTTGTTGAGCGATCGCCGTTAGGGCCCTGGCCGAAGCAGAATCTGGGTCAGCCACAACGATGGGCATGCCCTGATCCCCACCCTGCCGCACCGACATTTCTAAAGGCACACAGCCCAGGAGTGGAATTTGCAATTCTTGGGCGGTCTTTTCACCCCCCGCAGAGCCAAAGATATCGTATTGTTTATCAGGCGCATCGGGGGGAATGAAGTAGCTCATATTCTCCACAATGCCAAGAATGGGCACATTTAATTGTTGAAACATTTTCAGCCCTCGACGGGCATCTTGCAGGGCCACCGTTTGCGGCGTAGTGACAATTACGGCTCCCGCCATCGGCACTGCCTGGGCCATTGTCAACTGGGCATCTCCAGTTCCCGGTGGCATATCGACAATCAAATAATCCAGATTGCCCCAGCGCACCTGGTAGAGAAATTGACGAATCACCCCATTTAGCATGGGGCCGCGCCAAATCACAGGCTGATCTGGATCGATCAAAAAACCCATGGAAACCAGTTTAACCCCGTGGTTAAAAGCGGGTTCTAACACCTCTCCCTGCTCACCCTGCTGCACCACTGTAACCTGGGCGTTAGACAAGCCCATCATGGTCGGGGTATTGGGGCCATAAATGTCGGCATCAATCAAACCCACCGTTGCCCCGGTCTGGGCCAGGGCGACCGCAATATTCACGGCCACCGTGCTTTTACCCACACCGCCCTTACCACTGGTAATCGCCAGAATGTTCTTGACGCCGTCAATACCCTGGCGATCGGGGAGGCCCTTTTGCTGGGGTGTTTCTGCAGTCACATCGACATCGACTCGATTTACGCCCGCTAAGGTGCGGATGGCTCGTTCACAATCTTCTACGATAAACTGACGCAGAGGGCAGGCTGGGGTTGTCAAGACTAAGGTGAAGCGGACATTGCCGTCTTGCACCACCAGATTTCGGATCATGTTAAGCTCCACCAAACTTTTGCGGAGCTCGGGATCCTGGACAGGCTTTAAGACTTCCAGAACCGAACTGGGACTGAGCGTTGTAAGCATCTCTCCAGACATGGCGATTTGTAAAGTTACAATACAGATTGTACCGTTATCCGGCTAGCGCAAACCTTAGGGGAGGCAAAGAGGCAGTGAGACTGGAGCACATCTAACACATTAACAAATCCCGCTGCCGTCCCCCCTATTGAGTGGTTGATGCCTCGGTTACCCGTTGAATTTGTTCAGAAAAATAGGGTTCGCGATGCTTCAGGCGGGTCGCCAGTTGCAAGCCTTGCCGAAAGGCAACCAATGCTTGATCATAGGCTTTGCGATCGAGATACAACTGCCCCAACTGGTCATAGGCCGTCATCAGACCATAGTAGTTGTAGGCTTGCTGCTCCACGGCAACTAAAAAGCGATAGACCTTAATCGCTGCGTCGGTACGATTGTTGTCACGGTAGAGACGGCCCAACTTTTGTAGAGCATCGCTGGCATAGCCAAACTGCTGTAAAGTCTGGGCCAGTTGATAGGCCTCTTGATAGCTGCGTTCAGCCAGTGCCAGTTGGGAAAGCTTTTGATAGTTATCTCCCATCTTGAGTCTGAGACCCGGAATCGGTTTGGGATCGGGAATCTGCTGATACAGGTCGATCAACTGTTGTTGATAGATCACAGCCTGATCAGGCTGTTTGGCCTGCTCAAATAAAAAGGAAAGTTTTTGCAGATACACCTGTTGCCTAGCCTGATCATTCTGGGTTTGAGCCATGGTGACCAGTTCACGATAGGCGGCCGCCGCCGCCGGGTATTCAAACCAGGCCAGTTCCATTTCTCCCAGGGTGTTCAGGGTCGCTTCAACCCTGGTTTGATCCTTGCGTTGTTTTGCTTCAGTCAAAATTTGCTCATAGACCCCGATCGCCGATTGGGGGACTCGCACCTGTTGATAGGCCAATCCCAGTGCCTCTAAAAGATTGGTGCGAGAAACCACATTGCCCTGCCCCAGGTTGATATTGTTACCGAAACCAGGAACCAGAGGAGCATTGGCCTGGGCTAGAAGCACATCCAGTCGTTGGGTAATCCAGCGCAGCTCAGAAGTGTCGCTTTCCTGCCATGCGATCGCGCCAATCTGCCCCAAAGCCTTGACTTCATCAACCGGCCCCAGCCAACGGCTCAGGCGCAGTACACGATGCCAGAGATCAAAGGCCCCTGTCCGATCGCCAGCTTTTAAGCGGGCATCTGCCTGGGCATCCAATTCTTGCAGTGCAGCGATGAGCTGAGTCCGCTCAGCAACGGTTAAGGGCCGCTTGGTTGCGCCCTCTGGCAGCAGTGGATCAGGACTGGTGAGTTCCAGGGGGTTGCTGGGGAATGGCTTAACATCTGAGCGAATTGGGGTATTCTGACTTGGGGGTAACTTTGGTTGAGCGGTCGTTGGCCCTGGGGCAGACTGGGCAATTCCAGGGGGATGGTGGAGCCCAGTTAATAGACCAACCAGCACTAAGCTACCGATCCAGCTTTGAATTGTGACCGGATGCCCTGGAGTGAAATCTCGATCCATCAGTTCTTTGATTTGCATTAAATCCATCCCCCCACCTGAGAAGGGAGTAATAGAATATTCTCTAACATACGGGTATCACTCTATCCCCGCTCTAAACTTGAGTTCCTAGTCATAGATAAAAATAGCTAATGAAAGTTTTAGTTGTGGGCAATGGCGGTCGCGAACATGCCTTAGCATGGAAACTCTTACAGTCTGAGACGGTAAAGCAGGTCACTTGTGTTCCTGGTAATGGCGGTACTGGCTCTCTCCCTCACTGCAATAATCTAGCCCTGAATATTGGAGATTTTGAAGGTGTTGCCCGACTCGCCCTGGTTAACAATATATCCCTGATTGTTGTTGGCCCAGAGGCTCCCCTAGCAGCAGGCATAACAGACTATCTGCAACAACAAGGCTTGACCGTATTTGGGCCCACGCAAGCGGGGGCTCAGCTTGAGGCGAGCAAAGCCTGGGCTAAACAACTGATGCAAGAGGTTAATATTCCTACAGCCAAGGCAAAGGTTTTTACAGATCAAGATGCCGCTTTAGCCTACTTACGCAGCCAGACTGTCCCCATTGTGGTCAAAGCAGACGGCTTAGCGCAGGGTAAAGGTGTGACAGTTGCCAGCACCTATGAAGAAGCCGAGGCCGCGATCGCGGCCAGCTTTGGTGGGCAATTTGGCGCGGCGGGGCAGCAGGTCGTGATTGAACAGTGCTTACAAGGGCGGGAGGTTTCCATCTTGGCAGTAACCGACGGCCTCACCATTCGGCCACTCCTGCCAGCTCAAGATCATAAACGCATCGGCGAGGGAGACACTGGCCCAAACACTGGCGGCATGGGGGCCTATGCTCCCGCCCCCTTAGTCACTCCTGGATTAATGGCGCGCATTCAACAAGAAGTGTTAGAACCCGTAATCGCTGGTCTGCGAGCCAGGGGCATTGATTACCGGGGAGTCATTTATGCTGGGTTGATGATTACGCCAGAGGGCGATCCCAAAGTGATTGAGTTTAATTGTCGGTTTGGCGATCCAGAAACTCAGGTGGTCTTACCCCTTCTAGAAACGCCTTTAGATCAACTGATGCTGGCCTGCGCCCAGCAAAGGCTGGCAGAGTTTCCACCCTTGACCTGGAAGCCAGAAGTTGCAGTGTGTGTCGTGATCGCCGCGGGTGGGTATCCCGGTGCCTACCAAAAAGGCCAAATCATTACGGGGGTTGAGGACGCTGAAGCACAAGGTACGATGGTTTTCCATGCTGGAACTCAGCTACAGCGGGGTCACCTGATTACCGACGGTGGGCGAGTTTTGGGAGTCACAGCCCTGGGAAAAACCTTTGACAGAGCGATCGCCCATGTTTATGAAGCCGTGCGTGCCATCCAATTTGAGGGGCGTTACTATCGGGGAGATATCGGGCATCAGGTCAGCCCCCTTAACATTTCCGGCTAGTTGACCGTACACCAGTTAACCTAATATGTATTTAGAAAGATTCCCGATGGGCAATCTATAGGGTGTTGCTTACCCGCTGTGAACTGCCTACCCTCTTTCATGGAACCCATTGATTTTGTTGGAACTGCTGCAAACGATTCGGAAACTAATCGCCAGTTGGTGGTCTGAATTTACACTTCAGACCAAACTGATGGCAGTCGCGACCTTAGTGGTTTCGCTGGTTATGAGTGGCTTGACCTTCTGGGCCGTCAATACGATTCAGCAAGATGCCCGCATGAATGATACTCGTTTTGGGCGAGATTTGGGACTTTTGCTAGCAGCCAATGTGACGCCCTTGGTAGGGGAAAACAATCTGACAGAGCTGGCCCGCTTCTCCCATCGGTTTTACAGCAGCACCGCCAGTATTCGCTACCTGCTCTATGCCGATGAAGAGGGTAACCTAGTCTTCGGTATTCCCTTTTCAGATACAGAGGTGCAAAATTCCCTCACAATTCGCCGTCGGATTCAACTGCCTGAAGAGTATGCTGCCCACAGCGATGCTCCCCTGGTGCGGCAACACCTGACCCCTGATGGGGAAGTAACGGATGTGTTTGTGCCCCTGATCTACGAAGGCGTTTATAAGGGAGTCCTGGCGATCGGCACCAATCCCAACCCCACTGTTGTAGCCTCCTCCCACCTGACGCGGGATGTCACCATTGCAGTGTTTATCTCCATTTGGGCCATGGTGATTTTAGGATCTGTATTTAATGCCCTGACGATCACCAGGCCGATTAAAGAACTGGTGGTAGGGGTTAAGAATATTGCTTCTGGCAATTTTAAGCAGCGGGTTGACCTGCCGCTAGGGGGTGAGTTGGGTGAGCTCATTGTCAACTTCAATGACATGGCAGAGCGGTTAGAGCGTTATGAAGAGCAAAACATTGAAGAACTGACTGCGGAAAAAGCCAAGTTAGAAACCCTGGTTTCAACGATCGCAGATGGTGCCGTTTTGATTGACACCGATCTTCATTTAATGTTGACTAACCCCACTGCCCGCCGGTTACTGGGCTGGGAAGGAAAGTCAGTAGAGGGAGTGGATATTTTGACGTTACTACCCCCCACCCTGGGAGCCGAGATCAGTCAACCGCTACACCAAATTACCAGGGGAGAGCTAAGAGAAGGGGGAGAGTATCGGGTCAACCTGACAGACCCCTCTGAGCGGACTGTCAGGATTCTGCTGAATACGGTGTTTGATCTGGCTCGCGAGCATGTACGGGGCATTGCCATGACCATCCAAGATATCACCAGGGAAGCAGAATTGAATGAAGCAAAGAGTCAGTTTATCAGTAACGTCTCCCACGAGTTGCGGACGCCCCTGTTTAATATCAAATCTTTTATCGAAACCCTCTACGAATATGGAAACGATTTGAGTCAGGCAGAGCAGCAAGAGTTTTTAGAAACTGCCAATCGAGAAACCGATCGCCTGACCAGGCTAGTCAACGATGTGCTGGATCTGTCCCGGTTAGAGTCTTGTAAGCTCTACCACTTTTATGGAGTAGAGCTGGCCCAACAGATCGAGCAAACCCTGCGGACTTACCAGCTGAATGCCAGAGATAAGGGCATCGAGCTACAGCAGGAGATTCCGTCTGATTTGCCGCCTGTGCTGGGAAATTACGATTTGCTCCTGCAGGTCTTTACCAACTTGGTGGGTAACTCCCTTAAATTCACCAGTTCTGGTGGCAAAATTTTGATTCGGGCCTATGAGATAGGGGCTACCCCCCAGGGAGTTGAGGTTCAATCGTCTGTGACACCGAATCAATCATCAGGCCAATCACCAAAGGCTCGCAGGGTACGAATAGAGCTATCGGATACTGGGATTGGCATTGCCACCGAAGACCAACAGGCGATTTTCGATCGCTTTTACCGGGTAGAAAATCGCGTCCATACCCTGGAAGGAACGGGGTTGGGGCTGTCGATTGTCCGTAATATTATCGAGAAACATCGCAGTCAGGTACACCTAGTGAGTGAAGTGGGAGTCGGCACTACCTTTTGGTTTGACCTCCCTGTTTTTCAAGACCAGCGACTCAATCCCCAATTCGACCATATTAAGGGTACGTCTGAGGCCCCATTCTCCTCTAGTGACAAATCAACCCTTTCACTCCCTACTAACGTCTAATTGCCATCACCATGGCTACTCAAACTTACGATGTCATCATAATTGGAGCGGGACATAACGGTCTGGTTTGTGCAGCCTACCTGCTCCAGGCCGGGTATAGTGTCTTACTCTTAGAAAAACGTGCGGTTCCCGGTGGGGCCGCCACTACGGAAGAAGTCATGCCAGAAGAGGCTCCCGGCTTTAAATTTAACCTTTGTGCGATCGACCATGAGTTGATTCACCTGGGGCCAGTGGTGCAAGAGTTGAAACTAAATCAGTATGGTCTGGAATACCTGTTTTGCGACCCGGTGGTTTTTTGCCCGCACCCGGATGGTCGTTACTTTCTGGCCCACCGATCGCTGGAGCAAACCTGTGCTGAGATCGCCCGCTACAGCCCACGGGATGCGGAAAAATATCGAGAATTCACGACCTACTGGTTGCGCCTGGTGAGTGCCCTGGCCCCCCTGTTTAACGCTCCACCCAGAGCGATTCTGGATATTGCAGGAAACTACGATATCAGAAAAATCAAGGATTTGTTTGGTGCAGTAGGTTCCACCCAAAAGGCGCTGGAGTTTGTCCGCACCATGCTGACCAGTGCAGAAGATTTACTCAACGAGTGGTTTGATTCTGAGTTGATTAAGGCACCCCTGGCCCGACTCTGTGCCGAGATGGGGATGGCACCCTCCCAAAAAAACCTGGCGATCGGGGCGATGATGATGGCGATGCGGCACTCCCCTGGGATGGCTCGCCCTAAAGGAGGGACGGGTGCCCTGGTGGAAGCCCTGGTCAAACGGGTGCGGTCACTGGGTGGGTCAATTCTGACGGATCAGGCAGTTGAGCGAGTTCTAATTGAAGAGGGGCGAGCGGTTGGGGTACGGGTAGCCGGTCAGCAAGATTATCGGGCCACCCACGGGGTGATCTCTAACATTGATGCCCAACGGCTGTTTCTCCACTTGATGGATCCGGCAGAGGTGGATAGCGCCGATCCTGCTTTACGAGAACGATTAGAGCGACGCGTCATCAACAACAACGAAACCATTCTAAAAATTGATCTGGCAATGTCAGAGCCCCTACGCTTTGATCGCTACCAGCACCGAGACCAGTTGCTAATTGGCTCAGTTTTAATTGCTGATTCTGTAGCACAGGTGGAGATGGCACACCATGCCCCAATGATGGGTCTTATCCCTGATGCAGACCCTTCCATGTACCTTGTGCAACCGACTATCTTGGATCCGACCATGGCACCAGCAGGAATGCACACCCTCTGGATTGAATTTTTTGCCCCCTACCAGATCGCGGGCCGGGAAGGCACCGGTCTACAGGGTACGGGTTGGACAGATGACCTGAAGCAGCAAGTCGCGGATCGGGTAATTGACAAACTGGCAGAGTATGCCCCCAACGTCAAGACCGCCACGATCTGCCGACGAGTAGAAAGCCCCGCTGAACTGGGAGACCGGTTGGGCACCATCAAAGGGAACTACTACCACCTGGATATGAGCCTGGAACAGATGGTTTTCTTACGCCCCCTACCAGAAATAGCCAACTACAAAACCCCGATTCAGGGGCTCTATCTGACCGGGGCGGGCACCCATCCGGGCGGTTCGATTTCTGGGATGCCAGGACGCAATTGTGCTCGGGTATTTCTGCAATCGCAACGGCCGATCGCCCAATTACTGCAAGACTTCTGGGGCAACCTACAATCTCGTTGGCATGGCGAACCTGGGTTAAATATAAACTGGGAGAAGAAGATGAAAGGTTGATCCTTCGCCTACTCGGCTTTTCACCGAGATTGAGCCACCGCTCTGCCTGACCAACTGCTGCACGATCGGTAGCCCCATCCCCACTCCAATTGACTCCTCATCGGCTTGTCGAGTGCGATAAAAGTGATCAAAAATTTTGGTAATTTCTCCCTGGGGAATGCCCAGCCCAGAGTCTCGCACTTCTAGATGGATCTGATCGGCCTCCTGACGAGCCCGCACCCAAACCTGCCCGCCCCTGGGGGTAAATTGCATGCCGTTATTGAGTAAATGAATCATGATCTGCTGCAGCCAGTGCGTTTGACTGGTTACAGGGGGTAACTGATCCGATAGGGTATAGGTCAGTCGAATCCCTTTTTCAGCAGCCAGAGGTTGGTAGGAACTGACGACAGTGGGAATAACATCCTGAAGTTGAACCGGCTGCAATTCGTGGCTGCCTTTGATCTCTTGATCCAGATCGACCAGGTTCATCAAGCTGGTTACCAGTGTATTTTGGCGATCGCACTCTTTTGCAATTAAATCCATGTACCGCTGCCGTTGAGCTGGCTTCAGCGTAGGCGCATTGATTAAACTGAGGGCGGTTTTAATACTTGAGAGCGGAGTGCGGAGCTCTTGCCCCAGATGGCTTAAAAAAGTTTTCTCTAATAACGGCAGGGTTGACTGATCGTGAGGGGCAGCTTTGACCAACTCAAGCGCCTGGATCTGTTGCCGATTTTGTTGCCATAGATCTTCCTGCTGTTGTAATTGAGCACTCAACAAAAAGTGCAGCCATCCCAAGGCTGGCGTTAACCCAGGAACCTTAGCCATGGTTGACTGCCAGGGAGTTGCGGCGTTGGATGACATCAGTGAGTTAGCAGTTTGAGCCATAGCCTGCTCAATGCTCTGGAGCAATTGCTGGGTGACAGCAGGCTCAAAACTAAAAACCACCTGTAAAGATTGATCCTGACTCCTAGAATTCATCCAATCATCGCCATAGTCATCAAACGGATCAAAATCCAGGTCAATCTCAGCAACAGAAACCGCTCGTCGGGCAACAATTGCCCCCTGAAGCGCGGCAGACCAAACCAAAAAAAAATACTCTCCTATTAGAGGACTATCAAAAGGCAGAGGAATTGAGGTTTTAGGTAAGTGCAAATCTGAATCAGGCAGCTTGGTAGCTTCGTCATCCTCAAACTCAGTCAAGTCAAAGGCATAGAGATCATCTTGCTCAGGGCTAAAGAAATAAAACGATAGATTATCAATGACCGCCAAGGGGGCAATCGCTTTTTCCCAGGCATACTTTTTGGGAAACTTAGCCCAAACAATTACGGGCAGCGGTTCAGCACTTGCCGACGATCTGTGAACCAGGAGCAATAGCTCAACCCAATTGGATAGAAAGGATTGAACCGTTGCAGGACTCAAGCAACTAATGGACTGTGAGGGCAGTGCAGCGGCTGCGATCGTAAACAGACCCTCATCGGGAACCGCAATTGAATTCATGGGGGCTAAGTCTTGATGGAATGCCGTTAACCACTACCAGGGAAATGCTCAATCTGGGCATAACCACTAAAGAGGAGCTGATCCCCTTTGGTCTCAAGTCGATTAATCCGCAAAATCACCCCATCGAGATCAAAGCGGTCTAAATCAACCATACTATTAAGAATATCAGCAAACCCCATCGTTAAAAGCTTGGACAGCCCCCGCAAAGACTCAGGCACATCTTCAGCTTCAAACTGGGGATTCTGAAACAGAATGCGGCGACGACGCTCAACCGCTAACGTCGCAATCAAACTGATGGGAATGACCCCATTGGGCAATTCGGTCTTGGCAAAGATCTTGATCTGATTATGGGGCAGCAGTTTGACCTGCACATCCGAGAAAGAGACCGGTTCACCCCCCGACAAGTTGATTAACTCAGGCACGGTCAAATTCTGCATCCGCTGTTTCACCAGCTCGGCAGAAAAGGCCTGGTTAATGCCCGCCTCAGTCAAAGTAACCTGGGCCACAGCCTGAGTTGGCTGACGCAGGCGAATTTTACCAGTCAAGACGGAACTAAAGTCGATGGAAACGGCATCCGTCTCAAACGACATCTCGGCGACCAGGAAATCACGGCGAATCACGAGATTCTGCCCACTCATCTTAAAGCTATCGATACTACCCTGTAGCAACTTGCTAGAAGGATTGCAGCAGACAGCGACCTGCACCGATTCACACTGGGTAAACAGGTGACGAATGGACTGGCTGGCAACGGTGTTGAGCATGCGCTCTCCAAAATCCGTGCCCGGAGGAGTTGCTGTAAAACCACCAAACATGCAGTCGTACGTCCAGAGATAGGGCTTTTACTTTTGTAACAGATTGTAAAGGATTCGACAACATAGAGGGGTCACTTTCTGCCCGATAGCAGGACTGTTACACCCATTAAAACGGCACCCTGTTCCCCGCCAAATGCCCTCTATGGGTAGTTTAGTGGAATTGAGGGATACCTGCCGAAGCGGGAATTGAAGTTTTTTAAAGAGAGGTATCAGGTTACTTAAAGGTAAATCCCAATCCGGGAACTCTCAATCACTCTAGCAACTCTATAGAGGCAGGTCTTTTTCCAGTAGGCTCAAAAGAGTGAGGTTGAGGGTCAGAATGAGATTTCATCGTGTTTCCTACTTGCTACTGGCAGGTATCGTTGGTTTACAGGGGGGGATGACGCTACCCCAAGTTACAGCAGCAGAACGATCGCCCAGGCAAACTGCTCTGCCCTCCAAGGGAGTTGCCCAGGCGGTACCGACAGCAGGCATTTGTAACGCTCAACTCGGATCCGCGATCGCACGGGTGATTGACCGCTCTACCGTTGCTCGCTCGCAGTGGGGGATTTTGATCCAGACTCAGGGCCCTAGCTCAGTCCAGCAAACCCTGTTTAGCCGCAATGCCACGACGGCCTTAATCCCTGCTTCTAACAACAAGATCTTTACGACGGCGGCGGCCCTGCGGCAATTGGGTGCCCAACATCGATTTCGCACAACAGTAACCGGCAATGGCCCTACTCCAACGGTGGAAACCTTACGGATCATGGGCCAGGGTGACCCCAGCCTGACGACTCAACAACTGACTGATTTGAGTCAACAGTTACGGCAAAAAGGAATACAACAGGTCAATCTGCTAATTGGAGACGATACCTACTTCCAGGGAGCCGCGATCAATCCCTACTGGGATCCAGAAGACACCCTGGCGGGTTATGGGGCAGCGGTTAACAGTCTGATCTTGAATCAGAATGCGATCGGCTTAACCCTATTTCCTACCCGGCTGGGGCAGCCCCTCAGGGTAGAGTGGGGCGACCCCCTGGATGCCACTGACTGGAAAGTGGATAACCAGACCACAACCGTCTCTGCGCAAGCAAGCGAGTATATTGATGGCGTCAGAGTCCCTGGTCAATGGGTAGTTCGGGTCAGTGGGCAACTGCGAGTTGGCTCTGACTCGGAATTTGTAGCAGCTGCCATTCCCAATCCGGGCAATTATCTGGTGCAGCGCTTTCGCACGGTGCTGGGACAAACTGGCATTGCGGTGAAGCAATCGACTCTGGTCAAGCGCACCCCAGCCCCGCCCGGAGAAGTAACCCTGGCGGCGGTAGAATCTCCCCCCTTAGGCCAGTTGCTGCAAGAAACCAATCAAGAGAGTAATAACCTGTTTGCAGAAGTGCTGCTCAAGACCTTAGGAAGGCTCCAGGCTCCAACAACCTCTGACCCCAGCAGGAGTGGGGTTTCTGGTGTCCAAGGGATTTTGGCACCCTTAGGCGTAGCCCCCACGGGCTACAGCATGGTGGACGGTTCTGGGCTGGCCGATCGCAATCGAGCCACACCCCAAGCCCTGGTACAAACGCTTCAGGCAATGGCCCAGGCTCCAGAAGCAGCTATTTTTCGGGCATCCCTACCGATCGCGGGTGTGAGTGGCACCCTTAAAAATCGCTTCAAAAATACTGCCCTCCAGGGACAGTTGGCCGCTAAGACGGGAACCATCTCTGGCGTTGTTGCCCTGTCGGGTTACTACACCCCACCCGCATATCCCCCTCTGGTCTTCAGCATTTTGGTCAATGATGGCAGTGTCTCTGGGGCGACTCTCCGGCGGACGGTGGATGAGGTCGTGTTGCTGCTGCCACGGTTGCGACGGTGTTAGCCTTGCCCCTACTCACGCAGCATGCCGTCTTCCAAGTAGGCGACCCGATCAGCCACGTCTTCCAGTCGGTGGTCGTGGGTCACAATCAGGACGGTATGACCGTTTTCTTTAGCCAGTTTACGCAGTAGCTCAATCACCGCCAGCCCGTTGTGAGAATCGAGGGAAGCGGTGGGTTCATCGGCCATAATCAGTCGGGGGGTACCCGCCAGAGCACGGGCGATCGCGACTCGCTGTTTTTGCCCGCCAGAGAGGTCGCGGGGCAGATAATCAGCCCGCTCGGCCAATTGCACTTGGGCCAGCAATTCACGGGATTGTTGAAAGCACTCCTTCTTGGCAACGCCCTTTAGCTTGAGGGCAACTTCCACATTTTCTGCGGCGGTCAGCGCCGGGAACAAGTTAAACCCTTGAAAAATAAAACCAACGTTTTGCAGGCGAAAGCGAGCCAGTTGGCTGCGAGTCATACCGGTAATGTCTTGCCCCAGGAGATAAACATTCCCCCCTGTGGGGGTGAGGATCCCAGCCAGAATCGAGAGCAACGTCGTTTTTCCTGAGCCAGATGGCCCCATCAGAAGTTGAATGTCACCTTCATGGATATCCAGGTCTACCTGGGTCAAGACATAGGAAGTTTCAGCGCCATTGGAGTAAGCCATTTCAACCCCTCTGGCAGAGACAGCCTGATTCCGAATGAAGGTGGGGGGAATCGATCGGGATGCAGTGCCGGAGTGAGACGGTTGAAACTGGGTAGACGAAAGTGCAGTCATTTGGTAAAAAAAACCTTGGTTTTGATAATGCTGGGACAGGTCAAATGGGTGAGGAGGAATCAATATCATGCTCAGTGTAGCTACTTCTTTAATGGTAGAAAATACCCAGAGCAAATGCCTTTATCGTTTAAACACATTAGGCTTTAAACACAATTGCCGGATCCACCCGCGTTACTTTCTGGATGGCAAAGATAGCAGACCCGATACACATGACAACTGTAATCCCAAAGACCGTGGCGGCAGTTGTGGGGGTAATTAAAATCATGATGCCCTTGGCCGCCATCGTCCAATGACCCAGGGCCCAACAGGCCAGCACACTGGGGACGTAGCCCAAAATCGCCATCCATAGCGCCTGCTCAGTAATCACCCGATAGATTACCCAGTTAGACGCTCCCATTGCCTTCAGAGTTCCAAATTCTTTTAAGTGATCTGACACAGAAGAGTAAAGAATTTGGCTGACGACCACCATCCCCACGACAAAACCGACGACCGCCCCCAGGCCTAAAATGAACCCGACGCCGGTTCGTTCTTGCCAGTAATTGCGGCTGATCTGAGCCATCTCGGTCTTGGTGTAGACCCGCGTTCCGGGCATGGCAGCCTCTAACCGCTGGCGCAGAGCATTTAAATCCTGCCCCGGTTTGGCCTTGACTAAAACAAAGGTAATTGGATCCACTAAGGTAAGTTTCTTGGGCGGCGGTGGGCCAGGGTTAGACACCTTACTCTTGGGGGCCGTCTCAAACACATTGACACACTGCATCTCTCCATCGGCAAAGCGTTTACAATCGACTTTGCTAGTTAACCCAGAGAGAATGTAGGCCCGACCAGTCTCCAAGGAAGTAAAAACATAGGTACTGGAAGCCATGGATTGTAGGCTACTGGTTAAGCCCACCAGTTTTGCAGGCAGGGAGCCAATTCTCCCCGCATCTCCCACTTTCTCAAGGCCGAGGTCTTTGACTTTGGTGCTATCCATCAAAAAGCTGTAGGGTTGTTTGAGGGCTGCCAGACTCCCCGCTTTAAGCTGCCAACCCGAGGCAAATAGCTGACTGTCAGGGTTAAAGGCATAGATGCGCACCGTATCGAGCTGGCCAGCCGGAGACTTCCAACGGGCACCCTGGGTAAACAGGGCTTCGGCTCGATCGACCCCGGCCACCTTCCGGGTCTGTAGCACCTGCTCTACGGTGAGTTGGGAGCTGACCTCAATGTGGAGAAAATCTTGGGAGGCTACCCACAGATCAGCGCTTGAGTGGTCAATCACCTGCACTGTAGAACGGCTAAACCCATCTAGTAAGCCCTTTTGGATCGTTACCAGACTAACAGCAAACATAATGCCCGCCTGGGCCACCAGAAACCGGGGAATATCCTCAAATAAGTTTTTGCGGGCGATCGAGGCCATGGGTCTTTTTATTTATCGTAATAATTCATACCTGGAGTGGATCCAGTCAGACCGGATCACCCTCCATGCCAGCAGAATAACTGAGAATGATGCTGCCTTGCCAGGTATTGAGTTTCTGCACCATTGAAAAGATCAGCGGCCCAATGTCACAATCGATCCAATGACGCCGTCACCGGGTCTCCCCTTGATCACCCGCACCTCCTCTTCTATGGTTTTTACTTCCGTACCTCCCTTACCCGTGGATCGCTCTCGCATCCGCCCAGAAATTCAGAGCTTACAGGCCCAACTGGTAAAGTGGCGGCGATCGCTGCACCAAAAGCCAGAATTGGGCTTCCGGGAACGGTTAACCGCCAGCTTTATCGCCCAACAGTTACACTCCTGGGGCATTGAGCATCAAACCGGGATTGCTCAAACGGGGATTGTAGCCCTCATTCCCGGCGATCGGCCAGGGCCGGTATTAGGGATCCGGGCTGACATGGATGCCCTGCCGATTCAGGAAGAAAATCAGGTGCCCTACCGTTCCCAGCATGAGGGGGTAATGCATGCCTGCGGTCACGATGGTCATGTGACGATCGCCTTGGGTACCGCTCACTATCTGGCCCAACACCGGGATTTTGCCGGCACTGTCAAAATTATTTTTCAGCCCGCAGAGGAAGGCCCCGGTGGGGCAAAGCCCATGATTGAGGCGGGTGTGCTGCAAAATCCCGAGGTGAGTGCCATCATTGGCCTACACCTGTGGAATAACTTACCCTTAGGCACAGTAGGGGTACGCAGTGGGGCTTTAATGGCTGCGGTGGAGGGGTTTCGCTGTACGCTCTTGGGTAAAGGGGGGCATGGTGCCATTCCCCAACAGACGATCGACTCTGTTGTGGTCAGTGCTCAGGTAGTCAATGCCCTCCAGACGATCGTAGCCCGCAACATCAACCCGATCGACTCGGCCGTCGTGACCGTAGGGGAATTACAGGCAGGCACGGCTCTAAATGTGATCGCTGATACCGCCCGCATGAGTGGGACTGTGCGCTACTTTAATCCTGAATACGAGGGCTATTTTAAGCAGCGCATTGAACAAGTGATTGCCGGCATCTGTCAGAGTCACGGTGCCAGCTATGAGTTAGATTACTGGCGGCTCTACCCCCCGGTGATCAACGACCCAACGATCGCCGCCTTGGTGCAATCTGTGGCTGCAACTGTGGTAGAGTCCCCCTTGGGGGTTGTGCCCCAGTGCCAGACCATGGGGGGGGAAGATATGTCCTTCTTTTTGCAAGAAGTACCGGGATGCTATTTCTTTTTAGGCTCGGCCAATACTGAAACAGGGCTGGCCTATCCCCATCACCATCCCCGGTTTGATTTTGATGAGACCGCCCTGGGGATGGGGGTAGAGATCTTTGTCCGCTGTGTTGAAAAGTTTTGTCGGTAGCCGATATGTTAAACCCAGCAGTCTCAGCGATCGGTTGCGGCGGCTCAAACACCAGATTTAATCCATGGATCTGACTCTCTTTCTGCAAAACTTTCTGAACGGCCTATCCATTGGTAGTGTCTACGCCATCTTTGCTCTGGGTTATACCCTGGTCTTTTCGATTCTGGGCATTATCAATTTTGCCCATGGGGCAGTCTTTACCCTGGGCGCTTACTTTACCTATGCCCTAATGGGAGGGGCATTTGGGTTTAATGGGTTACTGGCTAATGCCCAACTCCCGATCGCCCTCCCCTTCACCTTGGCGACCCTCACCAGCGGCCTATTGGCTGGTCTGGTTGGCATTGCGATCGAGCGCTTGACCTTTCGTCCCCTGCGCCGTCGTGGTGCAGACTCTTTACTGACAGTGGTTTCCAGCCTGGGAGTCGCCCTGATCATCGTCAATTTAATTCAGTATCTAGTGGGGGCAGAAAATTACACCTTTCCGGCCAATACCTTTGGTAATTTGCCCCCTTCGATTAACTTTGGCACTGAAGCCAATCCCATTCCGATTCGCACGGTGCAAATCATCATTTTTTTAGTCTCGGTGGTGATTTTATCTATTCTCACCTACTTGATTAACTTCACCAAGTATGGCAAAGCCATGCGAGCCATCGCAGAAGATGGCACTACGGCTAGTCTGCTCGGCATCAATACCGATCGCTTCATTGTGATCACTTTTTTTGTCAGTAGCTTTTTGGCGGCGATCGCAGGCACCCTGGTGGGGGCCAGCGTCAGCATTGCCGGGCCCTACTTTGGTATCGGGTTTGGCCTCAAGGGGCTGGCGGTGATTGTGTTGGGGGGGCTGGGCAGCATTCCCGGTGCGGTGATTGGGGGGCTGCTGATCGGCCTGGTAGAAGCGTTTGTACCCGCTGATTTTTCTGCTTTTAAGGATGCGGTAGCCTTTGGCATCCTATTTTTGGTTTTACTGATTCGGCCCCAGGGGTTGCTGGGCCGCAAACTCATAGAAAAGGTTTAGGGCTGGCATGGTTGACGCTGAAAACCAGCCGCACCACCCGTTGTAAACCAGGTTTCCCAGTGCCCGCCAGCGGCGGTTGACCAGTCTTTCAGGTCAAATTTACCGCTGCCCTGGGATGTTCCTGCAATCTGATAGACCTTCACCGCTTGGCCGTTCTGGTTCCAGATCAAGGGTTTATGGGGAGCAATCTGCTCGGGTGGCAGAGCCGTTGCTTGTAAAAAGTAGGCATCTTGCCCGGCTTTGGTGCCATTGCCAAACACCTTGGCCACCCCCTGATCGTTGATTGCCACAAAGGCTCCTTCCTCTAGCCCGATGGCTCGCACCGGCAGTTGGTTGTTGGTGTCGTGCAAAATTCTGGCCAGGAAGCCAAAGATTCTACCATGGCGGGGTTCTGGATTGTCTTGATTCACCCGATCGAGGTGGGTATCGGTAATCACATGTTGCAGGATCGGCACCCGAATAAAATCACTGCGGCCAATATCTTTAGTATTGGCATGAAAGGGATTATTCAAAATCTCTGAACTCAGCACCCCTTCTTTTGCTGGAGCGTAGTAATAGTCTCCCAGGATGGCGACGCCAGCGCTAGTCCCGGCGATCGGAATGTGATGTTCGCGAATTAAATCATTAATTGCTTCCTCGACGGCAGTGCCTTCCCAGTAATCCTGGTATTTGTTTTGGTCTCCCCCCGCTAAAAACAGGGCGTCGGCATGGCGAATGGTCTGAATCACGTCGGGATGGTTGGCAGCTTCCCGGCTGTTAATCGCTAACTCAGCCGCTGAGCTAATCAGGTCTCGATAGGTATCACAAATCCATCTGGCCTGATCTCCCGGTTCGCCAAACCGTAGCACCAAAAAGTTGCCGCCCCCGGCCCGCTTTAAAAACCAGCGAGTGGCCTCATGTTCCCCCAATCGGCCTTCTTCTGCACCGCCAATTAACAGTACTGCAGAGGCAGTCTGAGAAGCTGTGGTTTTTAAGCGGCCACACTCCAGCACATAGTTGAAATCAGAGTGACTGCGATCGGTGTTTGACATAAAACTTTTTTTTGCACTGTGGAAAATTTAACCTGGATTATTCACGAACCCCTCTATTGACTGTTATTCCCGTTGAGCTTCCACCGGTGAGTGGGGAACGGGCATCCAGGTTGGGTAATTTCTACCAGGGTGGATTCCCGCCTACGCGGGAATGACAAACAGTTGTCATAGCTCGTTCACTCGAATCGGAGCCAATAGTTGATCTACCCAGCGCTGGTCGGTCTCTGATAGCTTGGGCGGTGGCACAGATTGACGGTAGTCAATGCGAGGACGATACCGCCCCCGATCGTACACCCGCTCGAAGGCTGCCTGCAATGGCACGATCGGTTCTGGGTGGTTAGGTCGCAGCGGGATGGGAAAGCTCGGCAGGGGTTGCTGCAGGGTAACGCCGTAGAGGTCTGCTTTTGGACGGTGCTGACTGCGGCTAATCAAAATTCGATAAGGGGCGGGCGATCGCATCCCCAAAATGGTCATGGGTTTTGCCCCCCGCAGCAAGTCTAGTTCTACCAGATGGGTATCGCTGCCCAAGACCCCACGCCGCTTTTTTTCATAGGCCGTCCGCCCTTCACCACTGCGTTTGTTCTTCGGAGACAACAGCTCAATCACCGTAATCACCTGATCGGTACTAATTTCCCGGACTTCTAAATAGCGTTGCTTGACTTCGATCGGCATGGGAACTTCAACGGTCTCAGGGTAGGGCTGGGTCGCAACGGCTGCCGATTCTAGGGCTGGCATCTCTGGGGAAGGATTGTCTAACTGGCTGGAAAAGACGATCGCATCTGGAATGCCGATCAGTAATTCTTCCTCATTTTCATCGCTTTGATAAGTACGTGTTTCAACCTCCACATAGTACTGAGAACTGAGTTGGGGTTCGATCACTTCAGCGATCGCGACCATCAGCCGGGTGTGAAACGACGACCAAAACCTAGGATATTCCAGATAGGGATCCATTCCTGGAAAGGGAGAAGGCATAAGCAGTTGGACGCTAACCCGGTAACCCACAGTGTAGCAAGGGGAGACGACGCGGGGTCGGCTGAGCAATCCTAAAGGGTTACAGCCCTATTTCACCCAGGCAACACCTAGACCCCTACCCTCAACCAGCCAAACAGTTGCTCGGCAGTAAGCTGTAAATCAATGCCTTCAATGCAGGGCAATGCTGCAGCTTCAGTCAGCTCATCTGGGAAACGATCGCAGCGATAAGCCAGCACCACTCGCTCAAGTGGATCTACCAGCCACCCCATCTGGCCGCCATGGCGCAATGTATGCAAAAGCTTGCGCGTCACTTTTGTTTGGTTTTGGTCAGGCGACAAAATCTCAATCACCCAGGGTGGGGCAAACTCCAATCCTGCACTGATGATTTCACCATCGGCATCCACTGGAATTTGATCTTTTGCTACCACCACCAAGTCGGGAACCAGCGATCGCCCCCCAAAGGTACATCGCAGTTCTGGCAGAGCCTCATAATCTAAAGTGCTCGCATTGATGGCAGATGCCAGACGCAGTTGCAAGCGGCTGTGTTTTCCTCCCGGCATTGGCTTTTGCATAACGCCTCCATCCAGATATTCCCAGGCAGGTGACTCTTCAATGGCAGGTAACCTGAGGAAATCGTTGAGGGTGAGCGCACCTGGAACGGCAATCATGGGTTGCGAGGGTTGCGATCGCGAATGTCAATATCTTTTATTTTGCCATCCTGCCTGCCCATAAAGGCAGGGGGTTTCCCTCGTTACCAAGCTCCAGCCCCCTCCCTCTCTCTGTCACCCCGGCGACTAAAGTCGCGGCTATACAGACAAAACCTGCCGACGCAGGTTATTGAGTACACTCCCTGTAGTCCCCCTTGGTAGGATACCGTGCACACACAAGTCGATCGCAGACTCGTTTTCCAAAAACCTTAGCCTTATTAGAGGGGGTGGATGTATATAGCCTGCACTGTTGTTATCACTCCACCGGAGGACTTCCCCCTTGCATTTGCTGAGAACTACTGCGTGTCAATAATTTACATAGTTGCGGAGGGATCGCGAGGTAACGAAGCTTTGGCCTGACGCTGTGCCAGGACAAAGTTTGTTAGAGAGCCTCGTCTCTCGCATAAAGGGGGTTTGGGGGAGCTTTCCCCCAAGGTTCGGATTTTTCCAAAGAACTTAACGTGTTAGCGAAAGCTTTGTAGGGGGGATGGCGACAGCAGGGGGGTAAGGGCCGCCCACAAGCCATGCATTTCCCTGATCGGCCTGTTTAAAGCTTCAGTAAACAACACCGTAGAAGCACTGACATACCGGGAGGGGGGAGCTAAAACAGATACAGTACAGCACTCGGTTAGGGCCAGTCTCTACCAGATGCTGCACCTCAGGGAAGGCTCTACTCAACTATTACAAATTAACGCTGTTTTATTACACAAGGAATCTATCAATGTCAGTTTCAACATTCACCAAAGCCTCTTTCATCGGGTTAGCAGGGGTTGCATTCAGCTCACTCAGCCTGACCCTTTCCGACCCTGCCCAAGCCGCTGGTTTTTCAAGCCCCTATGCCCCGGCTAACTTTAGTTTAACTCAAACCAACCTCGGTGGTACTTATACAGGTTTCGCTGGAGCTCCTACATCCATCTTTGTAGCTGGTGGCCTCGGCAGTAACCCCGGCGATGGGGAGCTAAACTTTCTGACCACTGCCGCTGGAACTGGCCCGGTCACTTTTAATTGGTCCTATAGTATTGATTCCGGAACTCCAAGTACCTCTCTCTTTGGCTATGTGCTGAATGGGGCTTTCACCCAACTCACAAATGTTGCGGGCGGTTTCAATCAAAGTGGATCGGCTTCATTTAACGTTGCTTTTGGCGATAGCTTTGGTTTTGGGACGAGACTTTCGTCTTCCGCCGGGGGAATTTTCATCATTTCTAATTTCAATGGGCCTACCGGTGGCGGTGCAACTGTCGTCCCGACCCCAGCCCTGCTGCCCGGCCTAATCGGTATGGGTATCGCAGCGTGGCGCAAGCGCAAGGCTGAGGCCGAGGCGGGGGTGAGCGAGGAAGCCTGATCTGAGGGTGATTGCCCCGGTTATTTCAAATCCCCGACTTCTGGTTTACTTGTAACGCCAGTCAGCCCCTCAACTAGAAGTCGGGGATTTCGGTGTTTTACCTGGGGGCTGGGGGTGGGTTGCCTCCAGCCGATCCTGCTCTTCCCGATAGATCCCCAGGGCTTGCTCATAGTGACTTAAGGCGTCACTGCGTTGATCAAGAACTTGCAACACATCGCCGATCGCTTTTAAGCTATTGGCTGCCCCTAGCCGATCGCCTGCTTCCCGATAAATCTCCAGGGCTTCTTCATAGTGACTCAAGGCATCCCCCCGTTGATTCAGAAATTGCAACACATCCCCCATCGCTTTTAAGCTACGGGCTGTCCCTAGTCGTTCCCCTTCCTGCCGATACAGCTCCAAGGCCTCTTCATAGTGACTCAAGGCATCCCTACGTTGATTCAGCAATTGCCGCACATCCCCCATCGCTTTTAAGCTATGGGCTACCCCTAGCCGATCGCCCTGCTGCCGATATTTCTCCAAGGCTTGCTCATAGTGACTCAAGGCATCCCTACGTTGATTCAGCAATTGCAACACATCCCCCATCGCTTTTAAGCTGTGGGCTACCCCCAGCCGATCGCCCTGCTGCCGATAAATCTCCAGGGCCTGCTGATAATGACTCAAGGCGTCCCTACGTTGATTCAGCAATTGCAACACATCCCCCATCGCTTTTAAGCTATGGGCTACCCCCAGCCGATCGCCCTGCTGCCGATAGATCTGCAAGGCCTCTTCATAGGCTTTGACAGCGGGTTGCAGATCATGGTTCAGTTCAAAGTAGAGGTCGCCCAGCTTTGTCAAACTATCCGCCAGTTCGGCTTGATGGCCCAACTGCCGCTGCAAGTGAATGGCCCTTTGATAAGCCTGAATCGCAAACTGATGGTTGCTGGCACTTTGACCCCGGCTGGCATAGACCACCCCCAGTTGTTCAAATAGGGTGGCTAGCTGACACAGGTCTGGCTCAGGGGCTTGCTCCAATTGTTCGATCCGTTGCAGCAGTTGCAACAGGGCCCCATCCAGTTCGGCGATCGGAGCAAAGGTTTGTTTGAGCGAGGGGGGCTCTGCTTTTTGTCGGTGTATGTCGTCCGGGTTCAAGCCAAACCAGAAGACCCCACCCCGCCAGCTCCAAAAGTCTGGTGCCTGTCTGGCCAGTTGGCACAAAACGGGGGCAGTCACCCACAACACGATCGGAAAGGAAAAGCGGCGCAGGGCTTCCCGCGTCCACTGCAGGTAGCCAAAAAACCGTTCTTGCTGCGACTGGGGCGCATCCAGTCTGACTGAGAGCAAGGCCTCAACCCCCTGAACGGTGACCACCGCTGGCTGACCCGCCTGTAACCCTGGCTCCCGGTCGATCAGTTGCTCCAGGGCATAACGCAAACTGGGGTCTTGCCAGTTGACAAACACCCGAAAAGTCTGCACCCCCTGTTGTTGCAATTCTTGCTCATACTGCTGAATCATGGCAGCCTGCAAGACTTGGTCTTCACAGACCGCAATCAGCAAATCTAATTTGCCCTGGCTGGCTTCTAGGGACACCATCAGCCGGTCATAGTTTTGTTGATTGTCAGCCCCCCGGTCGATCGCCCGTACCATCCATTACACCTCTGATTGCTCGACGGGTGCCGGGTCTTCCAGTAAATTGCGTCGCTGTAGTAGATCTACCACGATTGGGTGCAGGTCATACCACAGGTCGTCGTTGCGATACTCCAAAATATAGAGGCCATGCAACAACACCAGAAATTCTTGATCGGTGATTTCTGCTGGCTCAGCCCGATGATAGGTCGTGACCAGAATATTAAATCGGCTCTCTCCCAGAGATGCGGCAAAATCATTGCGAATATCCCTGGTAGCCAGTTGCAAAATTTCATCCGTAATCCGGACATCGGTTTTTGTTGGCTGACTCCGCAGTTGCAACAGGCAGTGGGAGCAGCAGCCCCGCGCCAGTCGCATTAGTTCTCGAATGATGCCGCCACTTTTGAGGATTAGGGCTCTGGCGGTCTCCGGGTCAACGAGATCCTGCGGTAGGCGTTTTTGTGACATACCCCCAACATCGCCGCGAGCGGACGGTGTGGGCTTCTCCCACCGGAAAGTCGTTTTACGATGAAACCGGACTGGAGCGTTTTATAGTGAGGCGATGCCCAACCCCACTTAAGTCCATTATACCTCATGCGGCTTTAATCCCGTCACTGAGCCGCTCTTGAGTAAACACAATTTGCGTCTACAGTGCGGGGCTTCCCGCCGAGTAAGCTAAATCTATCCTGACGGACTATTAGAATTAGGGCTGGATTAAATGACGTTCATATTGTCGATAAGATTTGAGGAGTCTGACCCGAGTCAGGGCAAAATGAGTAGTTACTCCTGCTAGTCCTAGATAGCTGCTGACTAGCCCAACCATGGGAAGAAAGCCGGTCATCCCTAGAGCCGCGACAGTGCCGGTAGAGATGGCGGCTGCAATCACCAGTAGAGAAAGCAGAACCGCGTAGCCCTTAGGAAACCCTTTGCCGATCAAATACTCTGTGGCAGTCCCAGCCGGGATCCCCATCATGATTCCATTTAATCCGCCAATACCAGCCATGATTAACACGCCCAGACTAGAGGTTTCTAAACTGCTACTGGAGACCAGCACCCCTGCCAAAATGATACTGATCAGCCCCGCCACAAGGCTTGTCGTCGAGCCCGCCCTGGCCCCAGCCGTGGCGATCGCCCAGGCAGCAAGCTGAAAACCGCCCGCAGAGCCAGCAAGAAAGGCGATGGGAAGTGGTGTTTGGGCATTGCCCCCCATACCGAACCCAGCTGCCACTTGACCAATCATCCAGGTAATCAGCAACACGCTACCAAATAACGACGCCAAAGCAGTCAGGGGCAAGCGAGTTGAGAGGGTGGGCAGCGCAACCGTCTTAATTTGTAGGGTAATGGGAGTGGTGCGAGGGAGAGCATTAGTTTGCAACAAGAGTTGGCGAGTATAGGTTTTACCCGACATTAGTTTACTCGTATCAACCACTATTTGACATTTGTTGTGATTGCCCTGAAACTGTTTGGGGCGAACAGAGATCCACGCATGGGCATCTGGGGTGTGGGGCGGGTCACTCGGATGGGGGGGCACTTCCCAGCAACCTTCCAAGGTAGTGTCAGCAATAGAGTTGTTAATAGTCACAATCTGGGAAATGGTCTCCCCTCGCCGGTTGGCTGTGAATGCTAAAGCTGTCTGACTTAATTGCACCTCCGGCACACGCATGGGATGGGTTGGCATCGCAGCCAGGGCCGATTCTGCATTGGGAAACCGGTCTTTTAACTGGGGCTGCACCATTTTTTCCAGCCAGATGACCCAGCCTATACTTAACTTCGGTAGCAGGGGCTTAAAGGTGACACGATAATTGCTATCTACCAGCTTGCCGACCTCAAGGGTTTTGGTACCCGTCAACAGGCAGATCAGCGTGACTCCCAGCCCATACAAATCAGAAGCTTCCGTCAATTGCCGGTTAAACATTTGCTCAGGCGGCATAAAGCCAAGGGTGCCCTTGACCACACTACTGACCCCAACTTCCCCTTCACCAATGCGAGCAAAACCAAAATCTACGAGATAGACATTAATATCATCATCCACAAGAATATTGTCGGGTTTGATATCCCGATGAATTACCGGAGGCACCCGATTTTGTAAGTAGATTAGGATCTGTAGAACTGCGATGGCGATCTGTTGGATTTCATTTAAGTGAAAACTGCGTGGTAGACCGAGAGAGTCGGCCTGTTTGTATTCCTGCACCAGGCAAAACCCATCAGGGGTTTGAAACGAATCCAAAAAGCGAGGAATACCGGGATGATTCAACCCCCGCATCACCTGAATTTCACGACTATAAGTATCATAAGTAGACCAATCTAGCCCTGCTTTGGCAAATTGGAATTGCTTAATCACAACCTGCTCACCCGTTGCCGAGCGTCGGGCCAGATAGGTAACCCGACCCCCACTCCGGTTATGGCCGAGTTCTCGTTCAATGATGTAGCCGTGCTTAGATAGCTCTGGCGCATTGTTTATAGTCATCGCGTAAAGGCGGTTAGTAACTCCTCATCAACCAAATCAGTAACGACTAGCCGTAGCCGTCGCATAACTGATGAATAAAATATGATATTAACTACCCGACAAAGATCAAGTAATTACTGACTACTTCTTGAAAACTTCATCAAAAAACCTGCGAGATACCCCTTACCCCAAAGCAGGGTTAGTTCATTAATACGGCGGAAGTCGCTGAACTTCTGGATCTACTGCCCTCAGATATTCATCAGATATTCAACAGTATGGCGATCGCTTCTCAGAAGCAGGGTTTGTCTTCACGAAAGCTGGTTATCGGGCAGGTGGAGAGGTAGCGTGGAACGTATCAAAAAAGGTAATCTGCTTGAGACCCCTGTCCAATTTTTGGAAACCACTTCATAATGCAAAGATGACTAACCTTAAAATCGCCGATAGGTTTCAAACCGATAGCCAGAGTGAATAACCTGATCCACTCGGTTATACAAACTGCCAATTAAATGTTGGTAGGGCGGGAAAAAGCTATCCCCAGCATATTGCCCCTCTACCAGGGTCAACTCCCAGCGATCGACCAGCATCACCATCTCCCAGTAAAGGGAACTGCCCCCGATAATAAAGCTCTGCCCATAGTTCTCCCCAAGCTGGAGGGCAGTTTCTAGTGAAGCAACAAACTGTAACGAGGGATTTTGTTTGGCCTGGAAGCGATCGGGCTGGGAGGTGACCACAATATTCATGCGATCGGCCAGGGGCTTCTGCTCCAGGTCAAGCTCCCAGGTCTTTCGCCCCATAATCACTGCCTGGTCGGTCGTCAGGCGCTTAAACCGCCGCAGATCTCCAGGCAGCGACCAGGGAATTTTGCCATTCTTTCCGATCGCCCGGTTCTGCTCGGCCAAGGCTGCGATTAATACCCGTTCAGTCATCTACAACCCGGCAAACCATTCATAGCCCTGGTCTTCCCAGTAGCCCCTACGCCGCTGCAAGTAACTGGTAAAAGTAATGCGAGTGATCCACTTACTCTGCTTATAGCCCAGCTTGATTGGGGAAGCCAGCCTCAATGGTGCCCCATTTTCTACCGGCAACGGTGCTCCATTTTTCTGGTAAGCCAGCAGCGTTTGAGGATGAAGGGCTGAGGCCAGATCCCAGCTTTCGTAGTAGCCATCCGCTGACCAGAAATAGACATAGCGTGCTCCTGCCTTTGGCTGCACCAACTTGGCCAACTCCTGTAAACGCAGCCCGCCCCACTGCACGATCGCTGCCCACCCTTCGACACAAACATGACGAATCACCATTGAAGTAAAGGGCAGTTGATACAGGGTTTTGAGGTCTAACTCCATCGGATGCTCCACCTCCCCATCTAGCTTAAGGTGAAACGTTTGCGGATCTAGAACTGGTGTAAATCGAAAGGAATTGACGATGAGGCCATTCGGATCGATCTCGCTGATCGGAAATTCCGGAATTAGTTTTTGCGGGTTCAGAATTAGCCCATCGACCCGATCGTTCAACGGCATAAACAATTGGCCCACCGCCCCTTCTGCTAAGGTTAAACCGACGCTCCCGACTAACAGACTGGCTCCAGAGTAACCCATCAGCCGCAGGAAACTACGACGAGTCTGATCGTTAGAAGTGCTATTGGTTGGGGATTCTGGCGAAGTCATAGGGGCTTTTATTGGAATAACCGTGTAGGAATGGCAAAGGTCGATCGTGGTTTAATCAAGAAATTAACGAATTCTGGTAATCAGCTCTAGGGGAGTACTCCCTTGACTTTTGGAGTTTTGACTAATGGTTCAGTTGTAACACCCCAGGGTAAGGTTTTAGCGAAGTCAGCGGGAAGCCCCGCACCGAAAACGTGAATTGTGTTTACTCAAGAGCGATTCGGTGACGGGATGAAAGCCGCGCTTGTTGAGTGTGGCTTGATGCCAACGAAACAAGCAAAGTGATACAATAGATCTATTGGTGAAGCCGCCAACCGGAATGCCTGCAACCATCAGAACCAGCATAATCCGGGAATGTCTAAACCCAAGAGTACAAGACTCATTCAATTGGGCGGAGTTGCGCTAGTCGGATAGCTGCAAGGT
>JBJTUO010000315.1:0-8223 GCA_046080785.1 Leptolyngbyaceae cyanobacterium | reverse complement strand
CGATTTTGTTTTGAGAGAAGACTCATATTCTATGTCCTTGAAGCATTAGGTGATTAGTCGGAATTAGGGGCACACCGTGGTAGAACCAGGGCTTATGCCCGCCAGGCGGAACTGGCCTTAGTTTCCGCCGGGATGCTCTTATCTGTCCCGATTTAAGTGGATACCCGAGACGGAAGCAGGAGGTAGTTGAGGTAGGCGGGGTGGTTTGTAGAGTAAATCGGGACGGGTGCGATAGACAAAACTAACCGCAATCATTGTAATCAGGGCTTCCCCTAACCCAATCATCAAATGCCAAAAAAACATGGCCGATAGGGCAACCTGCAGGGGCACTGTGCCCGATAACCCTAACTGAAGAGCACAGACGATCGCTGCGACGACGACACTGACCCAGGCTGCAATACCAGCCCCAAGGACAATGCCTCGCCAGCTATCCCGTCCCAACCCATGCCGCACCGCTTTGTAAACGTAGTAGCCCCCAAAGGTTCCAATTAATCCCATATTGATGATATTGGCACCCAGGGCTGTCAGCCCGCCATCTTGAAACAGGACTGCTTGCACAATAAACACCACGGCCATGACCAGAGAACCTGCCCATGGCCCTAGTAATACGGCTGCTAAAGTGCCGCCCAACAGGTGCCCAGAAGTGCCGCCAGGAATGGGAAAATTAATCATCTGTGCTGCAAAAATAAACGCCGCACAAACGCCCATAATTGGAACCATCTGGTCATCGTAATCCCGCTGTACGCGATTAATGCAAACCGCAATCAGGCCGATCGCCAGCCCCCACATCAGCAGGGTCACTGGCAGATTCAAAAAGCCATCCGGAATGTGTAGAGCCAGAACCGCTGACTGAATGACGCAAAACGACACCATCATTGCTCCAGTTGATATCATCAAACTTTTCCTCAGTAGAGAAGTAGCGGCCAATAGACTTGTTGATAAACGCTTTCTCAAGAAAGATTCAATCCTCTATGGGGGGATTTTTCAGCAGAATTAAGATGGATTTAAGGCGCTGCCGGTTCAAAAACAGGGTTTTCCACAAAAAATCACTATTTCTAGACTTTTGCGCCAGTATCAGGTTATAGTTAAAGACTGTGAGTTTTTGCCAGATCTATGAGCGCCCAAGAACTTATCCGCTCCATTGAAGCGGAACAAATGAAGACGAATCTGCCTCAGATTCATATTGGCGACACCGTGAAAGTGGGAGTCATCATTCAAGAAGGTGGGAAAGAACGGATCCAACCCTACGAAGGGGTGGTGATTTCCAGAAGGGGAGCCAGTATCAATCAGACCATCACGGTCAGAAAAACTTTTCAGGGAGTGGGTGTGGAGCGGGTATTCCTGCTGCATTCTCCCCGAATTGATAGCATTAAGGTGCTGCGTCGAGGGCGGGTTCGTCGTGCTAAGCTCTACTATCTACGCGATCGGGTAGGTAAGGCTACCCGCGTTAAACAGCGGTTTGACCGGCCACTCTAGGCTTTCCTGCTCTGGTGTGCGCTGCTGTTCTCCAAGTAACCCTGCTACAAAAACTAGCATCGAGAACCAGTCAACCTGTTAGACTGGAAGAAGCAGCGATAGTGCCTCAGCGATGCGCTCTTAGTTCAGTTGGTAGAACGCAGGTCTCCAAAACCTGATGTCGGGGGTTCGAGTCCTCCAGGGCGCGCTGAGTTTGCTGTTTATCATCGGTAAGTTTAGGCTCTACCGTTCTTGCAGAAGGAGAGATTGGGGCTGTGGCAAAAAAAGAAGCTGAAACGACAACTAAGAAAGACGCAGTGACATCCAAAAAACAGGCAGTCGTGTCACAGGGCAGTCAATCCTTTAACTTAAAAACGTTTTTTCAAGAAACGAAAGAAGAGTTAGACAAAGTCGTTTGGCCCAGCCGTCAGCAATTAGTCAGTGAGTCTATTTCTGTCTTACTGATGGTAACGCTCTCGGCAATGCTCATTTACGGTGTCGATCAGTTGTTTACTTGGGCAGCCCACCAGGTGTTTGGATGACCTACACATCAGACGAATTTTTAGACGTAGCCCAATTGGATGTCAGTGAGCCTGGGCAAGAACCTGCTTTCCGCTCCACTGCTCGCTGGTATGCGGTTCAGGTAGCCTCTGGCTGCGAAAAGCGAGTCAAGGCCAGTTTGGAACAGCGCGTCCAAACCCTTGATGTCGCCGATCGCATTATTCAGGTTGAGATTCCCCAAACTCCTGCGATTAAGCTCCGGAAGGATGGGAGTCGTCAAACCAGTGAAGAAAAAGTATTCCCTGGCTATGTGTTAATTCGCATGGTTATGGATGATGACACCTGGCTGGTCGTCAAAAACACGCCAAATGTCATCAACTTTGTGGGAGCTGAACAGAAGCGTCACTACGGCCGGGGCCGGGGCCATGTGAAACCGATGCCGTTAGGTGCGGCGGAAGTTGAGCGCATCTTTAAGCATGCCCAGGAACAAGAGCCAGCCATTAAAGTTGATATGGCAGCCGGCGACAAAATTCTGGTTCTTTCTGGCCCATTTAAGGACTTTGAAGGAGAAGTAATCGAGGTCAGCCCAGAGCGCAGTAAGCTGAAGGCGCTGCTCTCTATCTTTGGTCGCGATACGCCGGTAGAGCTCGAATTTAATCAGGTACAAAAGCAGAGCTAAACAATGGCTAAAAAGTTAGTTGCACTCATTAAGTTGGCCCTGCCTGCCGGGAAGGCCAACCCTGCCCCCCCAGTTGGCCCTGCCTTGGGTCAGCATGGCGTCAACATCATGATGTTTTGTAAGGAATACAATGCCAAAACTGCCGACCAGGTAGGGATGATTATTCCTGTAGAAATTTCGGTTTATGAAGACCGCAGTTTCACGTTTGTTCTCAAAACTCCGCCCGCCTCCCGCTTAATTGCCAAGGCGGCTGGTCTGGATAAAGGGTCAGGAGAACCTAACCGTAAAAAAGTTGGCTCCATCACCCGCACTCAGCTCAAAGAAATTGCCCAAACAAAAATGCCTGATCTAAATGCCAATGACATTGAGGCAGCCATGAATATTGTGGAAGGCACCGCCCGTAACATGGGTATTACCGTTAAAGACTAATTAATTGTTCGGGGGAGAAGCGATCGCTTCGTGACCACCCCAGGAGTATGCCATGAAAGTATCGAGAAGACTGCAAGAATTACAAAAACAGGTAGAAGACAGAGCCTACCAGCCTTTAGAAGCGCTAGAGCTTTTGAAACAGACTGCCACGGCTAAGTTTCCTGAATCCGCTGAGGCCCATATCCGCCTGGGTATTGACCCCAAATACACTGACCAGCAACTGCGAACCACTGTAATCCTGCCTAAGGGAACCGGCCAGACGATTCGGGTGGCGGTGATTGCCAGGGGGGAGAAGGTCACTGAGGCCACCAACGCAGGGGCAGATGTGGCCGGCTCAGAAGATTTGATTGATGAGATTCAGAAGGGGCGGATGGATTTTGATCTGCTGATCTCCACCCCTGATATGATGCCCCAGGTCGCCAAGCTCGGTAAACTGCTGGGCCCCCGTGGTTTGATGCCTTCCCCTAAGGGTGGGACTGTTACCTTTGACCTACCTCAAGCCATTGAAGAATTTAAAGCCGGGAAGTTGGAGTTTCGGGCTGACCGCACAGGCATTGTTCATGTTATGTTTGGTAAGGCCGCTTTTCCAGCAGAAGATTTGCTGATCAACCTGAAAGCACTGCAGGAAACCATTGATCGCAGCCGCCCATCCGGCGCAAAGGGGCGTTACTGGCGCAGTATCTTTATCGCGTCTACCATGGGGCCCTCAATTCAGGTTGATATTAGTGGGTTGCGTGATCTCAAACTAGGAGAAGCTGCATAGACGACCGATTTGGCCCTCACAATTCAATCCAGGTGACCAGAGACAGCAGGTGCTAGTTGCTTAATTTCCTGCCGAGAGATCCGTCCAAAGTTGAACCTAGCGGTTGCATGAGTAGGCATTGCAATTCCATAGGGCAAACGGATGACCCCGGCAAGAAATGGCCGGGGTTCTTTTATGGTGAGGGCATGCAGGTTTAGCTCGATTCCCGATTAAAGGAGGTGATTACGAATGGGAAAAACGCTAGAAGCGAAAAAAGAGATGGTGGCAGACCTCAAGCAAAGCTTGAGTCAGTCCCAGTTGGCACTCGTGATTAACTACCGGGGCCTGACTGTTGCTGAAATCACTGATCTGCGTCGGCGACTGCGCCCAACCGGGGCAGAGTGCAAAGTCGCTAAAAATACCCTGATGCGGATTGCGATCGAGGGAGACCCCAAGTGGGAACCCATGACCCAATTTTTGTCAGACTCGACTGCTTTTTTACTGGTTAAGGATGATATTGGTGGAGCTATCAAGGCTTACCAAGACTTCCAAAAAGTCACTAAAAAAACCGAAGTGTTTGGCGGCGTTATGGAAGGCCGTGCCCTCAGTGGTGCGGATGTCAAAGCGATCGCAGACCTGCCATCTAAAGAACAATTGATGGCTCAAGTCGCCGGTGCTATCAACAGCCTGGCCACCCAGATCGCAGTTGCGATTAATCAGGTACCAACCTCCCTGGCCCGTGGCATCCAGGCGGTGGCCGACAAAGACCAAGATGCGGCCTAAAAGTGGTGCCCATTCTGGCGCTGCTGAGAAGTAGGATAAATTGAAATTTCGTTTCAAGCATCCGTTTCATCGCTGGAATCAGCAATGCCCCGATTTTTGTTGAAATCACAAACACTCAAGGAGTAACCCATGTCTGCTGCAACCGATGAAATTTTAGAACAGTTAAAAACCCTGACTCTACTTGAAGCATCTGAACTGGTCAAACAAATCGAAGAAGCCTTTGGGGTCAGTGCCGCTGCTCCCGTAGGTGGTATGGTTATGCCCGTTGGCCCTGCGGCTGGCGGTGCTGCTGCTGCTGCCGAAGAAGAAGAGAAGACTGAGTTTGATGTGATTCTGGAAGAAGTACCTGCTGATAAGAAGATTGCGATTCTAAAAGTGGTACGAACCTTGACAGGCCTTGGTCTGAAGGAAGCGAAAGACCTAGTAGAGGCCGCTCCCAAACCCGTTAAAGAAGGCTCCGCCAAAGCGGATGCTGAAGATGCCAAGAAGCAACTGGAAGAAGCTGGCGCTAAAGTGACTGTGAAGTAGTGATTGCTATCCTGTGGCCATACTCCCCATCCTAAAAAACGGGGAGTCAGGGGTCAGACAGGGAGAGATCACCTTAAAGCAAGACGATTAAGCATTCAGTTTTGCAATCCAGCGCTGATATAAGCCCCGGACTGCGCTGATCATTGAGTCTCCCTGCCCCGTTTCTAGCGCTTGCAGGTTGGTTAGCAAGCGTGCTTCTTCTGTAGCAACGGTGCCATCACTGTAGATTAAACCGCTGATTGCTTCTAGTAATTGCTGGCCGCGATCAGTATTGGCCCGATCGCCCAGATAAGCGTTAATCCAGCTGTAGCACTCTTCGGGGGTTACAGCTCTGAGTTCATGCAGCAGGGGTTGGATTTCTGGGTCATCAGCAACCCCTTTTTCAGTGGCGACCCGCACCAGATAGTCATGTTCCTCTGGCTGGACTTTGCCATCAATCCAGGCGACACCAATGAGAATTTTAACCAGAGCTTTAACGTTGGAGTCTATTTGCATAAAATGAAGCCTTTAGATTTAATACTTTTATAAGTGTGTATGGGGTATCCGCTTAAAGCGGGACAAATTAAGGGATACAAAAAAGAACTCAGTTCCTTTTTGTCCCGCCTTGCGGTAGTAACCGTGTGCATGATAGTCAATGTAGCAGCTTGGTTAGAACGCCTAACCAGAGTTGGCATATGTTGTCATGGGATCGATGAATCCTGATCGATGCATTTTGATCAAAGCTATATCATACTAGTTCGTCAGGATAGGTTTGAGGTACCCCTGAAATCGACAAAAACGATTCATTTAGTGTTTTCGGGTATCCGCTTAAAGCGGGACAAACTAGTCCTCACGAAAGTGGAGGCTTCGCCTCTCAAAACAGTTTTGTCAGACCAATCCCTATCGCCGTCGAAACCGCGCCATAAAAAAACCATCCATCTGGTGGCGATGGGGGACTAGCTTGATCCAGCCTGCTGGTGTAGTAAATGGGGCAACGGGAGAATTTTGTGGGGGTGGTTCGATCTGCCAGGTGGGGTGGCGAGTGAGAAAGTGTTGGGCTTGCGCTTCATTCTCTGCAGGATGGAGGGTACAAGTGGCGTAGATGAGAAAACCTCCCGGCTTTACCCAGGTTGTTGCCTGGTCTAATAGCGCTGCTTGTAACTGGCTCAATTCCCTGACTGATTTGGGGGTTTGTCGCCAACGGGCATCGGCATGACGGTTGAGTGTGCCCAGGCCAGAGCAGGGCACATCCAGCAACACCCGGTCGGCCAGCCCCTGAAATTGAGGCAGATCCCGACTATCTCCAGTTACCAGATGGATGGAGTGCAGTCCTAACCGATCGCAATTTTGTTTTAGGCGACGCAGGCGAGCATCGGTACGATCGCAGGCCCAGATTGTTCCCCGATCGTGCATCAGTTCTGCCAGGTGTAATGCCTTGCCACCGGGAGCGGCACAGGCATCGATGATTACTTCTCCCGGTTGGGGATCTACTAACAGCGCCACCAGTTGAGCCCCGGCATCCTGTACCATCCACCACCCTGCTTGAAAACCTGGTAAGTCGGGAATGGCCCCGCTGTGTTGTGTTAATCGCAGAGCCGTGGGGACAGAGGGCAACGGGTGGGTTTCTATCCCTGCCGCTGCCATTGCCGTTGCAACCTGCTCCACTGTCGCCTGCAGGAGATTGACCCGCAGGTCGATCGGGGGTGGCTGATTTAACCAGAGACAGAGTTGTTCTGTTTCTGCCAGGCCAAATTGCTCTAACCAGACCTGTACAATCCAGTCGGGATAACTATGGAGAATGCCTAATTGTTCTACCGGATCGGCAGGCAGTTGCAACGGATCGGTTCTGATTTCTGAGAGACGGAGGTACTGGCGTAAAATGCCATTTACCACATTAGATAACCCGGTTAACTGATTCTGTTTAGCCAGCTCAACCGTCGTGTGAACCGCTGCGGCTACCGGAACCTGCTGCAAATACCGCAACTGATATAGCCCTAACCGTAGCAACAGGCGCAAATCGGTAGGTTGCTGGTGGGCCGGTTTTGTCCCCAGTTGGTCAATTAAGGCATCCAGGGTTCGCTGGCGGCGCACGGTGCCATAGACCAGCTCTGTAACCAGCCGCCGATCAATGTCAGATAGGCTGGTTTGCTTGAAAGCTTTATCTAGCGCCGCATCGGCAAAAGCTCCCCGCTCCAGCGATCGCAGGGCAAGCAAAGCAGTTTGACGGGCAGATTGGGGCATTTAAATCAAACGACTCAGGTTTGATTCAGTACCAGGCCTGAGTCGTTACCACCAGGTTATACTATCGCTGATAAAACGGTTGCGTGGAGTCGCGTGTGAATAAGCTGAATCGGTGGGCATGGAAGGGACTGATTGCAATCCTGTTAGTATTGATGCTAACGGCCTGTAGTCGGGGGACAGAGCCAACACGCTCTTTGGTGCAGCAGGCGATCGCCCTAGAGTTGGGGCAGGCTCAGCAAGAGTTGGGGCAGCAATTGCGCCTGGAGAGTGAGGCTACCAGGTCTCAGATCAATCGAGTCACAATTACTAATGAGGCTCCCCTAATCATCGAGGGCCTTGAAGCTTATCGGGTACGGGGCACCTATGACTACACGACCGCCCTGCCATCAAGAAAGGTCATACAACGGAATAATCCTTTTGATATTTATCTACAACGCCAGCAGGAAGGGAAAACCTGGCGGTTAGCAAAGCAGATTAAGGGAGATAATGGCCAACCCAGGTGGGTGACACGACGGATTACTTTCTAAGCTAAGTTTTATTGCCGATGTAGGGTTGGGGCTTGTCTAAGTTAGCTCGATCTTCAAGATAGACTAACTGAATCGGGTGATCTACTCGTTGAGAGGCACTGCGAACTTCTAAGCCAATCACCTGCCCATCCTCGTCGTAGTCCAGAATGAAGTCCGGTGCTATTTGGGCAGTTTCAGCCACAGTCTGATCGCGAAAGGCAATCTGTAAGATATCTCTTTTCGGGTCGTAGATAACTTTCATAACAGTAATTTAAACCAATCGGGCAACTACTCCTACAAGAATTGTAGAATAACTTATTAAAGTGAAGAAGCCAGAAGGTAGAATTCAGAAGCCAGAATCTAGAAGGCAGAAGCCAGAA
>JBJTUO010000314.1:0-15845 GCA_046080785.1 Leptolyngbyaceae cyanobacterium | reverse complement strand
TTACCCTCACCTACAGCCCTGAATTTTCTACCCTGGTGTTTTGGACTTTGAAAGGCAAAGATTTTTATTGTCTGGAACCCTGGACAGCTCCCCGTAATGCGCTCAATACGGGAGAAAATCTGTTGCACCTGGCACCAGGGGCTAGTTTGGATATAACTTTTACTCTGATTTGCCGACAGTCTTAAACCGAGCTTAGAAGCAGATTGGGCAGCAAGTTTTGATCTTCGTTATCTACAGGGGTATCGTCAGAGCAGGGTAGCTCCTCTGTGCTGGGTAAGATCGCCTTAAGGGGTTGGGAAACCATCACACCAGATTGGCTCTCGATAGGTACCATATTGCTTGATTTAGCAGGATTCTATGAACCACCCTTTCGAGTGGATGGTGAGACTAATATTCAAGTGTCAGCGGAGGATGAAGGGGAGACGATTCAAGGCTGTATTGATGTGTTGGTGATCCAGAGAGCATTTCTACCCCCTGCTATCTTTTAAATTCGTCGAACTGACGTTTTTCACCGCTTGCGCCTGAATCGCTGTAATCGCAACCGTATTCACGATGTCTGGCACGGTGCAGCCACGACTGAGGTCGTTGACGGGTTTTTTTAATCCTTGCAAGACAGGGCCGATCGCAACTGCATTGGCCGATCGTTGGACGGCTTTATAGGTGTTATTTCCGGTATTCAGGTCAGGAAAGATAAAAACGGTGGCGTGTCCAGCAACTTCATTGTCGGGCAATTTGGTTTTGGCAACACTTTCATCGACGGCAGCATCGTACTGAATCGGGCCAGCAATTTTCAGATCGGGGCGCAATTCCTGAACTCGACGAGTGGCAGCTTTCACCTTTTCCACATCTTTTCCCTGACCTGAATCTCCAGTGGAGTAGGACAACATAGCAATTCGAGGTTCAATGCCAAAGGTTTGGGCAGTTTGGGCAGAGCTAATGGCGATATCAGCGAGTTGCTCAGCGGTGGGGTTGGGGTTCACGGCACAGTCCCCATAGACCAGGACACGATCGTCCAGACACATAAAGAAGACGCTGGAGATGATCGAGCATCCAGGGACAGGCTTAACGAATTCGAGCGCAGGCCGAATGGTGTGAGCGGTGGTATGCAGTGCCCCGGACACCATGCCATCGGCGACATCTTTGTAGACCATCATGGTGCCAAGGTAACTGGCATCCCGCATGACATCGGAGGCATAGTCCTGAGTAATGCCTTTATGCTTGCGTAGTTCGTAGTAGGTGCGGGCGTAGTCCTCAAACTGGTCACAGTAGAGGGGATCGATCAGGTTCACGCCATCCAATTTCACATCCAGAGCGGTGATTGCCTCTCGGATCTTTTGCACATTGCCTAACAGCGTAATGTCCACCACTCGTCGTCGCAATAGAATTTCAGCCGCCCGCAAAATCCGTTCATCCGTTCCTTCCGGTAGGACGATGTGTTGTTTCTGTGCCCGTGCTCGTTCAATCAATTCGTACTCAAACAGAAGCGGAGTCATGCGATCGGAACGAGAGATGGTAATGCGTTTTGCCAGTTTTGCCGTATCCATATTTGACTCAAACACGCCCAGAGCTGAAGCAATTTTGCGCTGGTTATCCGGCGTAATTTCTGCCTGCACCAGATTGAACTGTTGGGCGGTGGTGTAGGTGTCCGTTTCTACACTAAGGATGGGGATATTCCAGGGACTTAAACCCTCCATGAGTTGTTTAAGCGCAGGAGCTAAGGCCAATCCCCCAGTGAGGACAATGCCGGAGACGCTGGGAGCTTGGTTGGAGAGAGAACTGGCAAAGCAAGCCAGAACGATATCGGCCCGATCACCTGGGGTGATCACCAGATTGCCTTCCTGAATCCGAGTCAAGAAGTTGGGCACCTCCATGGCTGCCACCTTACAACCCGATACCTCGCGGTTTAGTTGCTCCCGGTTGCCGTACACAAGATCTGCATTTAAGGCGTTGGAAATTTCGGCGATCGTCGGTTGGGTCAGCAGGGGTTCTTCTGGCAGCACAAAGACCGGGCCATCTCCAGTCCACAGGCTCTCCAGTCGCTCTCGCACCAAGTTCACCTGAGTCGCTGCAACCCGGTTAACAATCGTGGCCATAATCGTACAGCCCGCAGCCAGGTAGGCTTCATGTTCCGTTCGCACGTCTGCCATGATTTCTTCGGTGGTCTTGCCATCCCCATTGGCGATCGCCAGGATGGGTGCCGCTAAATGATTGGCCATCCGCGTATCAAAGTTATCAACCAGCGCCGGATCGATGTCGGTGGGATTAACGCCTTCACAGACTACAAAATCACACTGCCGCTCCAGGGATTTGTACTTCTCAATCACCTCTTGCAGCAATTCATCAAACTGGCCATCCGCAATTAACTGTCGTGCCCTGGTGTGAGTTATGCCGAAATAGGCAGTGTAGGGAAATTCCCGTGTATAGCGGCGGCTGACCAATTCGATGTCATTATCGGCATAATGGCCGTCATGAATTACAGGTCGGAAAAAGCCCAGCCTGGGCACCCGCTTTGAGAGCAGTTCCATCAGCCCCAGCAGCACCAGGGACTTGCCACTACTCGGTTCGATCGCGGCAATGTAGAGATTTTTTAGCATAAGTCCAAAGGTAGATTATCGGTCATTACCCTACAACCTTATTTCGGCTCTGATCCATTCGGGTGTAACCTCCAGGCAAAACCCTACTTTTTCGCAAACTCGTCGCATCGCCCGATTTTCGTGAAGAATCTCACCCGTAATCCGGGTCAGTTGTTGATCCCGTCCCACCTGCACTAGCCGCCGCAAAATTTCAGTGCCTAATCCCAGATGTTGGTAGCGATCGCTAACCATCAAGGAAAACTCTGCTTCTTTGACCCCATGCAACTGGCTCAGGCGACCAACCGCTAGAATTTCATGGGTGCCGCTCTCGGGATTTTTATAATCCGCTACCAGTACCATTTCCCGATCGTAGTCAATAAAACAAAGCCGCATTAACTGCTTGTGGGCAATGCGTTGGCTCAGTTTCAGGAAATGGAAGTAGCGCAGATAAACACTCTGTTCTGAGAGAGAGCGATGGAATTGCACCGCCATCGGTTCATCTTCGGGGCGAATGGGACGAATGGTTACCGTGGCACCATCTTTCATTGTCCACAGCTCAACATATTGCACGGGATAAGGACGGATCACGGGTTGTGGTAGATCCGCTTCAGTGGTTTCCGGTTCATGCAAGACCATGTGAGCATCCAGTGCCAACAGCGGTTGATGGGCGTTTGCGCCGATCGCCGATGCCAACAGCGGATTAATATCAATCTCTTGCAGCCAGGGTTGTTCGACGACCAATTGACTGAACCGCACCAGTAATTGTTCAAGCGCCGCTAGGTCGATCGGTGGCTTGCCGTACAAACCTTTGAGAGCACTGTAGATCTGGGTTTGCTCCAGCATGCGGCGAGCCAGAGTGGTGTTGAGTGGGGGCAGGGCGATCGCTCGATCTCGCATCACCTCCACCAGATGACCACCTAAACCAAATAACAGAATCGGGCCAAACTGGGGATCAATACTGCTGCCGACAATCAATTCGTAGCTGCCATCGAGCTTGATCATCGGTTGCACGGTAACGCCTGCAAAGTGGTCGGGGCCTAGGGTTTCTCCCACCGCTGCTGCGATCGCTCGATAAGCGTTCTGCACGGCTGCCGCGTTGGCCAAATTGAGATGGACACTGCCGACATCGGTTTTGTGCGCGATCGTTTCAGACAACAATTTGACCACAACGGGATAGCCCAGGGCATTAGCACACTCCACAGCAGCAATTTCATTGGTCGCGGCACAGGTTTTCACTGTGGGAATGCCATAGGCCTCCAGGATTTGTTTAGATTCTGCCTCAGTCAAAATCTGGCGTTTCGCCTGTCGGGCTGTGTCGATGATCTGGCGCACCAGAGCACGATTGACAGAGCCATCCCACCCTTCTAACAGGGTTGGCGTTTCATAAATGCCCTGCAGATTGTAGCTGTACTGCCACATGTGACTAAAGGCCCGCACCGCTGCATCCGGATAGGCATAGGTCGGAATCCTGGCATGATTGAGGATGCCTTCACCAACCCTAACATTTCCTCCGCCCATCCAGCTTGCCAGAATCGGTTTGGCGATCGGCCTCACCTCTCGCGTTTCCAGTTCCCGTTTCAGTTGTTCCGCCGTTTGGGTCGGCTCAGTCATCGCCTGGGGTGTCAAAATCACCAGCACACCATCTCCATTTGGGTCTTTAGCCGCCACTTCCAGGCTTCTGGCGTAACGTTCTGGGGTGGCATCCCCCAAAATGTCAATTGGATTGGCATGACTCCAGTGGGCGGGCAAAAATTGATGCAATGCGTCCAGGGTTGCAGTTGACAGTTCCGCCAGTTCTCCGCCACAGGCAACTAAAAAATCCGTTGCCAGGATGCCTGGCCCCCCCGCATTGGTGATGATGATCAGGCGTGGACCCTTCGGACGGGGTTGTTTGGCCAGCACCTGCGCCATATTGAACAGTTCAGAAATCTGCATCACTCGCAACACACCACAACGCCGAAACGCCGCATCCAGCACTTCATCACGCCCCGTCAGGGCACCCGTATGAGAAGCTGAGGCCCTGGCGGCGACTTCTGTTTGCCCTGCTTTGATTACAATAATTGGTTTGCTCAGGGCGACTTCACGGGCGGCGGAAATAAACGAGCGGGCATCCCCCACCGATTCCATATAGAGCAGGATGCTTTGGGTGTGGGGGTCATCCCCCAGATAGTCAATCAGATCCCCCCAGCCAACATCGAGCATAGAACCGATCGAAATGAAGGCACTAAATCCGACATGTTCGGTCAGGCTCCAATCGAGGATTGAGCTACACAGCGCCCCACTCTGGCTGATAAAACCGACATTGCCGGGACGTGCCATGCCGCTGGCGAAGGTCGCATTCAACCCCCCCAGCGGATTCATCACCCCCAAACAGTTCGGGCCAATGATCCGCAGTCTACCTCGACGGGCTTCTGTCAGAATCTGTTGCTCCAGTTGCATTCCTGCAGACCCGGCTTCTCTAAAGCCAGCGGAGACAATTACAGCTCCTTTTACGTCTGCTGCCACACATTCCCGTACAATCTCTGGAACAGTTGCTGCTGGCGTGGCAATCACGGCCAGATCAATCGGTTGGGGAACGGCGGCCAGATTTGGATATGCCTGGATGCCCATGACGCTAGAGTGCCTGGGATTGACTGGAAACACAGTGCCGCCAAAGGGATGATTGATCAGATTGCGCAGGAGGGTGTGTCCTACAGTGTCAGGGCGATTGCTGGCACCAATGACTGCCACCGTTTTGGGGGCAAAGATGGCACGGAGTGGCTGATCCTCGGCGCGATAAATGTCATACACCGGATCGATGGTGAAGGATCTTGCTGCTTGCATTTCACCAACCTCCTCCAGTTCAGGCAACATTGGAGATATAACGATCTTAAAACAATTTTCAATGGATCGGGACATCGTATGGTAGATGCAATCAAAATACCTATAAGTTCCTTATGGCAAACAACCGTGGCATCGTAGCCAGCACTGACCAGCAACAGGTCAGGCTGAAAGTGAGTTAAAAATGGCATGACCTGTTGCTCAAGCAACCGTTGGTAAACCGCGATCGTGATTCCTGGTAGGACTGCCAGATTCAGTACGTTGTTGTGTGATCCGTCATTGTTAACATTGCCCGTGCTGGAAACCACTTTAACTCGACTTTATCCAAATGCTAGAACCTTTACATGGCGCTCGCTCTGACAAACCAGATTTGCTCTAGACTTTTCAGCATATCGGTCAAACATGGCATATCTGAAAAAGTTTGGATTCCTAGTTGCAATTTGGGTACTGCCGGAAATGGTTCCGACTTCAAATGGCGAAAGTCGAGCTAAAATCGGCAACCTAAAATCCAAAATAGTAGAGCTAAAGCTTTAATTCAACCCCTAAAAACTGCCATATTTTTAATTGCAGAGTATCCTGGAATTTAAGACTATTGACCTGTTGGTAGAGGCAAACTCGTTGAATTCCCATAATGGTCGGAAGGTAACACTGCCATCGTTTTCCACAGTGCAGCCCAAGGCGCGGGTAGAGCCATTTGGAGAGAGGCCACAGGTTGCGGTAGCTTCACAAAACAGGAATTCACAGGTTACAAAATTAAAGGCTAGGGAATCAGGGGTTGCTGCACCACGGGTTACAAGATTAAAGCCTACGAGCCCAACAGCGACTGAGTCGACAGTCCTTGATGGGCCATCCCGATTGGGCTGGGAATTTAAAGTAGTGCGAGCTAGGGGGCGGGTTTTTCAGAATCCAGTCATGCTGCGTCGCCTCTGTCAGCAAGAAGCCAGGGCTGGCTGGGTTTTAGTGGAAAAGCTCGACAGTCGACGAGTGCGGTTTAAACGATCGCTGATTCTTGCCGATCCGGTCAAACCAATTCAGCGGGCTGTGGCTCAACATCAAACTCAGTTTAATCCAATCGCCAATCGCACCCGCCTACTTTGGATTTTCGCATTTCTAACCGCGTTGATTCTGCCTGCTGTGCTGGCTTATCGACTAGTATCCGACAGTCTGGGGCCTCGCCAATTACCACCTTCAACCTATCCAGAACTTTCTGTCACCCCTGCAGCAAAATCCACTCTTTAGCCAACAGGGCTATCTGTATCTGCCATTTGCATCAAACGTTGCTTTAACCGTTGCGGGTTGCCCTGATCGACCACTTTTCCCCGTTCCAATAAAAAGGCACCATCGCAGTAATCTAACTCATCCAGCCGGTGAGTCACCCAAAGGGCAGTCAAGTTACGGTCTTGTACCAGCCGTTGCACCTGACACACCAGATCAATCTGGCTATCTGGATCGAGGAGGGCAGTCGGTTCATCCAACAACAACACCGAGCAGTGGCGAGCGATCGCCCCAGCAATGGCGACCCGCTGCTTTTGCCCCCCACTTAAGGCATAGATAGGCCGTCGCATCAAGGCCAACAGATTCACCGCCTCTAAAGCTTCCTCCACCCGCTGTCGTAATTGATTGGGGGTAAGTCGTTCCGCGACCAGACCAAAGGCCACATCGGCACCTACCGTAGGCATAACCAACTGATGGTCAGGGTTCTGAAATACAAAACCAATCGGTTCATGAACGGCGATCGCCCCCGACTGGGCCGGTAACAAATGGGCCAACAGTTTTAACAGAGTAGACTTACCGCTGCCATTGGTACCCAAAAGCATCCAAAACTCCCCTTCAGGGACAGATAGGGAACAGTGATCTAAAATGACGTTACCCGTTGCTGACCACTGAAAGCAGAGATCTTGCGCTTGAATGGCGTAGGAGTCTTCCGATGCTGCCCGGCTCATTCGTTGGCCATAGCAAAAAAGCCAGGAGGCCGTCCGGCAGCGGTTCCAGTAGTTTTTTCGGCAATTTGTATCGCTGCAATTTCACTACTGGCGATCGTCACCTTCTTACCAGGCTGGTGATCACAAGTGAGTTCCAACAGCTTGCCGGGTGAATCCATTGCCTGCAACACTTCTTGATAAAGCGCCTCGGCATCTTCGGCTGTTTTTCGCTGAACAGATAGAGAAGCCGGGTTATTTTTTAACGTGACATCAATGATATACATGGGCAGGTCAAATGTGGAACCAGATCGATCGCTTTGGTCAGAACGCTCAAGACAGGGCTGATCAGTCAAATACCGAGGCTGGTTAGACGTTCTGACTCGCCTCTGCCATGTTGCACATGGCTACGGTTATGGTAGCGCAAATCTACCCCTAATCCATCAAGCGTCAATCCATCCGGTGCAATTGGGGCTAAGCCCAAGTTTTTCCCTGATGGCAAGGGGGGCAATCCTGTCACTGTTGCTGAAACCAGGCTGTGAGGGCAACTGCCAGGGCATCTGCCGCATCATCTGGCTTGGGAAGACTCTTTAAGTGCAACTCACGGGCTACAGCTTCCTGTACGTCATGCTTTTTAGCATTGCCGTAGCCCGTCAGAGCTTGTTTAATTTGGGCTGGGGTAAATTCTACTGGTGTCAATTGGTGTTGGGCCAACACCAGCAGCAAGACCCCGCGCGCCTGAGCCACCGCGATCGTATTGCCCATCCGATAGAAAAAAAGTTTTTCCAGGGCGACCAGGTCTGGCTGGTAATGACTGAGCAATTGGTAGAGGTCGTCGTATAAAACAACCAGTCGCTGCCCCATTTCCATTCCAGCCGGAGTCTGCACTACCCCATAATCCACGACCATGATGGCATCGTGGGCCTGGTGGTTGCTGGCCCGTTCACAGGTCAGTACCCCAAACCCCAGGGTTGCCAGTCCCGGATCGAGACCAAGAATGCGGGTCACCACCTAATGTGCGTCATTTCAGAAGCAGTCAGACTATGCTCCTGCGGCCTCGTCTAACCCAAACACCTGGTTAAATACCTTTTCTACCTTATAACCAGAGTCGATCGACTCCAGGGGGTCTTTGCGCAGGCGATGGCGCAGACACAAAACAACGACCCGTCGGATATCCTGAACCGTCACCTCAGAGCGACTCTCCAGGGCTGCCAGAGCCTTTGCGGCCCGATTGACTACAATGTCACCCCGCAGACCATCCACATTCAAATCAGAGCAGACCTGGGAAATTTTAATCCGTAGATCGGGGTCAAGGGTCACCTGTTTTAGTTGTTTCTGAGCATTGACAAGCTGGTGTTGCAAGGCTTCTTGCTGCAACTGATATTTTTCTAAAAACCCATGGGGGTCTTGGTCAAACTCAGTGCGCTGTTCCACAATTTGGACGCGCAAGGGCGGCTCTTTGACCGTGTGAATCTCTGCATGCATGCCAAAGCGGTCTAACAACTGGGGTCTGAGTTCTCCTTCCTCTGGATTACCAGAGCCAACCAACACAAAGCGGGCTGGGTGCCGCACAGAGATTCCTTCCCGCTCAACGGTGTTCCAACCGGAGGCAGCGGAGTCTAACAATACATCCACCAGGTGGTCATCCAGCAGATTGACCTCATCCACGTAGAGAATGCCACGATTGGCCTTAGCCAGCAGCCCCGGTTCAAAGGCTTTCACCCCTTCGGAGAGCGCCTTCTCAATGTCAATTGTGCCGCAGACCCGGTCTTCTGTTGCCCCCAGGGGTAAATCGACCATTGGTACTTTTTTAACGCCAATTGAGAGGGGAACCTGGGCCTCTAAGGTTGCTCTTACCTCATCACCCATCAGCTCAGGGTCAGTGGGATGGCTGTTGTAGGGGTCGTCTGCCACCACATCAATCTCTGGAAGCAGGTCAGCCAAGGCCCGAATTGTGGTAGATTTGCCCGTTCCCCGATCGCCCATGATCATGACCCCACCAATTTTGGGATCAATCACATTCAAGAGCAGAGCCAGTTTCATTTCTTCTTGCCCGACGATCGCCGTAAAGGGAAACACTGGCCGGGGCCGGAGTAGGGGGGCATTCTGAATAGAGCGACCGTTTTCAGCGGTGGCGGCGCTAGCAGTTAGACTCACAGGCTTATCTAAAATTAACAGATGTAAATTAACTGTTTTCTATTGTGACATGAAGCGGTGGCTGTGACGCAGGGTGGAGACAAACGCCTGTGCCCCTCGAGTGGTCTGTCAAGACTGTTTTGAGGGGCGAAGTCTCCTCAAAACAGTAAATAAATGGTTTTTGTAGATTTGAGGGGTACCTCAAATCTATCCTGACGGACTCCTAGATCAAGAAAATCAGGAAAATCAGGATTAGAGCCAAAAAGCCAGCTAAGATCAACGCCACTTCAAATTTTTTAGACCAGATACCGATCACCACTAAAACTGCCAGCAACAAGAGAAAAACGCCATAAACAATAATCCGTTGGGATCCAGAATCCATTAAAGAGCTGGCAGGCGGCAAGGTGGGATTGGCAAGTGGACTGGGAGCTTGAACTTCCAATGTTTGAAGGCTGGTGAATTGGTTATCCGCAAAGAGGGTGTTAAGAAGCATCACAGGGCATTTTTGTGGAGATCAAGATTATTGTGGTCTAGCCAGACTGTTTTGAGAAAGGTTTGCCCCTTAATAAAGAGTGCTTCATGTAGACATGAGTTCCCCTTCAGATCTACCTCTACAAACGGCTAGGCCTAACGATTTTACTATATTGTCCTCTGGTGGGCGATCGCTCCCTGTTTCAGGTGCAACTGATGCATAGCGGCTGCTATGCCCTGTCCCAGCTATCCTACCGGTGGACAAGAGGTGAATCTGGGTTTCCGGGATGCCGCTGCCCATTGCCGGGTTAAGAGCAACATTTCAAGCCAAATGTTGCCACACTTCAGTCCACTCCTCACCGCCGACCTCTAGCCCTGCTTGCTGGCTGTGGGCACTGAGAATCAGGCGTTTGGAACGCCCCCCGGTCTGCCAGAGGTTCACCGACAATTGCCCCCGTGTGGTATCCCGACAGAGGAATTCCAGTCCTGCTGCCGTCGGCACCCGCACCCGCACCCCTGCCTCCGCCGTCTTGCCGACCAGGTTTACTGCATAGCCCCCCTGCTCAGCCCAAACGCACCAACTGCCCCAGGACGATACCTGCCAGGAGACCCGGCCATTCCAGGGTACAAATTCATAGAACCGCCCCTGATGGTGAATTCCCACCATGCCCACCGATTCCTCCCAGCCCAGCACCCGCCGAATGCCGCCCCCAGAGGTCAGGGTCAGATTTGGTTCGTTATCAAAGGCATTACACTGGATCCAAAACCACTGTTTGGGAAAGGCACCGCCCCAGTTTTTTTCAGCGTAGGCTGGAACTCGCTGAAAGTCTAAGCGGTAAGTGGGATGCAAACCGCCGCCGCGATCGCCCCATTCAAACCATCCAGTTGCCCAGCCGTGGGCCATCAAGACTTGCCAGCCCGGCTCAAAGATTTGAAACTGGGACAGCCACCCTGCTGTGGACTGTTGTGGACGGTTCGGCACCCCCCACCTGTAGACTGGTTCAAGCCTGTAATGCCAACGAATGGTCTGGGCTGATGACGGGTTCCAGAATTGCCCTTCGTGTAGGGTGGCTGTCACCCGATAACCTTCGACGGGAACCCGATTGCTTGCCCGACTCTGCCCATGGCCCAGGCTGTCTTTCCAGGCCCAAAACCGGGACACATCGGGTAGGGAGCGGCAAAAATACTGCTCATCTGGCCCTAAAATCTGAACTGCACCTCCGCTGGCCTGGGTTTTGGCTACCATTGAGCTACAGGCTGGATCCTGGAGGGAGTACATGAATGCGATCGTCTGACCCCGTGGTGTTTGGTTAGGGGGCAGGGTCAGTCGATAATACCAGCCTTCAAAAAACGGCTGCTGCCTGCCGTTCCAGTGGTAGCCGCTGTGGGGGGATTGCAGGGTCATCGGGATTGGTGTTGCAACTCTGCCTCAATCGCTTCATAGAGCGCCAGAAAATTGCCCTCACCAAACCCCTGAACTGCCTCGCGGCGCTCGATAAACTCAAAAAAAAACTGATTTCTTGAAAAAACTGGCAGTGAAAAAATTTGCAGCAGCAGCGACTCTGGCTGTTCTGGGTGCCAGTCAATCAAAATTTGCTGCTCGACAATTTGCTGCCATTCCTGCAGGGGAGGCGGCCCTAAGCTTGAGCCTTGCAGTCGCTCTTGCAACCGGCGATAGTAGGTGTCTGGCACCGACAACAGGGGTAACCCCTGCTGCCGCCATGCTGCCACAGTGGTCAAAATTGGCTCACTGTGCAGGGCAATATGCTGAATCCCAGCACCGTGGTTGGCGTCGAGAAACTCCTGAATCTGGGAATTGGCAGAGGCGGGCTCGTTAATATTGAAATAAAACTGGCTGACTGGGTCAGAGAGCACCTGGCTACGTAAGCCCGATCGCTCAGTTTGGATTTTAAAGCTCTGTCCCTGCTGGAGTCCCAGCAAATGCTGGTAAAACCCCACAGCCGCCGCAAGCTCCCCTGCGGGAACGTTGAGGACGATGTGATCGATGGCGCGATGGGGCCGCACCTGGGGCAATTGTAGGGAAAGCCTGGGTCGCGATCGCCGCTCCACCAGGGTATGGCTCAGGGATCCCCACCCCGCTATGCTGGCCCAGGATCGGGGCTGGGGTTTGGCTTCCAGGTGTGCAAGCTGGGCGAGAACGGGTGAGGCTTGACTCGTTGGTGCAATGAGCCTGCCGGAATGGGTGTCGCCCATCCCTTTCTGCATGAACAGAGGGCTGGACTGAAGTTGCTGCCAAACGGCTGCTAAATCTTCCACCTCAATTGCCACATCCGCTACGCCGGGCGCATAAGTGCGGAGATACTCGGCAACGAGACTATCTGACGTGCGGGGAGAAGACAACAGAAAGTAAGTATCTCGATAGCGTAAGACTTCCAGATCCCGGTCTGTTAAAGTTGCCCGACTCACAAACTTCCACCCCATGCATTGCATCAGCCAGTCCCGCTGGCGGGCAGCATCTTCGACAAAGAAGTGAATGTGGTCAATCTTCATAAACCGGAAAAGCGGAATTGAGGGCGTTGCTGAAAAGCAGGATTAATTGAAACGAAGTTTCAAGCATCCAGCCCCCTTTTCATCCCTGAAATCAGCAATGCCGAATTGAGCGAAATCGAGGAGCTAGACTGCTGCTGCTATGGTACTGGAATTTTCTTGAATCGCCTATCGCCCGCACAATCTGTCTAGGCTTTTTGCTTCGCCTCTGCCCGGTTTGGCCTGGGGATGGTGATATTATCTCAAACCTGGAAGACTAGCTTGACTTTTTGAAGCACAGCCAGGAATGTAGGAGAGGCAATCATCAGTGGTGGTTCCTAACATTTAGCCTCAGCGGTCATGACAACTCCGACCTTTGACCTCTTTACTTCTGTGACCGATCCCTTCCCAGAGCGGATTCGGTCATTTTATGATGAATCTTCCCGTCTGTGGGAGCAGGTGTGGGGAGAGCATATGCACCATGGTTACTACGGGCCGGACGGGCAGAACCCGGCCGATAATCCTCAGGATGCCCAGCGAATTTTAATTGAAAAAATTCTGGACTGGAGCGGGGTCACACACCCTCAAACCATTCTGGACGTGGGCTGTGGCATTGGTGGCAGTACGCTTTACCTTGCCAGCAAGTATCGCGCCATGGCTACCGGCATTACCCTCAGCCCGGTGCAGGCGGCCCGAGGGGTGGCCCGAGCCAAAATGGCTGGACTGGGAAGTCATGTTCAGTTTGAAGTTGCTGATGCCCTGGCAATGCCCTTTGCAGAACATCGCTTTGACCTGGTTTGGTCCCTTGAAAGCGGCGAGCATATGTCTAACAAAGGCCAGTTTTTGCGCGAGTGCTATCGCATGCTCAAGCCCGGTGGCAGACTGATTTTAGCGACTTGGTGTCACCGCGATCTCACCCCTCCCCATCCCCCTCTGACGCCCCAGGAGAAAAGCCACCTGGCTACCCTCTACCGGCTTTATCATTTACCCTATGTTATTTCGCTGTCAGAGTATCAAACAATGGCCCAGGCCCTTCCGTTGCAGGGGTTGCAGGTAGCGGACTGGTCTCAAGCGGTGGCCCCCTTCTGGCAGGATGTGGTCAAGTCGGCGCTCAATCCCCAGGTGCTTTGGGGGATTTTAACGGCAGGATGGCAAACCGTTGAGGGGGCAATGGCGATTCCGCTGATGATCGAGGGGTATCGGACGGGGCTGATTCGGTACGGCTTATTGACGGGTGTGAAGGAGTAGGGAGCGGCTGATGGCAGCAAAAGCAAAACTGATGGGGCATACCAGTCAACCATTTTCCCTGAAGGGCTGGCTCAAATCCCTGTGGTCTTTCTCTCGCCCCCATACCATTGTGGGTACAGCCTTAAGCGTGGCAGCTTTGGGGGTAATGGCGATCGCCCTGACTCCCCCAATCACGACTCTGGTCACTTGGAATCCAGGCAGCATACTCGCTGTAGTCGGCGCGGCCCTGATTCCCAGCCTCTGCGCCAACGTCTACATTGTGGGACTCAATCAGCTCACCGATATCGAAATTGATCGGATTAATAAGCCCCATTTGCCGCTGGCCGCTGGGCTGTTGTCGGCGCTGGAGGGGCAGTGGATTGTCAGCCTGATGGGGGTGACAGCCCTGTTGTCGGCGTTTCTCCAGGGGCCGATTTTGTTGGCAACGGTGGCGCTCAGCATGGCGATCGGTACCCTCTATTCCTTACCGCCGCTGCGGCTGAAGCGGTTTCCCTTTTGGGCGGCACTGTGTATTGTGGGGGTGCGCGGTGTGGTGGTAAATCTGGGGTTTTTTGTTCATTTTCGGCAATTGCTGAGTCAAGCACCTGCTGATCAATGGCTGTCCCAGCCGATTCCACCAGAGATATGGGCGCTGACGATGTTCGTAATTCTGTTTGCCCTTGCGATCGCCATTTTCAAGGACATTCCTGATCTGGAAGGCGATCGGCAGTTCCAGATTCACACATTAACGGTGCGACTTGGTACGGAGTTTGTCTTCAAGCTTTCTCGCTGGGTGCTGACCCTATGCTACGGGCTGTTGGTTGGGCTAAGTCTGTTAAATAAGTTACCGTCAGTGCAACCGTTATTTTTTGTTGCGACGCATCTGGGTCTGCTGGCTCTCATGTGGTGGATGAGTTTTCGAGTCAATTTGAACGAAAAGTCTGAGGTCAGCCAGTTTTATCAGTTTATCTGGCGGCTATTTTTCCTGGAGTATCTATTGTTTCCAATCGCCTGTGTCATCGGTCGATGAGCCTGAAATAGACCTCGACTCCAGTGTACTGGGGCACCCATCCTTTTGTGCTAGTGAAGTATCGAATTGCTTTAATGCGTCGTTGCGGGGTCAGGTAAAACCAGTGTTCTGTCTTGGCAGGGACGTTAATACATTCTTGGGCTTCCACGGTTAGCTCGACCTGGCTGCCATCGGGACGCACAAATCCAAATACGCCAGCCCCATCCAGGATGTATCTCACCTCATCATCGGCATGGGTATGAATGCGATCGAACTTAGCTAGGAGGTCATCCAGGTTGGGAATATTGGGATGCAACACGATCAGATCTCGCGACTGATAATCTGCCGTTTGTTGAAGCCGTTGGAAGTAACCGTCCAACCCAGTCAGTACCTCTTCCTGCTCCGTATCCGTTAACTGCTCCTGAGCCAGCAATTGATGCAAATGAGGATCATTCCCAATCGGCCAGCGCTTCAGTTGAATATGCAAGGGGGCTAACTCAGCCGCAATGTTTTGCAAGTCTGCCAAAACCCTGCCATTGTCTAATCGCAATGTTGCCATAGGGTAGTCTCCCAAATATCTGCGATCGCACTTTTTATAATAGACTTGTTGGGCAATAAGGGATAATAACAAACAATCGGGTAGGGCAATATCAATGTTGAACTTAGACCGCATCCTCAATCAAAATCGGCTGCTACGAGCGATGACCGGACTCAACCGCCAAGCATTCGAGGGGCTATTACTCTAGTTTGCCCAATGCTGAGCGTGTTGTTCAACAACGAGTTGTCTGTGAGCATGTTGGCTACCACCGCAAGGCGGGACAAAAAGGAACGCGGTTCCTTTTTGTATCCCTTAAGGGAGTCGCAATTAAATAATATACCCGCCGTAGGATGTGTTAGGCGCTAGCCGTAACGCATCGTTGGGATTTTATTTTTACGCAACTCCCTTAACTCCTTTATAAGGGTAAACCTCAAACTCCGGACAGACACCGCCGTAACCTGGAGAAGCCCCTGTTATGAGCCATCCGTCTGGTCTGAGATTCAGCCAGTTCCTCTTCTGTAAATTTGATCCTACAACGTGTATGATGCTGAACGCCATGATCATCCTCCTTGAATCAACTCAGCGTGGGTAGCAACGCAAAGCGGGACAAAATACAGGAGTTGAGATTGCAAAGGAAACCCTTGCAACTGACGGCAAGGGCGCAT
>JBJTUO010000313.1:0-2754 GCA_046080785.1 Leptolyngbyaceae cyanobacterium | reverse complement strand
CAGAAGCTAGAAGGCAGAATCCAGAAGCTAGAAGGCAGAATCCAGAAGCTAAACCAAGTTCATGGTGAGAACCGTAGTTCTGCCCCCTCACCCCCGACCGCTCTCCCAGAGGGCGTAGCCTGCTTCCCGCAGGGTGAGGTAAACTCCAGGTTTCAAGTTAGACGAGGTTTAGAATTCAGAAGTCAGAATTTAGCAATTTGCCTAACTTCTGACTTCTAACTCCTTAATCTCCTAACTCCTTAATCTCCTAACTCCTTAATCTCCTAACTCCTTAATCTCCTAACTCCTTAATCTCCTAACTCCTTAATCTCCTAACTTCTGACTTCTAACTCCTTAATCTCCTAACTCCTTAATCTCCTGACTCCTTGATCTCCTGACTCCTTGTCTCCTGACTCCTAGCCTACCCAGAATTTCCCAGCTTAAATGCCATGCCGGTAATCTAGATAGAATCCTACGCAATAAAGCCTGCGATCGCATCCAGCAAGGCTTCTGGCTGATCAACACGAATGGAATGGCCGCTATGCTCAAAAATGCGCAAATCTGCATGGGGGATCATCTGGGCGATCTCTTGAGAAAACTCTGGGGGGCAAATCCAGTCATGGCGAGCACCAATCACTAGGGTTGGGGCGGTAATGCGGGGTAACTGGTGACGAATATCATAGGTGCGGAGGAAGCCACCAAATGCCTGATTGATTGCATCTGCCGAGAGAATGGCCCGCTGCCCGCTGGTCTTTGCTGCATCTGGATCAAAGGTGAGGGCATAGAGCGGCCCCATCACCTGAAAGTATTCTCTGAGATGGTCATCATCCCGGAAGGTTCCATCCCACAAATACTGGGCGATCGCCTGTTGTGCTGTTGTCCCTCTGGTTTGCAGATTTACCCTGGCCTGTTCTAAAAAACCAAAGTTAGCAGCAGTCACCATCACGATTAGGTGAGACACCGTTTCAGGATAGCGACTGGCGTAGGTTAATGCCACCATGCCGCCGTAGGAAGCCCCAATCACAACAATTTGGTCTAGCCCCAGGTATTGCCGCAGGGCATTCATGTCTTCCACATTATTTTCCAACGTGTAGGTTTCTTTGGGGGCCCTCGCCGATCTGCCCTGCCCCCGATGGTCAAAGTAGACCAATTGCATTTTGTCACTCAAGGCCGATAGGGTTGGTTTAAAACTGCTATGGTCTGCACCAGGGCCACCATGCACCAAAAAGGCGACTGGTTTCTCCTGCATCCGATCTCCATCAGGGACTAACCCTGCCCCTTCGATGTCAAAGTAAAGTTCTGTATCACGAATCTTGGCTCGCATAGCTTAACTGATATAAAAAAAGCCGTTTGGCAGCACGGGTAACGGCAACATAGCAGAGTTGGTTGCGTTCCACAATATTGCGATTGACCTGCATCGAGGGCACATCCACAAACACATCTTGAAACGTCGACCCCTGACTTTTGTGGATGGTGAGGCAGTAAGCATAATCTACATCATGGTATCGTTGCCGCCACTCCCAAAATTCCTGCCAGCGTTTCTCTTGGGCTAAGAAGTCAAGATGGGCCTGAAATGAAGCTTGACTGGATTCGTGTAGTACCTGTAGGGTTCGGTAATCCCCTTCTTCTGTTTCAACTTCTAAAATCCAGACTGGCCATTCACCGTCACGCCCCCGCACCGCATGGAGCACTTCACATTCAGCCGAGGTGGGTAGAATGATGGATTCACCTTCCAGGCAGGGATTAATCGCAATCAGTCGCTCGCCAGCGACAAACCGTAGAGCATTAGAACTGTGGATAGCACTGCGAATCAGGTGGTTGATCTGAGCGACTCGACGGTTGGTATAGGCCAAAGCCCGCACCTGATCCGGATTTTTCTGGTACTTCGGGCTGGTAAAGGCCCGAACCAGTAGGGTTTCCCAATCCCGACGCGACAGCACAAAGCAACCTTCGGTTTTATCTGTGTTGGTGTCGGTGCAAAAAACAGGGAATCGGTCTCGCGCCAAATTGCGACGAATGTCTTCAGCAATCACACCGATCGCCCCGCCATACCGCACCACTTTGGTCAATTGGGCCCGCTGACCAATCTGACGAAAACAGGCCGACTCCTGTTCATTCACGGGCGGTAGTTGGGCCGGGTCACCGACAAATAGCATCTGGGTACCGTGGTACAGATTCGAGACCGCATTTACCAGCAATTCCCACAGTTCCTCATTGATCATGGAGCATTCATCCACGATTACCAGGCGATAGCGGTCGATCTGGCTCCCCTGCTTGCGATCGACCTGAAACACCTGCCTGCCATCCTCTTCATTAATCACAGGCCGTAGCCCCAGCAGTTTACAGCAGGTCATGGTGTCAATCTCTAGCCGCCACTGGGCCGCCATAGTCGCCAGTACTTTGGTGGCTTTGTTACTAAAAGCGGTCATGACAATGGGGCGCTGGTCACCCCGCTGCCGCAGTTGGGCAATCAAAGCCTGCAAAAGGGTGGTTTTTCCAGTGCCGGCATAGCCCGTCAGTAGATACAGCTTTTCATCACCCTGCACAAAACCATCCAAAGCTTTGAGCGCCACCTGCTGTTCATCGGTGAGGGCAACGCCGCGATCGCCGGACTGCTTAGACTGCCGCTTCAGCTTGGCCATAGGCAATGTTGAGACAAATCTGGCTACCTTCCAAGTCTGCTGACTTCAAGGCAAACCGTGGAACTTAGGGCTTACCTTCGCTCTTTATCGTAATTGTAATCGTCTTGCGCTTCTCGCAGGATAATTGGATTGG
>JBJTUO010000312.1:0-15918 GCA_046080785.1 Leptolyngbyaceae cyanobacterium | reverse complement strand
ACAAAGGAGGACGGCGACAGCCGGGGGTAATACCAGGTCATTTTTCATGACTAAGTACTTATTACCAGGGCGGTAGGCCCTATCAATTGGAGGGCTGATCTAGATGCAAATGCGAGCAACCCGCATGGATGGGGTGCAGTTGCCAGTGATACCCCTGGTTGGGGAGTTAATTCACCAACATCCAGGCACCATTTCATTGGGGCAGGGGGTGGTTTACTATGGCCCACCGCAAGAGGCGATCGCCCAACTCTCCAAAGCCTTAGAAGACCCAGATAATCACAAGTATCAGAGTGTGGCAGGCATTCCACCCTTGAGACAGGCGATCGCTGAAAAACTGGTTGCCGAGAACCATATTCCAATGCAGCAACGTCAGGTTGTGGTGACCGCTGGCAGTAACATGGGCTTTCTCAATGCGGTGCTGGCGATCACTCAACCCGGCGACGAAGTGATTTTGCAGGTGCCCTATTACTTCAACCATGAGATGGCCATCCAGATAGCGGGATGCCACCCCGTCTTGGTGCCGACAGATCAGGTTTATCAGCTTCAACTGGAGGCAATCCAACGGGCCATCACTAACCGAACCCGTGCCGTGGTCACCATTTCACCCAATAACCCCACCGGTGTTGTTTACCCGTCCGCCAGTCTGCAAGCAGTCAACGAACTCTGTCGCACCCGTGGGCTCTATCACATCACGGATGAAGCCTACGAGTACTTTACCTACGATGGGGTAAACCCCTTTGCCGCCGCCAGCATACCGGGAAGTGAACCCTACACCATTTCTCTCTTTAGCCTCTCTAAAGCCTACGGATTTGCCAGTTGGCGCATCGGCTACATGGTGATTCCAGAGCACCTGATGACACCCATTATGAAGATTCAAGACACCAATCTCATTTGCCCCCCTGTGCCTTGCCAGTATGGGGCACTGGCGGCCCTGCAAGCGGGGAGAAGCTATTGCCAGCAGCGGTTAAGCACGATCGCCGCCAATCGTCAGTTGATGATGCAAGAACTGAGTCGCATCTCTGATTTATGTGTCGTGCCACCAGCCCAGGGTGCCTTTTACTTTTTACTCAGACTACACACAACCCGTAATGCCATGGATCTGGTGCAAGCCCTGATTCACGATCATCAGGTTGCAGTCTTACCAGGAACAACTTTTGGACTAACAGCAGGATGTTATCTGCGAGTGAGCTATGGCGCGCTGCAAACCGAAACTGCGATCGCAGGGGCCAGTCGCCTGGTTGCTGGATTGACCAGGTTGCTGGAAAAGGAATAGTGGCGATCGGGTAATGGGCCGAAGCAAAGCTGGTGGAAATATCAACAGAATGGGTGAACCTGCAAGTAGGCCTAAGCTACATCTGCCAAAATATCATTGGCATGAGTTTCAGTATTCACACTGGTGTAAACCTGCTGAATCTTGCCATCTGAGTTAATTACGTAGGTTACTCGCTTGGCGTATTTAATGCCATTCATGTCACCTTCAACATCGTAGGCTTTGGTAATCACACCGTTGGTGTCAGCCAACAGGGGGAAGGGCAGATTGAACTTATCGGTAAATTGCTGGTGCGAGGCTTCATCATCCATACTCACACCAAAGACAGTAATTCCCTGATCTAAATACTGGCTGTAGTTGTCCCGAAAACCACAGGCTTCCTTAGTGCAACCGGGAGTGTCGTCTTTGGGGTAGAAATACAGCACTACGGTTTTACCAGCATAATTTGCCAAAGAAACAGTATTGCCATTGGTGTCTTTTACAGTGAAAGCGGGAGCGGTATCTCCAATGGATAGGGGCATCGTCGAAACTCCTTGTGTCGATAATAGTGACATCATCCCGACGCTCACTCTAATGGGTAGAGCGCGGATTTTTCTTGCTCGCGGTTGGTTTTTCTTGTTTCAAATCGCTAACGCGAACGCTTTGCAAACAATGTTTTCATGGCAAATATCATAGTACAAGCATATCCATGAGTCAAGGTAACTACTCAGCCCGTCCTCACCCTTTCAATAAGCCTAGTTCTCCATAGATTTGTGGAGAACTAGAACTGTTTTAACTGGTCGATCGCCCGCTGTGCAAAGATGCTAACTTCTCGGTCTGGGTCATCCAGGGCTTGTTGCAACCCCTGTAAAGCTGCAAGATTGTTTAATTGCCCCAGGGCGATCGCGGCTTCTTTGCGTACATCAGAGGTTTCATCCACTAATGCCTGCATCAGATTGGGCAATACCCGGTCGTCCGCAGTTTTTTGCAGGGCCTTTGTTGCAAATTTTCGTACTTGCCAATGTTCGTCCTGTAAGGCGAGATCGAGGTAGGGAATTGATTCTGCTGCATCGTGAATCGCAAGCGCCTTGGCTGCATTACGACGCACCTGCCAATCGACATCGTGCAATAGGGCCTGTCCTAGGGCGGCAATTACTCCCTGGTCAGCTAAATGTCCCAGGGTTAGCACCACTTCACGACGCACTGTTTCCGCCGGATCGGTCAATAAATCCAGCACGGGGGGGCAGCGATCGACCTGGTTTAAGTACCGCACCGTCGTGACTGCCGCCTCTCGCAAAGCTGGGTCGCCAGACTGAAGGAACGACAAAATATAGGGCAATGCCTGGACATCGTGAATCTTACGTAACAGGATCAGCACACTCAATTGTAGATTGGTGTCATTTTGGTGCAATGCATCCAGTAATAGTAATAAATGCTCAGAGGAAATCAACTCTGCCAAAGCGGATTGGGCTTCCTCTCGGACAGATGGATCGGTGACAGCAAGTGCCTTAACTAAAGCAGGTACCGCCTTGGGGTTGGCAAATTCCCACAGGGCAGACACCGCCAATTTTTGCACCGCCCTACTGTCGTCCTGCAAAGCTAGAATTAACGGCTCAATCGCGGCTTCATCTCCCAAATGCTGGAGCGCTTTAACCGCGATCAAGCGATCGCCTACCCGTTGAGATTGCAGTAATTCTAGCCATTGCTGAAGTTCAACGCCATCCGCTTCTGACACGCTGCTACCTCAGTAAAAAAGGAATTTGCACGGTAATGGCCTTTGTCGGGCACTCTTTTTCACAGGGCAGACAAAACCAGCATTCGTCGTATTTCATGTAGGCTTTGCCGGTCTCAGGATTCTTGGCCAGGACATCTAAGGGGCACACCTCAATACAGGCCGTACATTTTTCTAAACATTTAGATTCATCCACAATCACTGGGACATCGACTCGTTGATTAATGAGCGCCATTCCTTTTCTCCTTAATGATTTGTCACAGTATAAATGTCTTTCTGCAAATCAACTTCTACGACATAGGGTTCTACAGGTCGCTTGAAGAGCGTCATTTCTCCCAATTCATCTTTTTTCAAATTGACATGACAAAACCACTCCTCGTTATTCTTGTCTGGAAAATCGACCCGGTAATGGTACAGCCCCCATCGACTTTCTCTGCGATAGAGAGAAGCCCGCGCCGCCATCTCCGCACAATCTCGAATAAAGTGAACTTCTGTACAGCGCATCAATTCATGGGGATCCCGTGCGCCCATGTGCTCCAGGGCTTCGTGATACTGAACAAAATGGCGCAGCCCAATTTCCATCTTGTTGGTTACCTTCGGTGGTTGCAAATAGTCATTCACCAACCGACGCAGTTTATATTCCACCTGGGTATGGGGTATGCCATTGGGTCGACTTAAGGGAGCATAGAGTTTGGCTTTTTCCGCCTCCAGTTGTTCCGCATCTGGTTGCAGATGCTCCAGCCCTTGGCCATACTGCACCGCATTCTCCCCGGCCAGACGACCAAACACAAAGGCTCCAATCATGTAATTGTGGGGCACACTGGCCATATCCCCAGCGGCATACAACCCTGGTACTGTGGTTTCAGCCTTTTCATTCACCCATACCCCAGAAGCACTGTGACCACTGCACAACCCAATTTCTGAAATATTCATTTCAACCCCGTGGGTCCGGTAGTTTTCTCCTCTGCCCTGATGGAAGCGGCCACGACTGGGGCGCTCGTTGCTCCAGAGAATCGACTCGATCTCTGCGATCGTGTCCTCATCCAGATGGGTCATTTTTAGTTGAATTGGGCCTTTCCCTGAATTTAATTCCTTCCAGATTTCCAGCATCATCTGACCGCTCCAGTAGTCGCAGTTAATGAAGCGGTAGCCTTCCGCATTGGTGGTATAGGCACCCAGGGGGCCTGCTACATAGGCACAGGCAGGCCCGTTGTAGTCTTTAATTAAGGGGTTGATCTGGAAGCACTCAATATTGGTCAATTCTGCCCCAGCGTGGTAGGCCATTGAGTAGCCGTCCCCGGCATTGGTGGGATTTTCATAGGTGCCGTACAGGTAGCCAGAAGCAGGTAACCCCAAGCGGCCACAGGCTCCTGTACAGAGAATCACCGCTTTAGCTTGAAGCACAACAAAATCGCCACTCCGCACGTCAAAACCGATCGCGCCGATCGCCCGACCAGCCTGTACCAAGATGCGAGTCGCCATCACCCGATTAGTGACCCTGACTTTGTGCCGCTTCACCTGGCGCGTTAAAATTGTCTTTAAGTCCTTGCCTTCTGGCATCGGCAGCACATACTTCCCCACCCGATGCACCTGTTTGACATCGTAGTTACCCTGGGCATCTTTTTGAAATTGAACGCCCCACCGTTCTAGTTCTTGGATGGTTTCAAAGCCCAACGTTCCTGTTTGCAATACCGCTTTCTGATGCAAGATGCCATCATTGGCGATCGTGACTTCCCGCGTATATTGCTCCGGAGTAGAGAAACCAGGGATGACAGCGGTGTTTACCCCATCCATCCCCATGGCGATCGCCCCACTCCGGCGAATGTTAGCCTTCTCCAAAATCAACACATCCGCTTCAGGATTAGCCTGCTTTGCTTTGATGGCTGCCATGGTGCCTGCCGTGCCGCCACCAATCACAAGCACATCGGTTTGAAGCTGTTGGGTGTTGCTTGAGAACTGCATAGGTTTAACTGCCTGACCAGACGGCTTCTTTGATGCTGACCTGTTTAGGAATCAGATTAATCGATTTGAAGGTGTCGGCGATCGCCTGTTGTTTACTGATGACCTCATCCGTCAGCGGTAAAACACCATACTCCCGCCGTTTTTCTGCGGTTTCTAAGACCGCAGCATCAATCCCCAGAGATGGAGCCAGAAACTTAGCCACTTCCGTAGGGTTACTTGCTGCCCAATCACTTTCCTTGTTGACCTGATCCAGCAGAGCTTTTACCGTAGTGGGAGACTGGTCTACGAAGGACTGAGAAGCCAGGTAATATCCGCGATTGGGCGCTAAGCCAGTCGCGTCTACCAAAATCCGGCCCCCTGCTTTAGCCTCGGCAACAGCGAGATAGGGGTCCCAGATGGCCCAGGCATCAATATTACCCTGTTCAAAGGCAGCGCGAGCATCTGCTGGTTTTAGAAAGACAAACTGAATATCCGTGGGCTTTAATCCTACGGATTTCAGGGCGCTGATAACCAGATAGTGGGTGTTGGAACCTTTGGCAACCCCAACCTTTTTCCCCTTCAACTCCGTGATTGTTTTAATCGGGGAGTCTTTTTTAACGACGATCGCTTCCGCCTTCGTGCTCCAGGGGTCGTAGGCCACATACCGAACCGGGACTCCAGTTGCCTGGGCAATGATGGGGGGCGCTTCCCCTGTATATCCAAAGTCAATTGACCCGGCATTGAGTGCTTCCAGCATCGGTGGCCCAGCGGAAAACTCTGTCCAGGTTACTGTGACACCGGAGGGGGCGAAGGCTTTTTCTAAACTACCTTTTGTTTTCAAGGAGCTGAGAATGGTCGCTGCTTTCTGATACCCGATTCGGACTGTGGTGGCGGTGGGATTGGAACTTGCGCTGGGACTGGAAGTCGTAGCTGGTGCCGCCGTGGGAGAAACAGCAGTGTTGCTCGTCGTCGTGGGGGCACAGGCAGAAACTGCAAAGCTTAGGCTCAGCCCGATCGCAAACAGACTAGCCCAAACCCTGGAATCTTTTTTGAAGGGTTGCCAAAACCGCCGAATGATTGCTGACAATGGCAATGCCTTAAACTGCGTCAACACCTTGAACTCCTAGAAATTAGATGGGTTGGGTGGGCGTTGCTGAAAAGCACTATGAATTGAACCGAAGTTTCGAGCATGCCGTACTTTTTTCATACCTAGAATCAGCAACGCCGTTGTGTGAAAAGCGGTAAAACTTGGGCTTAGAACTGGAATGTAGTCCGAATCACACCGACATAGAGTGGATCGTTGTTGCTGTTGTCTTCAGGATTTAAGACAACAAAAAATCCCGGTGTAATCGAGATATTTTTGGAGACCTGGAAGAGGTACAAGGCTTCGATGTGAAACGAGGTATCACTATCAACCCGTCTGGGTGATGTTGCTGTGGTAACAGCAGGGCCGAAGTCGTTACTGGTGACCTTGGGGGGTTGACCAAAGATCAAACCACCCAGATTCCCTTTCTGGAACAAATCGGGGAATGCTAGACCAACGGCCCAACTCCAGATATCAGCTTTGGCACCCGTATTCACGTTTGCCAGACCCACTCCACTTTCTGCGATCGCCTGGGTATAAAGCCCCCATGCCGAGACCGCAAACCCTGGGAAGATCAAATAGTTGGCTTGCAGCCCAAAGTTGTTGGCAGAAGTCGGCACACCACGGGGGGCGGCTGCCGTACTGCCAAAGCCTGCGCCAAAGGGTTGGTTAGAAAAGGCTGTGCCATAGGCACCGGAGACCGCTACATCATTGGCAGACCCGCTGTAGTAAGCGTGAGAGTAAGTCAGACCAATCCCAAAGTTTTTGTTGGGCTGAAAGGCTAACTGTGCCAGGGCGGCGTAGGTGCCGTCAAACAACCCCTGGCCATCGACTGGGTTATTTGGTCGTCTGGCAAGATAGCCCGCAGAAAAGGTGAAATCTGGACTGATCTTGTAGTTTAGACTCAGCCCAGCGCCCGTATTGTTGCCTGACCCTGAATTGCTGGTGCGGTAAATCGGGGAGAATCGGCCAAATCGGGAAACTGCACCCGTGGCAGGATTTTGAAAGTAGGGGCTAAAGTTATTGAAATTACTAAAAAATTCACCCCCGATCGCATCCACAATCACGTTGAGTGCATTACCCACTGGGAATTGGTAGAACGCTTTACCCAGTTGAATACTGTTATCCAGATTTTGAGTGGCATCCCAACCTAAGCGAGTCTGGTTTGTTCCTGTAATTGGCGCATTAAAGGCGGTGGTGTTATTGGCCTCTAAGCGGACTAATAGACGATCTTGACCGGTAAAGCTGGTGTTTAAGTTGAGCCGCACCCGGTCACTAAAGATGGGATTATCTTTAACCGCTGGATTGGTATTGCCATAGGCCGTCCGAATGGCTGCATTTTGAGCAGCAGAGCCATCTGGAAAGCTGTTAATCACCCGCCATTGATCGGAGTTTAAGGCCCGATCGTTGCCAAAGGCGCTGGCAATGTCAAAGATTGCTTCCCCCTGCAACTTGGTGGTCGTCGAAAACTGCTGTTTCTCTAGAGTGGCGGTTCGTACTTCCAGCGCGTCTAATCGACCCTTTAAGCCAGCCAACTCAGCGGCAAACTCTTCTTGCAGACGCTGTAATGCAAGCAAATCTTCCTTTTTCACCAGATCGGCAGTGCTGGCGGCAATCAATTCATTGATCCGATCTAAACAAGCATTCAGCCCTGCGGCAAACTCATAGCGGGTTAGGGCCTGGTTGCCGCGAAAGGTTTTGTCAGGATAGCCCACAATACAACCATAGCGCTCCACCAGGGATTGCAATGCCTGAAAGGCCCAATCGGTTGGCCTAACATCTGTGAGTTGAGAAACAGAGGTGACCTGATTGATCAATACCCCTGAACTATTGGTCGGGATACTGTAATCTGCTACCTGTTTCAAAACATCTGTTTGAGCATTGGCATCGGCACCGCTTAATCCAGAAGCGGCAGGCTCAACCGCATCAGCAGAGACTGGAATCAGCCCCCCCAAGCCCAAAAGAACTGGAAAAACCCAGGACAAATGCCGTTGAGTCACTGTTATTGTCATTGTTATCCTCACACCATGTTAATAATCAGAAGTCAGCAAAATCTCAACTTCTCAACGGGAATGAACCGGAAGAGGATACCACTGCGAGGCGCGACAAGAAGCCACAATCTTACCTTCTGTATCCTCCTATTAACCTGGCAATCAAAGATATTGCAGTTAGACAGGGTTTCGGCTCCGCTCAACCCAGGATTGGCCGAGTGCTGAGCGGAATCGAAGCACGACTATGCAAAAACAAGGCTTGCCGGGCCAATAGCCCGTCGCTTTTAGCGAATCCCCCCAGAAGAGAAGTAAAATACTTATTCTTGGTAGATTTACAGTATTTAAGTGATCATCATTGCATATCGGTTTTAGGAAAATCAAGTAAAAACGTGATGAAAGTCTAGATTTCTTATTTTTTTGCAATTCAGAAGAAAAATCCCGGTTCTGGAAATTCTGTATCCCAAGTACTTTTACCGTTTGTTTTAACGTGCAATAATACACTCCCAGGAAATTAACTCCTAAAACTTTATAAAGTTGCCGTATTTTTGAGTTGCACCCTTGTTAATATCCATTTATTTTGAAATTCAACCTTTTTCCAGGAAGATTCTGAGCTGACGGGAGGTGCCTAAATTGTGAAAGCATTATGGTTCATACCGACCCATGGGGATGGTCGTTACCTGGCAACCCGTGTCAGTGGTCGATCGACGGACTTTAAGTACCTGCGTCAGATTGCTCAAGCGGTTGATCATCTTGGTTACTACGGGGCCTTACTGCCAACCGGGCGTTCCTGCGAAGATGCCTGGGTTGTTGCCTCTACTCTGGTGACCCACACTGAAAAGATGCGATTTTTGGTAGCCATCCGCCCCGGCTTAATGTCCCCCGGTGTGGCTGCCCGCATGGCTGCCAGCTTCGATCGCCTGTCTGGGGGGCGGCTTTTGATTAATGTGGTAACGGGGGGTGACCCCGTTGAGTTGGTGGGGGATGGGGTGCATCTCAGCCATGACGATCGCTATCGGTTGACCGATGAGTTTCTGACAATTTGGCGTGACATTGCCAGCGGTGAAGAGGCTAACTTTAAGGGCGATTATCTAGATGTACAAGGTGGCAAACTGCTGTTCCCCAGTGTCCAGACGCCCTATCCTCCCCTCTGGTTTGGCGGCTCTTCTGCGATCGCCCAGGAGATTGCCGCTAGACATGTCAATGTTTACTTGACCTGGGGCGAGCCACCCGCCCAGGTGGCAGACAAGATCGCAACGGTGCGCCAACTGGCTGCACAACAGGGGCGCACCCTAGAATTTGGGATTCGGCTCCATGTGATTGTGCGGGAGACAAGAAGTGAGGCTTGGGATGCAGCCAACCAACTGATTCGCTATGTCGATGACACAGCCATTGCCACAGCCCAAAAAGCTTATTCCCGACTAGACTCCGCTGGGCAGCAACGGATGACAGCTTTACATAATGGGAACCAAACCGGGTTGGAGATCAGCCCCGACCTCTGGGCTGGGATTGGCCTGGTGCGGGGCGGTGCAGGAACAGCCCTGGTGGGCGACCCCGATACGGTGGCGGCCCGCCTGTTAGAGTATGCCAATTTAGGAATTGATACGTTCATTCTCTCTGGTTATCCCCATCTGGAAGAGGCTTACCGGGTCGCAGAATTGCTCTTTCCCCGGTTACCCCTAGACCATGTAACGGCGCAGGAGGGGCATGTCATGTTCAGTCCCTTTGGAGAAGTTGTTGCCAACGACCATTTTCCCAGGCAAGTGACTTCCAATCGCTCCACAACAACAGTGGATTAGTAAGCAGCGATTTAATCTATCAAGAAAAACCAATGGCAACCTATGTCAGTAAAAAGCAACTGCAAAAACTCCTACCCTGGGGAGTACCCATCGCTATCATTCTAATCTGGCAGTTGTTGTCTCAGTTTGGCCTTATTTCTAATCGGGTCTTACCCGCTCCCACTGCCGTTGCCCAGGCTGGTATCCAACTGGCTGTATCTGGCGAGCTGTTTCGCCATGTCTATGCCAGTGCATCGAGGGCGCTGACCGGCTTTGCTATTGGTGGTTCCCTTGGCTTCATCCTTGGTTTGCTAAATGGTACGTTTCGTTTGTCTGAGCGACTGCTGGATACATCAATTCAAATGTTAAGGAATATTCCTCACCTGGCCATGATCCCCCTGGTGATTTTATGGTTTGGAATTGATGATAAGGCTCGTATTTTTCTAGTTGCGATCGGGGTGCTGTTTCCTATTTACATCAACACCTTCCATGGCATCCGTACCGTTGATCAAGATTTGTTAGAAATGGGGCGAGTCTATGGCCTAAAGCCATGGGAACTGTTCTCCCAGATTATTTTGCCGAGTGCCCTACCCTCGATTTTGGTGGGCGTTCGCTATGCCCTGGGTATCATGTGGTTGACCCTGATTGTGGCCGAGACGATCGCAGCAGATACAGGGATTGGCTACATGGCCATGAATGCGCGGGAGTTTCTCCAAACAGACATTGTGGTCTTCAGCATTCTGATGTATGCCTTGCTGGGGAAGCTGGCAGATTCGATCGCCCGCTTTTTGGAAACTCGCTTGCTGCAATGGCATCCCAGCTATCAAGAGGTCTAGGTGTTTGGCGCTAATCAATTTTTTAGTTGAGGCAAGTATGACCCCACCGATTCGAGGTTCCCATCTCAATATTATGGATCTGGGCAAAACCTTTACCCAGCGCCCTGTGCTCCAGGATCTAAACTTGACGATTAATGGGGGAGAATTTGTTGCGATCGTGGGGCGGAGCGGTTGCGGTAAAAGTACCTTTCTCAGGCTGATTGCGGGTCTGGAGCAGCCCACCTGCGGTGGTATTTTGATTGACGGCGAACCAGTGCGCCAGATTAACCCCGCTGTACGCATGATGTTTCAAGATTCCCGCTTACTGTTGTGGAAACGAGTCGCTGAAAACGTCGGGCTTGGTCTGCGCGGCAACTGGCAATTAAAGGCGACATGGGCCTTACAGCAGGTTGGCTTGGCAGAACGGGCAGAGGAATGGATTGCGGTGCTTTCCGGGGGGCAACGACAAAGGGTGGCACTGGCGCGGGCTCTCGTCAGCCAGCCCCGCTTGCTATTGCTGGATGAGCCCCTGGGTGCCCTGGATGCCCTGACGCGCATTGAGATGCAGCAGTTGATTGAAACCCTCTGGCAAGAACAGCAGTTTACCACGCTGCTAATTACCCACGACGTAGAAGAGGCCGTCATCCTGGCAGACCGGGTTGTGTTGTTGGAAGAGGGCAAAATCACCTTAGATTTGCCAATTCTATTGCCCCGGCCTCGCAACCGAGGCGATGGGGAGTTTGCAACTCTAGTACAGAACATTCTGGAACGTGTGTTGCGTAAATCAACCCCTGTGATTGAACGATCATCACAAGCATCACTGCTCTACTCAGAGCTATTGCATTAAACCATCCCCCATCGGAGGTATTCTCTATGACCCAAATTGTCGCGATCGCCGGAAGTCCATCCCATCCTTCCAGAACCTACAGCCTGTTAGAATATGCCAGCCATTGGTTAAAACAGCAGGGAATTCAGACCACCATCCTCGCGGTGCGAGACTTGCCAGCAGAAGATTTAGTCTTGGGTCGCTACGATAGCCCAGCCTTGAACCCGGCTAAATCTTTGATTGAGCAGGCGGATGGGCTGATTATTGCGACCCCAATCTATAAGGCTTCTTTCACCGGCGTCTTAAAAGCCTTCCTCGATCTACTGCCGCAAAAATCCCTGGTTGACAAAGTCCTATTTCCCCTGGCGACGGGGGGCACGATCGCCCACTATCTGGCCTTAGATTACGCCCTGAAACCTGTGCTTTCCGAATTGGGAGCGCAACACTTTATCCCTACTGTCTACGCCATCGATCAACAAATCCAGCGGCAGCAGGATGGCGGCATTCTGCTAGAAGAAGAACTGGAACAACGGTTGCAGCGATCGCTGTCTGCACTGGTGAGCGCCCTGCCCCCCGCTCTCACCAATCCTAAACCATTGATTCACGCTGAATAGGGGGTGAGTATGTTTTGCAGCCAAATTGAGCGGGAGTTATCGGATGGTGAACTCTGGGGCAACAACCTGGTTTACACTGATGCTTATAAAGATGGCAACTACCGAGACCAATTTTCCCTGTTGATATGGGGACAACAACTAGACAGACTCGACATCGTGGGAATATACAGTAATGAACATTGGACAAAAAACTTTTAGTCTGACCAAATTATTCAAGCTGCCGGCGTGGTTGATCGGGCTGGTGTTGGTATTTTGCGTTTCATTGCTCAACAGTTGCAGTCATCAGACCTCCGCACCTACCGCAACTCGACCAGATACCATTCGCTTAGACTACGCTTACTACAACCCGGTCAGCCTGGTTTTAAAGGAGAAGGGCTGGTTAGAGGATAATTTAAAGCCAGATCAGATCAAGGTGGAATGGGTATTAAGTCAGGGCAGTAATAAGGCCTTAGAGTTTCTCAATAGCCGTAGTATTGACTTTGGCTCAACCGCTGGTGCTGCCGCCCTGATCGGCAAGGCAAATGGCAACCCCATTCAATCGGTTTATGTCTTTTCTAAACCAGAATGGACGGCCCTGGTGACGCAAAAAGATGGGTCTATCCAATCGGTTACGGATTTGAAAGGGAAAAAGGTGGCTGCTACGCGAGGCACTGACCCCTATATTTTTCTGTTGCGATCGCTCGATAAGTTTGGGCTCAGTGACAAAGATGTTGAGATTATTCAGCTTCAGCACGCCGATGGTCGGGCCGCTTTAGAAAAGGGAGAAGTCGCTGCCTGGGCAGGGCTAGATCCCAATATGGCAAAGACTGAGCTAGAGCAGGGATCGCGCTTGTTTTTCCGGGAACCAGCTTTTAATAGCTATGGCATTCTCAATGTCCGTCAAGAGTTTGCCCAGCAATATCCTGACTATGTGCAACGGGTTTTGACCTCCTACGAAAAGGCAAAGCAGTGGGCCTTGCAGAATCCTAAGGAGCTCAAGCAAATTCTGGCTAGGAATGCCAACCTAAGTGATGCGGTCGCGGCTAAACAATTGGAACGCACCGATTTATCGCCCTCACGGATTGGCGAGCAACAGAAGCAGGTGATCCTGGCGGCGGGGGATGTTTTGAAAAAGAGCGGTGTGATTAAACAATCCGTGGATGTGAATCAGACGGTGGCTGAGTTAATTGCGCCCCAATATGCCGAAAAAATTGCCAAGCAATAGTCCCAGGCAGTGAATTTCCTATGAATCGTTCCTCTAGCTTGACCGATCGCCTGACGGATGGTGTACCTGTTCGCAGCCAAAAGCGCCGACAGCAGGTGCTGCTTCGACTCCGGTGGGCAAGAGGTTTGTTGTTGCCAGCGGTGCTCCTGATTGGGTGGGAGATTTTATCTCGCCTGGGGGTCTTCCTACCCAATTTACTTCCTGCCCCATCGGCAGTCTTGGCTACCCTTTGGGAACTGGCTGTCACAGGAGAATTATTTCGTCATATTGGCATCACCCTGTATCGGGTAGCCCTGGGGTTTGTAATGGGGGCGGCGATCGCCACCGTTCTGGGCGCATTGACCGGTTATTCCCGGTTATTCCATGGGCTGTTAGATCCATTGCTGCAATCCCTCCGTAACATCCCCTCTCTGGCCTGGGTTCCCCTTTTCATTCTCTGGATGGGGATTTACGAAACCTCTAAAATTGCCCTGATTGCGGTCGGGGTGTTTTTCCCGGTTTATCTCAACTTAATGAGCGGAATTCAGGGCGTCGATCGCAAGCTGGTGGAAGTGGGTAAAGTCCATCGGCTTAATTCTTTGCAGTTGATCCAACGGGTATTTTTGCCAGCGACCCTGCCAGCTTATATCGTTGGTCTGCGGAGTGGGTTGGGGCTGGGCTGGATGTTTGTCGTCGCCGCAGAGATTATGGGTTCCAGCCAGGGGTTAGGCTTTTTGTTGGTGGATGGGCAGACCACAGGCAGGCCCACTATTATTCTGGCCAGTATTCTGTTATTTGCTGTTTTCGGCAAATTAACCGATGCGGGCCTGGCCAGGCTCGGCAATCGACTTTTGTATTGGCAAGACTCTTACCATTCCCAACCCTGAGACCACCATGCTTGAAATTAAAAAGTTGAATAAACAGTTTGCCAATGGGTTTGTTGCCCTGGATTCTATCTCTCTCACCATTCAGGCGGGGGAGATTGTTAGTCTAGTAGGCACCAGCGGCTGTGGAAAAAGCACCCTAATGCGAATTTTGGCGGGGTTAGACCTTCCCACATCGGGTCAGGTTTTGATCAACGGTGAGCCAATTGTTGAACCCCATCCTGAAATTGGCGTGGTATTTCAAGAACCCAGGTTAATGCCCTGGTTGACGGTTCATCACAATGTTCAGTTTGGCCTGGAAACCTTAAGTCCAGAAAAATTAGGCGATCGGGTCAGAGAAAGCGGCAATGGCTTGAAGGATAGCCAGCGAGTCGAGAAAGCAGACCTGGTAACAACGGCCCTGGAGCGGGTCGGTTTGAGTCAGTTTGCCAGTGCCTTACCCCGGCAACTATCCGGTGGTATGGCCCAGCGGGTCGCGATCGCCAGGGCGCTGGTGACAAAGCCGTCAATTTTGCTGCTGGATGAGCCATTTAGTGCCCTGGATGCCTTCATTCGACTGCGATTGCAAGACCACTTATTAAAAATTTGGCAATACGACCGGCCGACCCTGGTTTTAGTCACCCATGATATTGAGGAAGCTCTGGCCTTAAGCGATCGGGTGATTGTGCTACGGGGTAACCCTGGCCGCATTCATCAGGAGTTTGCCATTGATCTGCCCCGCCCCCGTAAACGCACAGACCTGCGATTTCAGCGATGGAAAGAAACACTGCTAAATGCATTGGATCTATCCATCGATGTAGAACTAGCTGCCCTCAACTCCACAGACCCCGTTAAGATTTGAAGATTTGAAGTTGGCCTATCTACACTGAAAGTGGGCAAATTACCGAGTCAAACTATGCAAGCAACTCAAGCAACTCAAACAACTCAAGCAACTCAGGATTACCTTGCCTTAGCCACTGCTTTAGCCCAAGAATTTAGCCACACCGCGATCGAACGTGATATTCAGGCAGGCACCCCGCAACGAGAACGAGATCGTCTGCGGCAGAGTGGTCTGTTGCAGTTAATCATTCCTCAACGTTATGGCGGCTGTGGGGAAAGCTGGATGACAACCTTCAAGGTTACTCGCGAGCTGGCTAAGGTTGATAGCTCCATTGCCCATGTGCTCTCCTACCATTACCTGGGGGTTGTGATTCCCCATATTTTTGGCACACCAGATCAAAAAGACTACTACTATGCTGAAACTGTTCAGCAAAACTGGTTTTGGTGTAATGGGCTAAATCCCCTCGATCTGCGCGCTGCCCTAACCCCCGCAGGGGATCACTATTTATTAAACGGTCTCAAGAGTTTTTGCTCTGGCTCAAAAGATTCTGACATCTTACCCATTACCGCCGTACACTCAGAAACAGGGGAGTTACAAATTTTAGCAGTCCCTACAACTCGCGAGGGTATTTATATTCACTCCGACTGGGAGAATATGGGGCAACGCCAGACTGATAGTGGCAGCATCACTTTTCACAATGTATTGGTTTACGCTAATGAAATTTTTGGCAGTCGCACTCAAACAAGCCATCCCTTCCACACCATTCGGGCCTGTCTGACCCAGCTTAATTTAGCCAATATTTATTTAGGCATTGCTCAAGACGCGTTTGCAGCTACCAAGCACTATACCCAGACCCAGTCTCGCCCCTGGTTTACTTCTGGCCTGGACGACGCCACCACCGATCCCTATATTCTGGAGCATTACGGCAATTTGTGGGTTGATTTACAGGCCGCCACTTGCCTCACCGATCAGGCCACAGAGTTACTGCAATTAACCTGGGAAAA
>JBJTUO010000311.1:0-19375 GCA_046080785.1 Leptolyngbyaceae cyanobacterium | reverse complement strand
ATCTGTCAATGACGAAACTACCCCACACTGAGGTCTAACCATGTCAGAATCATTTGTTCAGCCCAAACTCATTATTCATGGGGGTGCCGGTAGCTCATTACAGGGTAAAGGCAGTGTGGAGGCAGTGCGGCGATCGCTGAGGGCAGTCCTGGAAAGTGTTTACCCACGACTGCTGGCGGGCGCAACGGCCTGTGAAGCCGTAGTGCAGGGGTGTCAACTGTTAGAAGATGACCCTCGTTTTAACGCAGGAACCGGCTCTGTACTGCAATCTGATGGGCAGATTCGCATGAGTGCCTCCCTGATGGATGGGGCAACTCAACAGTTTAGCGGTGTCATTAATGTGATGCGGGTTAAAAACCCAATTGATCTGACCCTGGCCTTACAACAATCCGACGATCGGGTGCTCTCTGACTTGGGAGCGGCAGAATTGGTGCGCGAGTTGCACACTCCTCCCTTCAACCCCCTCACCGAAATTCGGTTGCAGGAATGGATACAGGAGCGGCAGAGTAACTTTAGCCGCGAAATGGCTGGCGTGGTAGCCGAAAAAGAACTGGTGGATCACTCCGCTGGCCGCGGTACGATCGGGGTGGTGGCCCGTGACCGCCAGGGCCGCATTGCGGCAGGGACTTCAACCGGGGGTAAGGGCTTTGAGCGCATCGGGCGCGTCAGTGACTCTGCGATGCCAGCCGGAAATTACGCCACAGCCCAGGCTGGCATCAGTTGTACTGGCATCGGCGAAGATATCATCAATGAATGTCTAGCCGCCCGCATTGTGATTCGGGTCACCGATGGCCTGCCGCTCTCCCTTGCGTTTGAAAGATCTTTGACAGAAGCCCATCAGCATCAGCGGGATCTGGGAGCGATCGGGCTGGATGCAACAGGGGCGATCGCCTGGGGCAAAACCAGCCAGGTGCTGTTGGCGGCTTATCATACCGGCGAGACAATGGGCGACACGCTGGAATGGCAGAGCAATGAATTGGTGGGCGGTATCCTGTGAGTTATCTATAAAAATACATGGCTCTCTGGCTGAATATTAACTTCCACTGGAATGGCTTGCGGCTCAACAGAGAGGGCCTGGACGATCGCCGCTGCCGCGGTATCTGGTCGTAACATTTTGCTCCGATCCACCTTTAATTGCACCCCATCCCAAAAGGGGGTATCAATGCCACCAAAGTAAAACAACGTTACTTTGACTCCATAACGCCTTAATTCATCGGCCATGCATTTGCTAAACCCGACCGCGCCAAATTTAGAGGCGCAGTAAGCAGCGGCCATCGGCATGGTGTGTTTACCTAAAATACCAATTACATTACAGATATGCCCGCTTTTTTGTTCCTTCATCAGGTTGGCGGCGGCCTGGCTGGTGTAAAAACTGCCTTTGAGATTCAAGTCAATCATCCGCTCAAGATCCACGGGGTCTAGTTTATGAAATAATTTCATCATCCCCGCCCCCGCCGCGTTAACCAGCACATCGATTTGGCCAAAGTGGGACACCACTTTTTGCATGAGTGCCTCAACCTGGTTAGGGTCAGTAATATCAGTCGGGGCAGAGAGCAACTGCTCAGGCTGAACGTCTGATAGCTCAGTCATCAGTTGGGTCAGACGATCGGGGTTTTTAGCAACCAGCACCAGTCGCGCCCCTGTGGGTAAGAGTTTGCGGGTTAGAGCTGACCCAATACCACCCGTAGCCCCGATAATCACAATCACTTTATTTTGCATTTTTACACTTCTTTACATCCTTTCTTGCTATTTTAACGATCTCCAGCTTCTCTCTGGCAAGTGGTTCGTGAGATAGTAAATTGGCTTAAGGGCACTCGCAAAACGCAGAATCGGCAAATTGAAGGGGTTCATGAGTAACACTAATTACACGCAGGCGGAGCAACTTAAGCGAATTGGCGAACAACTACAGCAGGCCCGTGAGCTACAGGGGGTTACCCTTGATCAGGTCGCCCTCAAAACCTACATTCCACTGCGGTTGTTACAGGCGATCGAAGACGGGGATCTGGCTCGTCTACCTGAACCAATCTTTGTCCAGGGTTTTATTCGCCGCTATGCCGATGTATTAAGTCTTGATGGAATTGACATTTCTAGACAATTCCCTGTCGATGTCCCTCTATCACCTGTGGTTGACAGCTTAATAGAAACTGAGCCCTCTGCCCCTCCCCCGCTGGCCGACTCCACCCCCATACCCGAACCTCCATCCCAGCCTGAAGTTATTCCCGATCAGAAATTTGGCAAAGTTTTCAGGCAGTTTTGGCCCTCGATGATTGCAGGCGGTTTGGCTTTATTGGTTCTCGCAGCAGCGATCGCCGGGCTCCGAAGATCCCAGCCGTCCCCCTCAGTCAGCCCGCCTGTATCGCCAACGGGTGCACCCTCCCCGTTCGCTAACCGCAGCCCAAAACCGACCTCTAGCCCGTCCCCGACTGCTGACCTGCAAGTAAGCCCGTCCCCGACTGTTAGCCCAACCGCTGCTGCAACTGCTTCACCCGATAAGCCCGTTCAGGTCGCACTAAAGACCACTGATCGGGCCTGGGTAGAGGTGATCGTCGATGGCAAAACGGTCTTTTCGGGAATTTTGCAAAAAGGGGAACAGAAAGCCTGGACAGCAACCCAATCCCTCACGGTAGTCTCCGGTAACGCTGGAGCGGTTCAGCTTTCTCACAACAATGGCTCTGCCAGAGCAATGGGTAAGCCGGGAGAAATCAAAGAAGCTCGCTTTAACGCAGCAACTCCTGGGGGGATACAGACTAACTAAACCGACAGTGGGTCAGCTTCCTGAAACTCAAAATCGTAGGTTTCACTGGTGCCAGGAGTGATGGGAGGGGTAGGGTCTGACTGATGGGATTGTTGTCGTTGCAATGCAGCTTGTACCAATCCCTTAAATAAGGGGTGGGGATGATTGGGGCGAGACTGAAATTCTGGATGGAACTGAGTGGCTAAAAAGAAGGGATGACCTGGCAACTCAATAATTTCAACCAGGCGGCCATCCGGTGAAGTGCCACTGACCTGGTAACCAGTTTCAGTAAACAGACTGCGATAGGCATTATTAAACTCGTAGCGATGGCGATGGCGCTCGTAGACCACTTCTTCCTGGTAGAGCTGAAAGGTCAAGGTATGGGGAACGAGGCGGCACGGATACAACCCCAATCGCATGGTGCCACCCAGATCGACCACATCTTGTTGTTCCGGCAGTAGATTAATCACCGGATTCTGAGCCGTTGCATTAAATTCTGTGCTGGTAGCATCTTCCAGGTGAGCGACGTTTCTGGCCCACTCGATCACAGAACATTGCATCCCCAGACACAACCCTAAAAAGGGAATTTGCCGAGTGCGGGCAAACTCGATCGCAGCGATCTTGCCATCCACCCCCCGTGGGCCAAACCCTCCCGGCACAATGATGGCATCGACCCCCGCCAGGTACTGTTCCACCTGTCCCGCTTCCAGGTCTTCAGAGTTAACCCAGCAAATCTTGAGGGCGCTATCTAGAGCGATCGCGCCGTGACGCAGGGCTTCAAGCACCGATAGGTAGGCATCGCTTAATTGCACATACTTGCCCACAATCGCGATCTCAACCTGGCGGGTGGGGCGATAGAGACGATCGACCATCGTAGACCACTGGGTCAGATCGGGTTGACGCAACTCTAGCTGTAAGTGATCAATCACTTGAGTTGCCAGCCCTTCCTTTTCCAAAATCAAAGGAACTTCGTAGATGCTGGGGGCATCTTGAGCCGTGATCACCCCCTCCACTGCCACATCACAAAAGCCAGAAATTTTCTGCTTTAAGCCATCCGGCAACGGCCGATCGCTCCGGCAAACTAGAATATCAGGCTGAATCCCAATCGATCGCAGTTCCTTAACTGAGTGCTGAGTCGGTTTGGTCTTCATTTCTCCTGCTGAGGGAATCCAGGGAATCAGGGTGACATGCATATATAAAACATTGCCCCGCCCCACATTTTTACGAAACTGACGGATGGCTTCTAAAAATGGCAGAGATTCGATGTCTCCCACAGTGCCACCAATTTCGGTAATGACCACATCCGGAGTGGTGTTGTGAGCCACTCGCCAGATGCGCTCCTGGATTTCATTGGTAATGTGAGGAATCACCTGCACCGTTCCCCCCTGGTAATCGCCGCGGCGTTCTTTATTTAAGACGGCCTGGTAGATTGAGCCGGTGGTCACACTATTGAGCCGGGACATGGAGGTATCGGTGAAGCGCTCGTAGTGACCCAAATCCAGATCGGTTTCAGCGCCATCTTCGGTGACAAATACTTCCCCATGCTGAAACGGGCTCATCGTACCAGGATCCACATTAATGTAGGGATCTAACTTCAGAATAGAGACGGAATAATTGCGAGACTTCAGCAGTCGACCCAGGCTAGCTGCCACAATCCCCTTTCCAATACTGGAAACAACTCCACCCGTCACAAATACAAATTTTGTCATAGCCCCGCGAAACTGACAGCCTCTGGATATCTACCCCGTTCATTTTGACATACTCAAAGAAAAGGGGGTTGCTGGTTCTGGGTATGAAAAAAGTGCTGTATGCTCAAATTTTCAGCAACGCCAAGAAAAGAGTCAGGGAAGTAGTCATCCGATCCAGTCAGCAACGCCAAAAAACACGCTACAATTTTTACAATAAATTAAAGTATCTTCACAATTGATATTGATTAAGGTGTTCTATGGCCTTCAAGGAGAAATTATGAGCCAGGCAAAGAAGCGATTACTGCTAGGAGCCGCATCCCTTCTCTTAATCGGAGAACCCGCTCTCCTGGCTAAATCTACGATCGCAGCGCCCATCCAGGTGGCTCAAGTTGCATCTCAAACTCGATGGAAAGCGTTTCAAGGGCAGGACATTCAACTATCTCTACCGGCTAACTTTCAAGGAGGTAGCCCTACTGATGCCCAATCAAAAACCATGATTGAGAGCATTAAATCCCTGGGTAACCCATTTGCCACGATCGGCCAGATGGTTGAAAAAAATCCGGCTATTTTTGCCTTGGTTGCTGTCGATCCCCAACCCAATGCTTCGGGTGGCGTCACGAATGTATTGGTATCTGCCGGGCAACAACTTCCTGACATGACACTCAAGCGTTATGTGGATGCCCTAGCCCAGTTTTTGCCCGCCCCCATCAAGGTGCTCGATCACAGTATGATCAGGCTGCAAGGTCGACCCGCAGGCCGACTGGTTACTGAAGCCATCGTTGGAGAAAAGGCTATTAAGCAGACAATTTACATCGTGCAGCAGGCTGATCAGATCTGGACCGTTGCTTACTCCACTGATAAAGAAGACTACCCTCGCCTGTCGCTTATGTTTGAACGTAGTATTCAAACCTTTCGGGCTAAGCCGTCTTAGAAAGAGAGGCGTAGTCGTCTTCGCTACTGCCCAGGGCAAAGCGGAGAGACCGGACTAGGGTTTTATTAATTTGAGTGGTAAAAATCACCAGGGCCAATAAACATAGGCCAGTGGCAATCCCAAACAGTCCACGGTAGCCCACGGCATCAGCAACATAACCCAGGACAGGGCCAGCCAGCGCAATCCCTAGGTCAAACCCAGCCATGCCTAGACTAAAGACCTGACCCCGCTCTTGAACAGCAGAGCGGTCAGCCAGCAGGGCGATCGTCATGGGAATAAAGGTACCCGCCCCGATCCCTTCTAAAATGGCAGCCAACAGGAAGGTTTGAGCCTGATAGGCCTGCCAGAGGAATAACATGGCAGCAGTGTAAAACAAAATTCCAAGGGTGATGAAGTTGCCCCTGCCGTAACGGTCAGAGGCCCGCCCCACCAATAACCTTACTGCGAAGCTGGCGATCGCTGCTGTGGTATAAAACAGGCCAGCATTAAACGGTATCCGAGTTGACTGAATAAACAGCGGCACAAAGGTACTTAAGGTGCCAAAGGCTAACCCAATCAACAGCATGACGACTGTCGGTGTGCGCAGGCGGGGGCTCAGCAGTAACCGCCAAAATGGCTGCTGCATCGATGTTGCATACTGCTCTACAGATGGCCCAGAATGGCTGACAAAATGTAAACCCCAGACAGCCAGCAGGGCAATCAGCCCTAACCCACTGGCCATCAAGAATAAAGGCCCGTAGCCAGCCCAATCAAGACAAAAGCCACCTAAAGCAGGCCCGATTGCAACTCCAATCGGGTTGACCAGGCTCATGTAGCCAATCAACTCGCCCCGCTGTTCCTGGGGTGAAATATCCACGACCAGGGCACTATAGGCCGTGGTAAAAGCAGCAATACTAAGGCCGTGAAAGACACGAATCAAGGCTAACAGCGGCATGGATTGGGTCAGCAAGTAACCCAGAGGGGCGACAGTGGCAGCGACCAACCCTATCATCAACACCTGCTTACGTCGAACAAATCGGCCATGCTGAGAGTCGGTACGATCGGCTAGACGCCCAACCCATGGCCGAAATAGCAGCAGTCCAACGGCAAAGGCACCCATAATCAGGCCAATTTGATGGCGGCTGGCCCCGATAGACTGTAAGTAAAGCGGTAAAGTGGGCAACAGAGAGGCTAAACTGGCCCAGAATAGAAGACCTGTTATAAATAGAAGCAACAGATCGCGACGAGATGTAAGCTCGATCGAGCGAAAGACATGCAAAGTAGTTCCCCAAACCCATACTGAATTGCAGCAACCAGGACTACCTTCGTCGGGTCGCCCTTCTTTATTATTATGAAGTTTTATAAACTTCGCGAGCAATAAAAAATCAGAGTCTGTTCAAGACTCTGATGGAATAAATTATAGATGCCGGGATAGGGATCAGCAGGAATCAGCAGATCTGCCGAGAAATTTGTTTTTCAAAATTAGCCTGGGTTTGGTGAAGTAGTTGCTCACGGCTATCGGCTGTCGAAGTCAGGGTTGGGACTAGGTTGCGAGCCTGCAGCGCCATGTGAAGCTGAAGATGGGCGACATATTCACTAAAATCTTCGCGCATTGGAGTATTGGGAGCATAAGATGACCGCAAACTCAAGGTAGTCTCCTTTTCCAGTTCTGCACTATAAACTAACGCTAATGACCGTATCACGCTCCCCGATCCGGGAGGGACTTCGCAACAAAGTTTAACCATTACTTTTGCCCAGTCGCATCCGGCAGCATACATTTGTCGCTATCGCAGCCAGCCGGCCCTTCTGTCAGACTAAAGCCAGAATCATAACGGATCAGGGCACTATAGAAATCCTGGGTGCGTCGCTGCTCACAGACCTGCTGTTGCAATTGATCGTAGGAGGCCTTGTCAATTTTCTCAAAGGGCAAGCGGGGGAAGGGGGCATCAAACCGGGCTAAGAGCGCAGCACTGATATAGCCCTCATCCTGGGCGATCGCCTGGGCAATGCGATGGGCCAGGGGTTCTATCTCATCTTCCCGCAGTTCGATCGTGGCACTGGTGTTATGGGTGACGTAGTAGTTCTGAACCTGCATGTAAAAGTCAAATTGAGCCAGGGCAGAAAAATGTTCGATGGCAATCTGATCGGCCCCCGCTAGATTGGCCCAGGAAACTTCAACGGGAATCTCCACCAGCCATTCGGTACAGCGGGGATCAAATGGGTCATTTAACAAATTTCCTTGTTCATCCTTATCGGATTGAGAAGGCACCACACTATAGCCGTAATCTAAACAGGCAAGGGCAACCGGGTCTCCTTTGCGGAAGGTAATGCGACGAATAAAGCGTTGGGCTTTGGGTGGGTGCCACCCAGGGCTGGCACCCGTCAATAGGGATTTGGTGCCCGCAGGCTGCACAGTGGTACAGCGGTTAGGCCGCTTGAGACCATGGCGGCCGCAGTAATCCCCCACGACTTGGTGAACCACTTCTTTCCAGTAGCTCAGGTATTCCTGTTCCCGTTGCTTAAAGGCACGCCCCTCATCGGTATCGGGACGACCCGCCTCCCACCAGCGCAGCCAATCGACGCCAAAGGCTTGAACGAAGAAGTCAAACAACCCGGTAAAGGAAACCCCCACGATCGGGTCTAACTCGCGAGATTTTTGGTAGCGGGGTTCTTGAAACTGATGGTTAAGCAGAGCAGCTACCGCTAATGCTCCAGCAGTGAATGCTTCTTCCTGCTCTTTCATGTTGCAGGGATCAAGCCGATTGAGGTGCACCTCCGCTAAGTTACAGTGAAAGTCCGCTCCAATAATTTCCAGTTTCTTTTGTTACCCTAGAGGCTCTTTATCCTCTAGTTCTAACGTTTCATGATTCACGTTAGCTCCGAGTACCTTTTCTACCAGTGAACGAAAGTAATAGAGAACTGCTTTTCGGTCGGTTTGGTGACCTAGTAATGCTTTACTAAGGGTTCTTTCATCTTGAATACCAAATTGACTACGGATCTGCTCGGTAATGACCGCAGTAGGTTCTTCCATTCACTAATAGCCCGACACTCTTGGAGAGGTTATGTTCTGAAGATCATTTTAGTACATAAGCACTAAGTTTTCAGGTTCACTCTCTACTCTGTACGGTGCTGAAGACTTTTTAATTCCTTCAGTTACCACGGGATTAGCATCTCAGCCTTCCCCGTTTTTGCCGGGTTTTTAACGTGAGGCAAAATTATTTACCACACGGATTGAGACCATATCGGCCCATTCGATGTTCCAGTTCTTCCTCCAAATCCAATTCATCGATCGTTGAATTTAGCATCCTGCCTATTCCTCCTTTGTTGACACTTGTTTATGCGATCTAGACTCAATCAACAGCGATCGTAAATAATCCTTCGCTCTTTCTCTCGACTGACAATACAACTGGATGAATGTTTGACGCTTTTCCGGGGTATCTAGCAGATCGCAATTGGCACGGGCGATCGACTCCGGTGCATACTGAATCGCCCCCTCGCCCGAATAAAACTGCTTGCGCACGGCTTCCACACATTCTGCTTCCGTAGGCTTGTGGTGAAAGACCCGGGTATGATTTGCCATTCGCAGGGCATCTCGTTCTGGATCGATGCGCCAATTGCCTCCTGCATCTTGCTGCCAGAGGTTATCTTTAGCCGCAGCAAAAGCAGCATCGTCGCTGCTGCCCTGACGCATGCCTGCACTATTGTGTGTCAAGTAGCCATCACAGTAAAAACAGTGAGCCTCCTCAACTTCGATGTCGTAGGTGGCGACCGAGTCGTAGCTACCCACGCCTTTCACTGTAACTGGAACATCGATTTCAATTTCAGACTCGACAATATACCGTTCGTAATTCGCATCCACCAGACGAGAGCCTTGAAAGCCCATATCCCGCATTTCGCTATAGGTATAGGCTGCCCGCATGATTGCGCCGGGAACTGTAAAGCCGTACATCTTCAATCCCTGGCGCAAGGGCCCTTTAACAGAATGGGGGGCAATCAGAGTGTTGTACTGCTGCTTTAAAGCTGGAATCGTCAGGTTGTACTTAAGCCGCCAACGAGCCTCCTGAGGAGTCACGATCGTAACCCTGCCTGCAATCCCAAGACTAGACAGGACAGCCCCAACCTGTCGGATAAATGATTGATAGACAGTTGTAACTAAATGAGGTGGACGATTATTGACTGCGCCGTCACTATCCATTAATCCGGCCAGGTAAGCAGCGCGAATATCAACCACTCCTTGAAGAATGAAATCAGGCACCTGCAACGCCTGGTTTGGCCGTTTGATATAGCACTCAAAATACTCAGCCAGACGAATCGAGGAGCAGACAGATTTAGCGCTATTTTCACCCCCTACGATGCCGTGAGTGGCCGTTAACCCAAACAAACTCAGTGCCGCGTCTAACTTTGCTTGAATTCGAGGTACAACGGTGGTATCCAGGCTATTCATCGCCCACTCAACCCGACCATAGGGCTTATTGTATTGATTGCGTCCAAGCGCAACGTAACCATCACCGTGGGTAAAACCAATGAGCCAGGCAACTTCTGGTGTGAGGTCAGGAAGTATCAAAGGTTTGCCCCTTCGGCTCTGATCAGGGCGAGTTGAGGAAAAGTCAGGAGGCAGATGAGTGATGCTACCAGGAAGCACCTGAGTATTGTGTAGGAGACGATCTCCGACTGCGATCTCCACCGCTGGCTTCCAGGTAATCCCGCCTTTGGCATTGGCCAGTACCGCATGGCGATGATTCAGTGTTGAGCGGAGTGGAGTTGCATTGGTTTCTAATTCGTAAACATCCTGAACCCCCTGGTCAAATTTGTCTACAACTCTGCGAAACCCCAGCGGGGTCTGTACCAGATCACCAACCTGAACGTCCTTAATCGGAACCAGCCCTTTAGAAGTATGCACCAGCGCATCTTCGGGCAAGCAACGACGGATATTTCCAGCTACCACAGTGGCAGCGGCTTCATCGATCAGCAGACAGCACTCAACGGGGGTCAATTTGCGCCCAATTGCCCGATTCAAAATGGCCGCGCAGCGATCGTACAGCCCTGGTAAACGAATGGGATTAGCCATCCCGCCAAACCCTTTCAGTACCTCTCCTTCGGGTCGCACATCCCGGATGTCAATGGTGACATGCACAGCCCCATCGAAGCGATCGTCCGTAGAAAGCTCTAGCAAAGCCTGATAGGAAGACACCCAACCCTGGCGGCTATCTCCCACATAAATCGTCACTTGATTGTCGGCAGTTACGACCACCTCTGTGCGCTCTCGCCGCTCAGCAGCGGGGGTTTCTCCCACAGTGCCCTCTACAATAACTTGGAGATGATTCCGCAGGGTAGGCAGTTGGTTGGTATACTGCGGCTCCAGAATCCCACCCGTCCCACACCCCATCATGGCTAGATCCATCATCAGGCCAAAGGCCTGCCAGTCGATCACATTGGTACTAGTGCAGTTATAGGCACCGGAGAAGTTTTCCGGCTGTTCAATCCATGAGGTTCCCCCTACCCAAAGCCAGCGACCAGAGGGCAAACTCTTCATCTGTTGCTGCATGCGCTCTAGTAAGGCTGCTTCATCAGCAGATAACTGACCCAAGGCAACCAATCCCTTGGTTGTTCGTTGGATTACGCCATCCCAGGTTTCCCGCCGCTCGTTAAAACGACGACTATAGGTTCTAAAAAAGACTGGGTTGGCAGTTGGGGCGCTAGCCAGAAAAGGATGGGCCACTTCATCTGCGATCGGCTGAAATCCTGGCTCAGCCTCAGGGCGGTTAGTCAGGCGAACCTGCTCAAGTTCTTGAACCATTTCTTGAACCATAGTGTCAATCTCACAGTACGGGAGTGGGCAGAAACTATCGATTACACCGGCAATTTTTAGCGGAAGACTAGATGTAGGGAGGTCGAAACAAATAGCCACGCTATCTGTAGAGTTTTACCACAAAATTTTGAAAATAACTAATCTTTCCTGGTAGCTACTCAGCTTGGGTACTGAGTCAAATCTGCCCTCATCCCCCCACCCCTTCTCCCCCCTTCGGCTTCGCTCAGGAGCAGGAGAAGGGGGATCCGACTTGTGAAGTCCCTCTCCCTGGGGAGAGGGATTTAGGGTGAGGGCTGATTGAAGTCCCTCTCCTCGGTGTTTGAGCCTGTCGAAGGAGAGAGACTGAAAACCTTGATTTTATCGAGTCCGCGGCGGCGGACTTTGTTAGTGTAGCAGCGGTTTTAACCGCCGGATACTTTTCAAACCCCCTCTAAGCTCGACTTTGGCCATTTTGAGTGGGAGCCATTTCCGCCAGTACCTGGATCGCAGCTAGGGAGCCAAACTTTTTCAGACATGCCATGTTTGACCGACATGCTGAAACGTCTAGAGCAAATCTGGTTGGTCAGAGCCAGCGCCATGTAATAAAGTCGAGCTAAGACATCGTTGATTGGTGAAATGCTGAGCCTGCCCGAATCAAATCAGCAATTCTCTCTGCACTATCGGGAACAGCTAAACGACCGGCTTTTGCTGCCATTTGGTGTAGCAGGCTATTTGTATCCGATTGAGGACGATCGCCGAGTAACTGCATCACCTGGTTTTGTAACGTCTCTGGCGTCAGGTCTTTTTGTCGGATTAAAACCGCTGCTCCTGCCTTGACAAATTCCATGGCATTGTAGGTCTGATGGTCATCTGCTGCATAAGGATAGGGCACCAAGATGGAAGGGGTATGGGTGCTCGCCAGTTCGGTCAAGGTACCTGCCCCAGAACGGCTAACTACTAGGTCAGCCCGGTTGAATAAACCGGCCATATTCTGATAAAAGGGCAATGAGAAATAGTGGGGATGCCTGAAACTGAAAGCATCGGGGTCATTCTCCCCTGTTTGATGCACAATCCAAATGCCCTCATCCAACCAGGTTGGGGCACAGTCTCGTGCTACTTTATTGATTGCCAATGCCCCCTGACTCCCCCCCACAACCGCTAAGAGCGGCACATCTGGAGGAATAGGTAGGTCAGTCAAGGGAGAGGGGGCTGCTAAAAACTGCTGCCGCACTGGCGTTCCTACCCAGCGGGTGTTGGCCTTAGGTAGATAACGGGCTGATTCAGGGAAACCAATCGCTACTAAGTTGCACCAGGGGCCCAACCAGCGGGTTACCTTACCGGGTAGCGCATTTGATTCATGAAAAATCACCGGCAGCCCCAAAGAACGAGCCGCGATCGCAGCAGGCGCAGCAATATAACCGCCAGTGGTAAATACGCCCTGAAAGTGGCCTTGTTGTAATAAACGTCGGACATCCCACAGCGATCGCGCCAACTTCCACAAAACCCGGAGCCGATCGCTCCCTCCCTTTTGAAAACCTTCCACCGCTACAGTATGGAGCGGGTAGGTATCGGGTACCAGTTTTGTCTCCAGACGGTTAGGCACCCCTAACCATTCAATCTCATAGTCAGACAGTTGCTCTGCCACTGCTAGTGCTGGAAATAAATGGCCCCCAGTACCACTGGCTGCAATCAGCAATCGAGGCTTAGCAGGAATGGTTGCGGTAGATTGAGGCGGAGTCGACAAACTGCTCACAACAAAACTCCAGATGGAACAACGAATTCGTCAGCTAACGAGCAATGACGAACTGTTGTGCATTCTATAGCTTTGGTCAGAACGCTGGGAACACTGTTAATCGGCCAACTGTTGGAACTGGGTAGGCGTTCTGACTTGCCTCAGTCATCCGTCATGCCTTCTTTCGCAGAATTAAACTGCTACCACTGCCACCGCCATAAAGGACTTGAGCGTCTCAAAAACAAATTTAAAGTCTGCCAATAATTGTTCAATATCCTCTCGCTGCCGCAGGTAGGCATGATGTTCAATACAGGCAGCAATATCTTGTAATGTTAAAACGCCACAGCTAGCACTAGCTCCCACAATACAATGGGCTGTGCGAGCTACATCATCAAAATCCTCTAACTGCAAATTAGCATGAAGAATATTTAGATAACTTGGCAGCAGATCTGTCAACTTTCTTAAGAGGTCAATTTCAAAATCAGGACGATGGTTGGACACCAAATGTAAGTAGTCCCAATCAATATGAAGCATAGCCGTAAGGCTATCATTATTGCGGGAAGAGAAAGTTGTCGGTGCAGGGTAGCGCATAGATAATGCCATTTCCGGTCGTGTAATATCTGTTCCACCCTATCACCGCTACTCTGGAGAGCACCTCTGGGAATATCCCCAAATTTTGCCTGGAGATTAATCGCCTGATTATAAAACTTGCGTAAAAATACGTGACTGTGATTTGATAATAATTCCCTAATAGGCCAGCGTTTCCAGTGTTTCTCGCAAATAGTAACGGACTAAATGATCTAACCCCAGATCCACAGGGGAGCTATCCAGCTTACGTTCTAACCGCCAACGTTGAAAGCCAGAACTACCTGCGATCGCTTGCTTTAGGCTATCCCAAATTGCGACATCGGAGCTCAGGGTCTGATTACCCCTTGCCTCTGGGGGGGTGCTTTCAAACGATGAACAGGAAGAACCAGCCATAAGAACCTCTTAAGTACATGAACTGAAAGATAGACAAGCCAAGGCCTAATTTGCAGCCTTGACTTGGCCTTATTACCCAGCATAACGCACCTGATTTTTTTGACTGTGTTCTTGCAAACATTTCCTCAGCTTAGGGCATCACCCCACACTGGCCCTGTTGTCGGAGCAAATGGTCGCAGAGCACAAGAGCCATCATTAGCTTAGGGCATCACCCCACACTGGCCCTGTTGTCGGAGCAAATGGTCGCAGAGCACAAGAGCCATCATTGCTTCAACCATTGGTACTGCGCGGGGTAAAACACAGGGATCATGGCGTCCTTTGCCTGCCAATACGGTTTCTACGCCGTCACGGGTAACGGTTCTTTGTTCCTGGCGAATGGTGGCCGTTGGCTTAAAGGCCACCCGAATCAGGATGGGCTCCCCATTCGAGATACCGCCCTGCACCCCCCCGGATCGATTGGTTACGGTACGAATTTGGCCATGGTCATCGGTATAAAACTCATCATTGTGCTCACGGCCAGACATGAGAGTGCCAGCAAAGCCAGAGCCAATCTCAAACCCTTTCGTCGCGGGCAACGACATTACCCCTTTGGCCAGGTCAGCTTCCAGTTTGTCAAAGACTGGCATACCTAGGCCAGCAGGCAGATTGCGGGCCACACACTCGATCACCCCACCTAGTGAATTACCCTGGTTACGAAACTGCTCAATCAAGTCGATCATTCGTTCTGCAGCTTCCTGATCAGGACACCGCACAATATTTTGCTCCACTTGCTCTAGCTGCACGGTTTCAGGGTCGACCATGCCCTCTAAATCTCGAATCCGCTTGACGTAGCCGACAATTTCTACGCCTGCGACTTGCCGCAAAATCTTCTTTGCGATCGCGCCAGCGGCTACCCGACCGATGGTTTCTCGTGCCGATGAGCGCCCACCCCCCTGCCAATTCCGAATGCCATATTTGGCGTCATAGGTAGCATCTGCATGGGAGGGACGATACTTGACCGCCATCTCATCATAGTCTTGAGACCGCGCATCTTTATTCCGAACCAGGAGGGCGATCGGGGTTCCTAATGTCTTGCCTTCAAACACACCAGAAAGAATTTCGCAGCGGTCTTCTTCTTTACGGGGCGTCGTTATTTTGCTTTGCCCTGGACGCCGACGATCTAGCTCAAACTGAATCTCTTCTGCTGAAACCTCTAACCGGGGCGGACAGCCATCCACTACCACCCCCACACCACCGCCATGGGACTCGCCAAAGGTAGTAATGCGAAACAAATGCCCGAACGTATTGCCCATAACGCTCCCCTGCCATTGAAGAAAGTATTTAATCGTAACAAAAAATCAGGCATTGGCTAATCTCGACTTTGGCTATTTTGAGTAATAGGGGCGCTCTGTAGAAGAATGGGGTGAGCTGAACCCCGTTCACGTTCACCCATCAAAACGTTATGTTGACCATACCAGAATCGCTCGCGACCATCTTGCCCTGCTTTTGCAGCCTGTTTTCCGATCGAATTTGGCAACAGGCTCAGATGTTCATCATTAGAGCCATTCTCTGTCCGGTAGTGTTATGGACATGTGGATGGCTACCACCGCAAGGCGGGACAAAAAGGAACGCAGTTCCTTTTTGTATCCCTTAACTTGTCCCCCTTTGCGTTGCTACCCCAAAAACCCATCAACTGCTAGGAATCAGTCTCTACGGGATGTAAATCGGTCACCTGAGCCATTTTTTGCGAGATTTCTGGGTTGTAAAGCCGCAGGTAGTTCCAGTAATTGGCAAACACCGATTTAACGTAACCTCGTGTTTCTTTATAAGGAATCTGCTCCACAAACTGATCAGGGTCAGTGATGCCCTTCTCGGTCACCCAGTCGGATACAGCCCCTGGGCCAGCGTTGTAACTGGCGATCGCCAGCATGGAGTTGCCATTAAATTCCTGATGGGTGTGATCGAGATACCAGGTACCCAGTTTGATATTGTCTTCCGGGTTATCTAGTCGATACTCTTTAATCTGAATATTCTTAGCAATCCACATGCCTGTTTCTGGCATCACCTGCATTAAGCCAACCGCCCCAGCTGAAGAACGAATCCCCGGCATAAAGCGCGACTCCTGTCGGATTAAAGCTGTCACCAGTAAAGGATTAACCTGTCTGGCTTGAGACCAGGCTTCGATCGGCTCCAAAAAGGGGAAAGGATATAACGCCTGCCAGTAAGCGGTCTGGCGCTTTAGGTCGCGATACTGACTTTCTTCCTGAGGGGTTTCTCGCTGGCTCAGGAAAGACACCATAAAAATCCCATCCAGGTAGTCGCCCACGCCCAGCCGCATGACCCCATCGGTAAACTGTTGAGCAACTGTGGGCTGGGCCGGGGTTTGAAATTCGCTTTGCCACAGCGCCCAGGCATCCCGGTCTTGGCCAATCTGGTAAAGTTCTTGCAACGCATCTGAGCCAACAGGAAGACCGGGTCGTGCCGCAGGGCGGATCACCTCCGGGTTAAGCTGACGCACGGAGGTAAAGTCCCCCACTTGCCAGCCCAACATATCTGCCGATCGCCAGGCATAGTAAGAATCGGGGTAGGTTTTCAGCACCTGCTGAAAGGCGGTGGTAGCGTCCTGGCGCTTGCCCAACTGGTTAGACCACTTACCAACCCAAAAGCCTGCTTCTGGGGCAAATTCGCTGTCTAGATTGTTCTTTAAGATTGGTTTAGCCCAACTGGTTGCTGCCCGCAGATCGCCAGCCTTGGCCCGTTCTTGCGCCAATTGCCAGCGTAATTCCGCTGCGGCATCAGAACTGCCATATCGGCTTAACAAAAGTTGGCGAGTCTGGCCAGCAGCTTCGGGATTGTTTAATGTTTCTAATACCTTAGCTTTTGCCAGTAACGCCTGCCCCGCCCGCTCAGGAAATCGACTAATTACCTGATCCAGATAGGGGAGCGCCTGGGTTGGCTCCAGCATCTCAGCCAGACGCATCAAGGCCAGGGGCGTTTCTTTTTGATCGGGGAAGCTGGCAATCATACGCTGATAGGCTGCCGCTGCGCCTGTTTGATCTGCCAATTGCATGCTGCGCCCCACCCGATAGGCATTGAGGGCAGTGTAGGGTGAGCGGGCATAGGCCGCCGCTGCTTTGCCGTAAAGTTGTTTTTCCCAATAACCAAAGGCGATCGCCTGCCAGTCTAGCGGTGTCAATTGCCGTTCATGCTGCTTGACTAGGCGTTCCAGGTAATCGGTATAATCTGACAGATAGAGGCCATGGCGGGCAACCAGTAAGAGTAGCTTAAGGTCATTGGGGTCTTGCTGCAGCCGTTGACGAGCAATCTCTACAGTGCGAGGGGCAGCGGGAAATTGAGCGATCGCCTGATCCCAGTAGCGCGACTCTTGCCGACCCAGGGCATACAGCGCTTCTGCGGCAGATGGATGATTGGGGTGCTGCTGCAGTAAGACTTGCCAGGTAGCCTCAGCTTTGGCCCGGTCTCCTGCCTGCTCATAGGCCTGAGCTCGTTTCAATAAGACATAGGCCGCCAGTACCGGGTAATCTTTTTCCAGCCCCTCTAACTGGGCGATCGCATCTTTGGGGCGACTCTGTTGCAGGTGTTCTGTCGCTAATAGGTAGCGGGCCCGGCTGCGCTCCAGGGGGTTGTCGTGCTTTTGGACGATCTTCTCTAATCGGGTTTTGCGTTGAGCGGCGGGCAAAGATTTGAGGGAGTTAATCTGCTTTACCTGAATTGACGCCGGTGAGGGCGATGCCGTCGATGGTGCAGATTGGATAGGGGATGAATCGGACAATCTAACGCCCTTCAGGGCTGCCACACAGCCTCCCACGACCAGGGCTGTCGCCCCAGCAGTGATTGCAATCCCAGCGATTTGTCTTTGCGATTTAAGCATAATTGTTAAACGCTACCCAATTCTTTAGCAATGTAACATTTCTAGCCCAGGACGACCCGCCAACTTGACCAGTTCTTGATTTGGCAGGGTCAATCATCCCTCCCGATTTTTGGGTATCCGCTTAAAGCAGGACAAAGATGATACAAAAAAACCTGCGTTCCTTTTTGTCCGGCCTTGCGGTGGTAGCCCGATTTTTGACCTCGCTGATTCTAGGTATAAATAAGGACGCACGATGCCTAAAACTTCGTTGCAATTTCATTCTGCTTTTCAACAACACCCAATTTTTTGATCGATACTGGAAATCAGTACCGCATCACGAGGATGGCTTGCATGGAGTTACGACCGACAAATACCGCTCTATTGGAATGGTCGGGAGATGGATTGGCGATCGGGTTATTTGATGACCAGATCAAACTAACTGGCGATTTCGCTGCCCTAGATACCCGATTTGCTGCCACCTTGCAGGAGTTAATTACAGAAACTGAATTTAAGGCTAAGGAAGGCAGCAGTATTTCAACCCGTGTGGGGGGTAACGGCCCCGTCCGCAAAGTGATTGTTGTCGGGTTGGGTAAAGCCGACGCCTTTAAGTTAGACACCCTGCGGCGGGCGGCGGCGGTCAGTGCCCGGGTGGCCCGTAAAGAAAAGTGTAAGACCCTGGCAATCTCGCTCCCCCTCTGGAACGGGGATGCGGCCCTCAGCGCCCAGGCAATCACCGAAGGTGCTGATCTGGCCCTGCACGAAGACACCCGCTTTAAGTCAGAGCCAGAAGAAAAGCCATTTCAGATCGAACACATTGAACTGATTGGCCTGTCGGGGCAAGCAGCCGCCATTACCCGCGGGCACCAGGTCAGCTCAGGGGTAATTTTGGCGCGGGAGTTGGTGGCCGCCCCAGCCAATATTGTCACACCCCAAGCCCTGGCTGACACGGCTGCATCCATTGCTGACGCCTACGGTCTGACCCTGGAAGTATTGGAGAGAGAAGACTGTGAAAAATTAGGCATGGGTGCCTTTTTGGGCGTCGCCCAGGCCTCTGAACTGCCGCCCAAGTTTATTCACCTCACCTACCGCCCAGCGGGAACACCCCGTCGCAAGTTAGCCATTGTCGGTAAGGGGCTAACCTTTGACTCTGGTGGCCTCAATATTAAGGGGGCGGGTAGCGGCATTGAAATGATGAAAGTTGATATGGGCGGGGCCGGTGCCACCCTCGGTGCAGCCAAAGCGATCGCCCAGTTGCAGCCAGATGTGGAAGTGCACTTTATCACTGCCGCCACTGAGAATATGATCAGCGGCCATGCCATCCATCCGGGAGACATTCTCACCGCCTCCAATGGCAAAACCATTGAAATTAACAATACGGATGCGGAAGGCCGCCTCACCCTGGCCGATGCCCTGGTGTTTACCGAAAAGCTGGGTGTTGATGCGATCGTTGATCTGGCCACCCTGACGGGAGCCTGCGTCATTGCTCTGGGAGACGACATCGCTGGTTTATGGAGTACAGACGATACGATCGCCCAAGAATTGGTCAAGGCCGGAGAACTCTCGGGGGAGAAGCTCTGGCCCATGCCGATGGAGGACAAGTATTTTGAGGGTATGAAGTCTGTCGTTGCAGATATGAAAAATACAGGCCCCCGCCCCGGTGGTGCGATTACAGCGGCTGTCTTTCTGAAGCAG
>JBJTUO010000310.1:0-22272 GCA_046080785.1 Leptolyngbyaceae cyanobacterium | reverse complement strand
GCCTTGAATTTTTAGGTCGTATTGACCACCAGGTAAAGATTCGTGGCTTCCGTATTGAATTAGGAGAGATTGAAACTGCCTTAAATCAGCATAGCGCTATTAAACAGGCCATCGTTACTGCTTACGAATATTCCCCTGGAGATAAGCGGCTGATTGCTTATTGGGTCGCAGCTAACGGGGCTGAAGCGACTACTCCCCATGAACTACGTCAGTTCCTGAAACAAACCCTGCCAAGTTACATGATCCCGGCTGCTTTTGCCCAGTTAGAAGCCCTGCCCCTCATGCCAAATGGCAAGGTCGATCGCCGCGCTTTACCTCAGCCACATCTATCAGATATTCAATCATCATCAGACTATGTTGCCCCCCGTACTCCCTTAGAGCAATCCCTGGTGGATATTTGGGCACAAGTCCTCAAACTGGAGCAAGTCGGAATTCACGATAACTTCTTTGAATTGGGGGGTGATTCTCTGCTTGCGACTCAAGTGCTTACCCGCACCCACAGGCAATGCAAGATAGAGTTTTCCCTGCATCGTCTGTTTGAAGCACCAACGATTGCCCAGATATGCGCGTCCCTTGGCCCAACTCTAGTCCAATCAAAACAGCCCCTGCCAGACATTCATCGTCACCAGGAAGCCCAACTCACTCCACTTTCCTTCAGTCAGCAACGGCTGTGGTTCTTACAGCAATTGGAGCCAGAGAGCCAGGTAGCTTATCACCTGACCTACACCCTGCGGCTGCGAGGGGTACTTCATCGTGAAGCATTGCAGCGAGCCCTGACTACTATTTTGGAGCGGCATGAGATTTTACGGACTGGTTTTGTAACCACTGATGGCATTCCCCACCAAGTGATTACCCCCGCAGGTAAATTTGACCTGTCCCTGATCGACTTGAGGACTAAAGCGCCTGAGCAACTAGATGCGATGCTGCTATCCTTGTTGGAGCAGGGGGCTCAGCAGCCCTTTGATTTAACGTCTGACCCAATGTTACGGGCGACCTTGGTTTGCTGTGGTGAGACGGAACATGTGCTGCAGATGGTTATGCATCACGTCGCTTTTGATGACTGGTCGATGGGCATTCTGACACGAGAACTGAGTATCCTCTATCAAGCCTATGTCAACGGGCAACCCAATTCCCTACCTGAGCTGCCAATTCAGTATGCTGACTTCGCCCAGTGGCAACGACAATGGCTGACTGGAGACGCATTAGACACCCAACTCAGCTATTGGAAACAACACCTGTCGGGTGCCTCCACTGTCCTGCCTTTACCCACAGATCACCCGCGTCCACCCCAACCCTCCTATCGAGGAGGCCAGTTGCCCTTCATTGTTTCTCCATCGCTGACCAATGCCCTGAAACAGTTAAGTCAACAAACGGGCAGCACCCTGTTTATGACTCTACTGGCCGCCTTCAATACCCTGCTGCATCGCTACACGCAGCAGGAAGATATTGTAGTGGGCTGCCCCATTGCTAACCGCAACCGGGTCGAGATAGAACCCCTGATTGGCTTCTTTGTCAATACCCTGGCCTTGCGAACTGACCTGTCTGGCTATCCCAGTTTCCAGGAGTTGCTGAAGCGGGTGCGTCAAGCCACACTCGAAGCCTATACCCACCAGGACTTGCCATTTGAAAAGCTGGTGGAAGAACTGCAACCCGATCGTAGTCTCAGTCATTCACCCTTGTTTCAGGTGATGTTTGTGCTGCAGAACGCGCCCCGTTCTCCATTAGAGCTAACAGGCATTAGCATTGAGAGCATGCCTTTTGAACCTGGAACGGCCAAATTTGACCTGACTCTATCGATGAGTCAGGAGGCTGATGGACTCAGAGGTGTCTTTGAATACAGCACTGACTTGTTCGATGCTGCCACCATTCAGCGGATGATTGGGCATTTTCAGACCTTACTGCAAGGGATTGTGGCGAATCCGGAACAATCAATCATGACTCTCCCCCTTCTGACCGAAGCCGAGAGCCATCAATTGTTGGTGGAGTGGAACCAGACTGAGACTAATTATCCACAGGACAAGTCTATTCACCAATTATTTGAGGAGCAGGTAGAGCGGACGCCGGATGCGATCGCAGTGGTGTTTGAAGGCGAAGCGCTCACCTATCGTGAACTAAATCATCGTGCCAACCAACTTGCTCATTATTTGCATTCTCTAGGCGTCGGGTTAGAGCAACGAGTGGGGATTTGTGTGGAGCGATCAATCAAAATGGTGGTGGGGATGCTAGCTGTGCTGAAGGCTGGCGGGGCTTACGTCCCGATCGACCCCAACCATCCTATTGAACGGATTGCCTATGTCTTGACAGATGCGCAGTTTCAAGTCTTACTCACTGAAGCTGATCTGGCTGGTCGTTTACCATCCTCAAATATCAAGTTAGTGCTAGTGGATGAGCACAGCCATGATTGGGAAGGGCAAGTTAACCATAATCTGGTACCCCTGTCAACAACCAACCATCTGGCTTACGTCATTTATACATCCGGTTCGACTGGCAACCCCAAGGGGGTACAAATCAGGCATTGCTCTGTGGTCAATTTTCTGGGATCTATGATTCAGAAACCCGGAATTCAATCTGAAGATATCGTACTGGCCATAACTACTCTGTCTTTCGACATTGCTGTACTGGAAATCTGGGGGGCTCTGAGTGTTGGAGCTAGGGTGGTGATTGCCAGCCGTGAGGTAGCGTCAGATGGCTATCGTCTGATTCAAACCCTGCACGACTATCGTATTACACTCCTACAAGCTACTCCTGCTACCTGGCAAATACTCTTTGCAGCTAATTGGAGAGGAACACCGAGATTGAAGATGCTCTGTGGTGGTGAGGCATTGACCAAGGATTTGGCCCATCAACTCTTGCTCAAGGGGGCAGAACTGTGGAACATGTATGGCCCCACTGAAACTACGGTGTGGTCTCTAGTCGGTCGAGTATTGACGACAGAATCTGCCCCTAGTATGGGGCGTCCTATCGCCAATACCCAAATTTACGTTCTAGACCCCAATCTCCAACCCGTCCCTATCGGTATACCAGGAGAACTACACATTGGCGGCGAGGGCTTGGCGCAAGGGTACCTTAACCGTCCTGAATTAACCGAAGAAAAATTTATCCCTAATCCCTTTGATCATCCAAAATCCAAAATCCAAAATCCAAAACTATATAAGACTGGCGACCTGGTTCGTTACTTACCCGATGGCAATATCGAGTTTCTCGGACGGATAGATAATCAGGTAAAAATTCGTGGTTTCCGCATTGAATTGGGAGAAATTGAAGCCATCCTTTCCCAACACCCTGCCGTCACACAAACTGTCGTAGTTGACCGAAAAGACGCTTCTGATAATAAGCGATTAATCGCTTATTTTGTCACAAACAATCTCTCTTTAATTCAAGATCCAAAATTCAGAATCCAAAGTCAATTGCGGGAATTTCTCAAACAAAAATTGCCCGATTATATGATTCCTTTGGCCTTTGTTTTATTAGAAACTCTCCCGTTGACACCAAATGGCAAAGTCGATCGCCGCGCCTTACCAGTGCCCGATCAAATCAGAGTAAAACCAGAAGCAACATTTGTCGCTCCCCGCGATGAATTAGAGATCCAACTGGTAAAGATCTGGGAAAAAGTTCTTAACATTCAGCCAATTGGTATTCATGATAACTTTTTTGAATTAGGCGGTAATTCATTGCTGGCAGTTCAGATTTTTGCTCAAATCGAGGAGCAATTTAATAGGAAAATACCTCTAGCGACTCTCTTTCAAGAAGGCACAATTTACAAATTATCTCATCTTTTGGCGGATAGTCACTGGCAGGGATCCTGGAATTCGTTAGTTGCAATTCAGCCAAAGGGAACAAGACCGCCTTTCTTCTGTGTCCATGGTCATGGAGGTCAAGTTCTTTACTTTCATCAATTGGCCCATTGTTTAGGAGAAGATCAACCCTTCTACGCCTTGCAGCCTCAGGGCTTAGATGGTCAACAAACTACACTCCATCGAATTGAAGAAATGGCGTCTCACTATCTGCAAGAAATACGAAGAATCCAACCAACTGGCCCCTATTTTATTGGTGGTCACTCTTTTGGAGGAATAGTTGCCTATGAAATGGCGCAACAGTTGTGTAATCAGGGCCAGAAAGTCGCTCTGTTAGTATTGATTGATTCTTATAGATTGAAACTTTTGTCATCGCCTTTGCGCTATTTCCGGCATATCCGTAATCTGTTTCAATTAGAGTTTCAAGAACAATTGGCATACCTCCAAAAAAGGATGGCGAACTTCCAGAAAAAAGTATCGCATCAATCGGAGGAAGAGGGGGAGAGTTTACAGTTAATTAATGATCAAGCCTATGATAATTACCAGATGTATCCCTACTCAGGTCGCTCCGTTCTCTTTAAGGCAAGCGATAAGCAACTTCCTGAATCATTACGACATTTATCCAGCCTTTCAGAAACTATTGATGATCAACTGGGTTGGGGGCAATTATTTCCCAGAGGCTTAGAAGTCCAAGAAGTTCCAGGCGATCACAACACCATCCTTGACGAGCCAAATGTAAGGCAACTGGCTGAAGGCATGAAAGCCTGTATAGATAGGGCTATGATTGAGTGACTTACTTTCACGACGCTGACTGGAAGCAATACAGTACAGGACTTATCCTTTGGGTGCGGCTCGGCTGCCACCGCAAGGTGGGGCGAATAAGCGCTATGATTGCTACATCAGAACTTAGATCGGCTCCCATAACTCGATTCCGATCACGTGATACTGATAGCTTTGAAGGACTGATGTGATGCAAGATCTACGGGCAGAACTGGCTGAGTCAGTGGATATAGCTGAGTGGCAATGGTTGTCTCCCCATGCGCAACGAGACTCCATCATTGTGGTAGACCGAGCTTTAGATTTATTAGATGTAGGGATGGCGATCGCCAATGACAATGTAACCTCTGTGCAGCATTGGATTGCGGAAGGTCTGCTGCAAAAGCCATCTACAACTCAAATTTCAACCTGGAATGGGGAGCAAACTCGCCAGTTTAAGGCTCTGATCGTGCAACCCTACGTTTTAGTGCAGGAAGTTGGGCAATCCAACTTAGATGGCGGTTAAGAAAAATGAATTTTTAGCAACGACACGTCGTCTTCAAAGGAATCTGCAGGATTAATTGCTTGAACCTGACTCAAAATTGCCTCTAAAGAAGATGGGAACGGAGGGTTAGAAGATAGCCCCTGGGCCAACAGATTAATAAAAGCATCTAGGCCCCAAATATTACCATCCGCTAACCGAATTTCATACACCCCATCACTAAAGATGTAAAGTACACTGTCATGCTTAATTTCACAGCGGCCATCGACAAACCGGCTATCGGGCAATATGCCAACAGGTAGACCAGAGGTGCGCAGTTGTTCTACCTGCAAGAGGGGGTTATCTGTTTGGGAAAGCAGAATGGCAGGGGGATGGCCCGCACTCGAATAGACTAATTGACGCCGAGGCTGGTTATAGACACCGTACCAGATCGTGAAGTACTTATCATTCTGGTCATCCATCTGGAAGGTTTCATTAAGGGATCGCAACACATGACTGGGCTGGTAGAAGTTGACGCCATCTAAGGACTGCGATCGCAGGAGATTCAGAACCGACGTCGAGGGCAGGGCAGAACCGAGCCCATGCCCGGAGACATCCAACAAATAAATGGCCAGGTAATCAGGATCTAGCCAAAAGTAATCAAAGCAATCTCCCCCCAATTGACGGGAGGGAATGAAACAAGACTCAATTTCAATGGGCCCATCAATCGGTGCGGGGAGCAGCGATCGCACATAGGCCGCAGCTTCTGCAAGCTCATCTTCTAGCAGTTTTTTTTGAGTTTGTAAATCTTGGTAAATTTCTTGTAAGCGCAGACCAGCCCTTACCCTAGCCTTTAATTCATTAATCTGAATTGGTTTGGCTAAAAACTCGTCAGCGCCCGTATCCAGGCCGGTAATTCGGTCTTCCAGGGCACCGCGAGAAGTTAGCAAGATAAAAAAGGTGGTTGCCAGTTTAGGATCGGCCTTTATCTGGCGACAAACCTCCAATCCATCCATGCGAGGCATGATCCAATCACAAATAATTAGATTGGGATGCAGGCTTTTGGCAAACTCTAACCCCTCGTAGCCATCTTTAGCGATCGTGATGTCATACCCCTGTTCTATCATCGCCCGCTTCAGCAGTAACTGAATAATGGGATCGTCATCAATGATCAGGATTTTGTCCATGGATGGTGTAAAAAGATATGGGGATCTGCCTAAGGTAGTCAACAACTACAGTCCAAAAAATCGGTGCACTTGAGTAATGGCAATACATATACTGGTACCCAGATTCTAAACGAAGGAGTGTCAAGCGTTGCACACCCTCCTGCATGCTTCGCTGCATGTCACTACAGATTTGAATGAGTTAAGTCAGTTACTTGACTGGTTTGACCAGTTCAATGTGCTGCCACTTCCGCATAACACCTGGTTAGAATGCCAGTTGGTCTTGGTAGAGGGTTTTACCAATGCCGTTCGCCATGCCCACCGCGATTATCCTGTTGAAACCCTAATTCAGTTAGACGTCACCCTGCTGGAACATCAGGTTGAAATACGAATTTGGGATCAAGGCGCTCCGTTTAACCTGGAGCAGACACTCAAGGAATTATCCCAAGAGATGGATTATTATGCCGAAGGAGGACGGGGGCTTAAACTGATGCGGCGAATTGCTGATTCCCTCAGTTATACCCGAGAAAAAGAAAATTGTAACTGCCTGCTGATTATAAAACGCTATTAATCTCCAATAAGCCACGAGAAGATCACCACTGCGACCATCAATATCAGCCAGAGTGGAAGATGAATAGAGGCGAACCAGGAGAGAGGGGCGAGTAACAGGTTAGTAACACCGCTACACAGTAGTGTAATCGCCATCAAGATCAGGAGCAGCATGACTCTATTCTGACAACAGGGAATGGATATAGCCAACAAGAATCGAGACCTGTGATGGCATCAATTATTAAAAACAATGGATCATCGAGTGACATATAAGCGTCATTAAAGTTAATCTAAGTCTCATGACATGACGCAGTTGAGGGTAAAACATGCAGGTATCCAGTCAAGAGGTAGCTTCCAGTGAGTACGGTCGCTGGTTCAGGCGCGATCGCATTGTTAAGACTTTAGAAGCAGTTCAGGACTTAATTGTCATTTCTCTTTGCATTGGGCTATTTAGCTTCATGGTGATTGAGCTACGGGCGATGTTCCTGTCTCTCTTACCCCCTTTAGACTTTCAGAATGTTACCGCCGATATCCTGTTCCTGCTGATTTTAGTTGAGCTATTTCGTCTGCTGATCATCTACTTGCAGGAGCAACGAGTTTCCATCGGTGTGGCGGTAGAAGTCTCCATTGTCTCTGTCCTCCGGGAGGTCATTGTGCGGGGAGTCTTAGAATCACCCTGGACCCAAATTATGGCAGCCTGCGCCTTTCTACTGGTATTAGGAGTGTTACTGATAATACGGGTTTATTTGCCACCCACCTTTGAGGGAGTCGATCCAGAGAAACAGCTCTCTGTGCGGCGCTGGCAAGAATTACATGACTTCCAGGATAAAGAAGCGGAAGTCGTGGGGCCAACTGTCGCTAAACTGCATTAAGTAGATGGAAGGGTAGAAGTAAATGATGACCGAAGTCAGACCTCGCGATGTTCAGGTCGGGGAGATTGGGCGCAATACCCTGGTTTTAAGATCCCGAACCTGGGATCGGCTTAAGTTTGAAATCGAATATGCCCGACAGCGGGGCACTACTGCTAATGCCTATCTGATTCAGGGGCAGGAAATCGCCTTAATTGACCCGCCGGGTGAGTCTTTTACAGATCTGTTCCTGGAACAACTGAGCGATCAAATTTATCTACAGCGGTTGAATTATATTATTCTCAGCCACGTCAACCCCAACCGAATCGTCACCCTCAAGCGCTTGTTGGAGCTGGCACCCTATGCCACCGTCGTTTGCTCTAGACCAGGGGCGATCGCCTTACAGGCTGTTTTGGCAAATAAGCCCCTAGGGGCTTATGCAGGCCGGGACGACGAGGCCATGGATCTGGGCATTGATTATGGCGCTCGTACCGTCAGCGTTCATGCTGTCCGGGATGAAGAAAAACTGGATTTAGGCAACGGCCATGTCTTACAGTTTCGCTTCGTGCCCAACCCCCGCTGGCCTGATGCAATTTGCACCTACGATGGGGCTACCCAGATTTTATTCACCGACAAGTTATTTGGGGCCCATGTCAACGACGAGGCCATTCTGGATGAACACTGGCGACAATACCAGGACGATCGCCGCTATTATTTTGACTGCATTCATGCGACTCAATCGATTCAGGTAGAGTCTGCCCTAGATCGGCTGGCAGGCTTCCAGGCCAAGATATATGCCCCAGCTCACGGCCCCCTGGTGCGCCATAGTCTGAGTCGACTGACGATGGACTATCGCCAGTGGTGCCAGCAGCAAGAAAGCCAGGATGTAACAGTCGCCCTGCTGTATACTTCGGCCTACGGCAATACGGGAGCCCTGGCTCGTGCCATCGCTAAAGGAATAACAGATGCGGGAGCAACGGTGGAATTAATTAACTGCGAATTTACCGATCCAGAAGCAATCAGTCAGTCGGTAGCTCGCTGCGATGGCTTTGTGATTGGATCTCCCACCCTGGCAGGGCACGCCCCCACCCAGATTCAAACGGCCTTGGGCATCGTCCTCTCTACCGCCTCTAAAGCGAAGGTGGCCGGGGTATTTGGATCCTACGGTTGGAGTGGGGAAGCCGTCGATATGATTGAAGGCAAACTCCAGGATGCCGGATACCGTTTGGGGTTTCAGCCCATCCGAGTCAAGTTTGCCCCCACCGATGCAATCCTGCAGCAATGCGAGGCTGCGGGGCAAGAGTTTGTCCAAACCGTCAAAAAGGCCAAAAAAGTGTGGATTCCCCGCCAGGTCGTGGTGGAAGCCCAAACCGATCGGACAGGGCAAGCCGTTGGCCGAGTCACTGGTTCCCTCTGTGTGCTGGCGGCTAAAGAGGGCGATCGCCACATCGGGCTGTTAACCTCTTGGGTTTCCCAAGCCAGCTTTAACCCTCCCGGCTTAACCCTTGCAGTGGCAAAGGACGGCTTAGCTGAGGAACTCGCTAACCCAAATCAGCCCTTTGTGCTGAACATTTTGAAGGAAGGCCGTAACCTGCGCCGCTACTTTTTGAAACCGCCTGTACCCGGTGAGGAGCGCTTTGCTGAATTAGATACAACCGTAGCCGATAATGGCTGTCTGATTTTAAAAGAAGCCCTGGCCTTCCTGGAATGTACCGTGCAAAACCGAATGGAATGCGGCGATCACTGGTTACTCTACGCGATCGTGAAGAACGGCGGAGTGCTGGATAGTACTGGAGTAACAGCGATACAGCACCGCAAGTCTGGCAGTATCTATTAGTTAAACGGACTCATACAGAAAACGGGCGCAAACGCTGCGCCCGTTTCTTAGCATTGGTCAGAACATTTAGGACAGGGTTGATCGTCAAACGCTGGGCCTAGATGGCGGCCCGCCTCGCCTCCGCCAGGTTATCCATGGCAGAGGCTATACAGACTAAACCTCTAGTAAACGTTTAACACTCCTCTCCTGCCGCCTTTTTAAGGATGCTGGCAGACGTAATTCAACAATAATCAGGTTGTCATCAGCAATCTTGGTTGACTCAATCAGGGCCAATAAGCGATTGCCTACTCCATTAGAATCTGGATTCAGCAGTAAACCAGCTACCGGTTGACGATGCTGCATCGTTTCCCAGTTGGGCAACAAGCTGGCATCTAAGGTAACCTGCAAGCTTTGAGAACCAACTTCTGTAATCACCGCTGGATAAAACTGCCCTTCCCAGAAAAATTGCCCTGGGGTACGCACCCGCTTGCGGAGCTTGGTGACTCCCTCTGTTGGCTTTAGTTCTTTGAATGAACGGGTAAAACTGGAGGCAATAAAGCCGAGAGATTCCAAGGGGTCGTCAAGGATTTCGCGTTTTTGACCATACCACTCTTTCACATCCGAATAGAGCAGCAGACTCAAGGCATCCTTTTCTTCCTGGGTTAGATCTAAAAACTCAACAATCAGAAAGGTTTGATTTTCATTGAGTGGCACGACCCGGACAATCTCAGCTTTGAGAAAGACTCTCGTAGTTGAATCACCTGCCAACTCTATCTCAATCACATCTGGAATATTGGGCCAGCTATCCAGAATAATGCGAGCGCCAGTTTCACTCACATCCACCGTTTTACCCTGCCAAGTCTGGTTTTGACTATAAAGAGTGGTGAGTAACTCTCGCTGGAGCCGGTGAGCCCGCCGCATTTGAGGCTGCTCAAAGGCAACAATTAAGGCACCCCCCAAAAGGAGCAGATTAAAGCCACTCCAGATAGCGTTAGTCAAAATAGCCTGGTATTTTTCTGGGCTGGATAGCAGCCAGAAGGGAACAGCAATCAAAGAGGCCACAACCAACACGGTCAAAACTACCAGTGGACGGGCCGATTGCCAGTCAAAACTACGCTTGTTGACAGATAATTGCTTATCGGTCACATTAAACCTACCCCTCCCAGGGCTAATTACCGCTTTCATGGTCGCGATCGCAGTGTAGAAGGAAAGGGCAAACTCATATACCTCATTCCAGAACGAGAAGCGTACCCGTTTAGAAATGATGTAGTTGGCATACATAGCCAAGATGATATAGGGCACTGCGTAAGCCAAGGTCTCCAATCCTAACCCACGAATTGGGTTGATACCAAACAACAGGAATAGGGTCGGCGCAATGGCGTACATCAGCCGCGGTACACCATAAAAGAAGCCAAACATGGCGGAGAAGTAACAAAGACGCTGGGGCATCGACAAATTAAGTCGCGTATTAAACAGGGGGTTCTCCAGCCGTAAAATCTGAGCCATCCCCCGTGCCCAACGCACCTGCTGCCCCACCAGTGCTGAAAACTTCTCTGGTGCCAGCCCAGCAATCATGATCTTGTCATAGTACACAGAGCTGTAGCCCTGTGAATGTAATCGGAAGGAAGTATGACAATCTTCAGTCACCGTTTCAACTGCAATACCGCCCGCTTCCATCAAATAATCTTTCCGCAAGATTCCAGCAGACCCGCAGAAAAAGGCAGCATTCCAGAAGTCGTTTCCTTTTTGCACTACTTTGTAGAACAACTCATTACTGACTGGCACCCGCCCTTTGGTACGCAGGTTGCGTTCGAATGGATCCGGATTGTAGAACCAGTGGGGGGTTTGCACCAAAAAGACATCAGGCTTATAGAAGAAGCCAACCGTATTCTTGAGAAACCCTTGGGCTGGGATGTGATCACAGTCCAGAATCAGTACCAGGTCACCTTTTGTCTTTTGTAAGGCGTTATTGATATTTCCAGCCTTAGCGTAGTCATTGTTATCCCTGGTCAATAGAGTACAACCAACCTCCTGGCACATCTGCTTCAATTGCTGCCTGCGCTCAGGAAACATGCGGCCATCATCCAGCACATAGACCCGCTTCTTGTTGGCCGGATAATCCATTGCAGCGGCTGCCAATGCCGTTTTGCGAACGATGTCCACATCTTCGTTATAGGTGAGAATGTAAACATCAACGCTAAACCAACGCTCTTGAGGAAACTGATCCAGTGGCACAGCCCGACGATGCTTAAGCTTTAGGGTTTGAAAATAGGCCAGCAGTAACCCAATCAATGCATAGAGCTCTGCACCATAGACTAATAAGCTGAAGCTAGTATTGACCCACCCATCAAAGTTAAGCGTATAGGAAGTACGGTAGTAAAAGTAGCGGAAAGTAGTGATAACACTGAGCCACACCATAAACAGGTGCAGATATTCATTAACTTTGGGATCAACCTGATGGCGTTCCATCCGTACAATCAGCCAGCCCAACAGAATTAGGACAAAGGCGACAACAACTTGCTGCCAGGTCTCTATCTGCGTGACGATCAGGGGAACAGAAAGAAGGAGAAGAATGCCGACAATCCATAACAGGGAGTAGCGGCCCAGCCCTTCAAAGATTTGGTCAAAAAAGTTAGGAACTGAACGGGTTAGCCAGTTGAGAATCGGTTGGGACGGGCGATGAGTCTTTGCTGAGCTAGTCATTAGGAATCACCCTCCGAATCGTTAACTCGTTTGAGATAAAGCTGCGCGACGCCATACAACAACAGAGATGATGCGACTGTGCCTGTCGGGATCAGGAACCAATTTTCTTGTAGCCAGCGAGAACTTCTGCTCAAAAGCGAACCTTTCTCTAGGCTAGCCTGGCGGTCTGCCTTTTTGAAAAAGCTGAGGGAGTAGTCGTCAAGGTTATACTCTGACGGATTCTTTTGATTGGTGTTGACCACCACGGTGTCGTCCTTGAGCTGGAAAAACAGAATGTCCTTTTTAAATAAATCCTGTACTTTATTGAGCCCAGCGTTAGTTTGAGCCGTCAAGGCCAGTACCACCCGATCCGGGTTCCAGGGAGAAACCACTTGGCGCACAACACCGGCCGTATCCGGCAGGGTTTGAATCTGGCTACCATCTTTTCGTCGGGTATATAAGTCCTTCAGCTCAAACCCCCCGGTTTGTAGGGCTTCTGCTAAGGGAAACCGTTCTCGATTGCCGATGCCAATCAGGTTAGCTTCGCGGCGCACCGTTTCTGGCAACGTGCTAGTGGTATAGGCTTGCAGCTTAATCCCATCCGATTGACTGATGCGCCCTAACCGTTCGCTCACTTGCAATAGAGTCAAGATTTCATCACTGGATGGAGCATCCGGTACGGCGATCGCTGTGGTTGAAAGGTCTTGGGGGGCAGCAAAGGGATAACCCGCCTTTAACAGCTTCAAATCGGGTAATCTGGCAAAGGTATCCCGCTTTACATTAAATTGGGTATCACTGTGAACCGTGCCCCAAAGTTGCTGGTCTGCAACCTGGCCACACTCCCCACTCTGTTTAGGTATCAGGTTAAAGGCCACCTGGATTTTTGAATCGGGTCGAATTAGATTTGCTGGCAAATCTAGCGTCAAGGAAGCCCTATTCTCACCTTTGTCATTGGCCAGACGTTGACCGCCGATCGAAACCCCATCAACTCGCACATCAACGGTAGACATGCGTGGGTTAACCTGAGGCCCATAGCTGTAAACCAGGTTCATAGTGCTGCCCCGTTGCAGTTGCTCATCGGGCAGAGCGCGAAAATCAATGTCAACAGAGGGAGTTGATGTACCGCGTACCGTCACATCCTGCCAGGGTTGTTTATTTTCTCCTTGTAGGTCACTGAGGCGAAACGTATTTTGATCTGGCAAGTAGCCAGGCCATTGACGGGCTGACGGTGTGGATGCATCAACGAGTTGATCGACCAGAATGGCTGACCCTGTCCCCATCTGCTGCTGTTTAGGTTGCAGTAAAAACTGAACTGCCCTCGCGACACCCTCCGCACTGTTGCCTGTCGCTACTAATATGGGTATACCGCTATCCTTCGTAGTAGCAAGCATCAGGAGACCGACATCCTCAGGCAGAGGAGCCTTGTTACCATCCACAAACTGGCTATTGGTGAGTTTGTAAGGCAGGTTCAGCGTCTTCAGGATTGATTGCTCCTGAGGCGTACCAATAATCACTAAGGGTTGGTTTGCTTTTGCTTGATCCAGATTGCTGATCAGGCGAGTGTTGACCTTGCGGTAATCGGCTATCCGCCCCACTGCAGCTTGAAATTGGGCCGCTGAAGTGAGCCATGCTTCGTTGACCTTGTTGGGTAACAGGTACGTAATCTGGCTGGCATCCAGACTTAACTCATCAAAGAAGGGATAGGGATAGCGACTAAAATCTAAAGGAACCGACTTGGGCTGGAAGTTAAACAGGATCTTGGAATCTGGTAAAATTTCAGTCCACAGGGTTTCATCCGCTGGATTTGAACAAGTTGGCGAATTATTTTGCTGCGCAACCAGCGTAATTTCGTTGTAATTCTGAAGAATACTGGGCGGGATATTGACCTTAAATTCTCCAATTTGGGATTGTTTGCGATTCAAGGGAATGCTACCAACACTTCTGCCATTGACCCGAACGGTAAGATTAGAACGGTTTGCGACCAGAGCAGGAGAGTGTTGATAACGAATGACTGCCTGAGCAGACTTTAAATTCCAATGACGGGGCCGAGTAAAGCCTATCCGCCCTTCTGAATAAACCCCTTTCAGGCGCAAGCTATTGCCAACGATCGGACTGCGGTTAAACTCCATGACATACTGACTCATCGGCATGTCATTGGCGGGCTCTGTCGGCTTACTCACCGATTTTGTGGATGGAGTGGAAGCCGTCAAGTTTGCTGCAGGAGTTGGAGCGGACTCGTAATAAGTGGAGGTGGAGGAAGATACCGGCTGGCGATAGACCGGGGCGGGCCGGTAAACAGGAGCGGGCGGTGGAGCCGATGGTGGAGTAAATTGCCGGATCAATTGATCTTCTTGCTTCTGCAGGCCAGAATTAGCTTGTGCTTGAACCAGTGTTGCCAAATTAGCCAGTTCTAGCCCCAGATAGGTGGGCAGGAGTAACCAGGCCAGGGCAGTGGCTGATACACGCGATCGCTGACCACTCCCTCGAGATGTTGAATAACAGGTTTTTCGGTAATGCACTCTTCGTTTCATAGACCTATCAATAGTAGTGGTTAATTCAACTCAAAATAGACAATAGACAGTTGTTTTTAGCATTGACTTAATCATCTAATCAGATGATTAAAAAAACAAAAAAGATACCCCCCTGTGTACAAAATCTTCATAATTGAGTAAAGAACACTTTATTTTTGTTGGTTATGGCTTGAGAAATGACGCCACTGATGACGCAGGCATCAAGCCTAACCACACCATATTCTGCGTATAGTAAGCAGAATCGTTATCCCAAAAACCATTACGGTAATTTGACATAATCTTTTGCTGTTTGATCTGCTGAGCCATGGCTGGGTTGACCAGCCGTAGCCCTGCATAGAGCAGACCGTACTGAGACAGGGCCTCATAGTTGACTAAAGGCTGACCCTGTAGACTGATCCGAGCGGGAATGCTGCGCTGAGCCTGCCATAGCTGTTGCAGGTACTGTAAGTGGGTATTGAGATAGGCTGTAGCCCGTGGCTCACCAAACCATTCGGCATCTGTCGCTATCCGCCACCAGACACGATAGGCATCAAAAGCATACTCACTCCCAGTCGGGTTGGGTGCAGGTAAAGGCTGCACCTGCCCACTGATCAAATCCAGCAAAATCCAGTCATTGGGCAGGGCCACAGTTGAAAGGACTGTAGCCTGTTCAAGGATCTGATAGCTGCTATCAACCAGACCCAGCCAATTTCGCTGGGGATCGACCTGGGCAAACAGCCGGAAAGATGCTGGTGCCAGGTAAGAAGGATTGAGTTGGGCTGTCTGCTGATTAACGAAGGAGGCTGCTGGGCCTGGTAGCAGATAGCGTCGGTCTTTTCCAAGCGGATCTCGCCCTTCTATGGTGGAATAAGTCCATAAATCCTTGAGTTTGGTGCGGGCCAGCGCCAGGTAGGGTTGGTGTTTCCAGCGACGAGAGGCCAAAATCAAGGCAGTAACAGCATCAACATCTGCATCGCTGGCAAAGTTGGCATCAATAATGCCCCATTTCCCCTGGTCAATCTGCCCCCACTTCCAGGCCCAGAGAGAATCAGTGGGTTTGCCATTCACCTGGCGTTTCAGGTTATTCTCAGCCCACTGCAAGGTGCGATCGAAGGTGGCTCGATCGCCAATCATCACCGCTCGTAACATGGCATAGGCCTGCCCCTCAGAAGTCGAGAGGTCCTTACGCTCCCGATCAATCACTCGCCCATCTGCCTGGATAAAGCGTTGCTGGTAAGCAGCCCAACTTTGTTGCAAAATCTGACGATCGCTGACTGACGGTGGCGTTGCTGCAATCGAAGGAGTCACGTCCGTCGGTATGCCTGGCGCAGGGGAGGCTGCGGGGGTTGGGGCCGGAGAAATTGAGGAAAATGGAGGCATTGCCTGACAATTTTTCAAACCAATCATTAGACCTGTTATCCCTAGCAGGGCTGGAAAACGCCAGCTTAGTTTAATCAACAGGTTGCTTGAAGGTTTCATCAATTGCTCCTGACTCCTGTGTTTCGGCCTTAATAGCGTTCCCATGATGGTTGAAAACCTCGACGTAGCAAAAAGTCTTCGCCGATGCGCTGGCGTAATCTGGCCAGATCAGAATCAGCCGTTCCCGCACCCTGCTCCACCTGTAACTGCTCTACCTGGTTCAATGCGGTTAAGAGATCATCTTGGGCAACGTTGACCTCAATCAGGGAGCGGCGAACATCCCTGTTGTCAGGGCGAATCGCTAGAGATTGCTTGTACAACTGCTCAGCCTGAATAAACTGCCGCTGCTGGAAACGAACATTACCCAGACCAGCTAAGGCTGCTGCATTATAGGGTTGCTGCGCCAGAATTGCTGCGTAGGAAGCTTCAGCCAGTTTGGGGTTGTTGATCGCCTCCGCCAGTTGGGCCTGGAGTAGGTAAGCCTCTGTTGGACTTAAGATACCCATGGCCTGACTCTGGGTTACAAGCTGGGCCACCCGTGTCTGAGCTGCGACCGGATCCCGCTGGGCTAACACCTGCACCAAGCGCACTTGAACTGGCAGGTAATAGGGATTTTCTTGAGTCAAAGCGACATAGAGTACTTCTCGCCGGGTATCCGCAGGTAAGGTTCCCACCAGATCAAACAACTCCGGTGGCATGTCGGTGGGAGGGCGGGTGCTTAACCAACTATTGAGCACCGCTTCTGCCTGGGCCAGGGAAATTTGTTGGGCTTGATAGGCAATACTAGCGCGGGCCAGTTGGAGTCGAAAATCCTGAGGGTTAGCTGTAATCAGTTGGTCGTAAAGCAGAAGGGCATCCCCAAATCGACCCTGGGCGACCCGGATCGTTGCTAAGCCCTGATAGGCTGCCCGCACAATGTCTGGGTCTCTCGGATTAGTAGCAATGAGCGACTCATAGCGTTGAGCGGCAGCATTTAGATTCCCCTCTCGTCGCTCAATTTCGGCAGCCAGGAGTTGCGGAGCCAGATCAGTACTGGCCTGCGGCGTTTGGGCGTAAACGGCCAAGTAGTTGCGGGCGCTGGCCAAATCGTTACGCTGCACCAAAATTTGGGCAACACGGAAATTTAAAAATGGCTGATTCACAGTGGGAGTTTGCAACAATTCCAGATAAACCGGCAAAAACTCTGGTTCTGGGTCAATCTGCACCAGCGCTTGGGCGATCGCCCGTCGCTGCGGTAAATCTGCCGGCAAAGGCTGCAATAGTGGCCTCAACCCCTCTCGCAATTGACTGCGGGAAATATAGCCCAACTGTTGTTCCAGCGCTAACCGCTTAACCTGAAGAGCTCGATCATCTGGCTGTGATTGTACCAATTGACGATAAAGCTGCAAGGCGTAGTCTTGTTGACCGGGCTGACGACTCAAGACATCTGCGACCTCTTCTAACAATAGGGGAGAGGGATTTGCCGTCTGGCTAATTACCTGGCGATACAGGCTAGCCGCTTCAGCTGAGAGGGCTGGCAGATTGGCCTGTCGTCCCAACTCATTCAAGGCCCGTGCCAGGGGAAGCGCTGCCTCTGGACGACCCCGGAGAGGAGTCAGAATCGACAGGGCCTGGGTAGGCTGTTGATTCGCCAGGTAGGCCTGAGATAGCTCAGCCCGCATTTGAATCGCTAAATTATCTAATTTTTGGGGGAGCTGGGGCTCCAAAAGTTGGATAGCGGCAGCCGGGTTACCTGTATTGCGTAAAGCTCTGGCGTAGGCGATCGCTGCATATCCTTCGATTTGTTTCCCGGTCTGCTGTCGGTAGCGGTTAAATAACTCCAGCCCGCCTTGATAGTTACCCGCATAGGTAAAGACCTGGGCTGCACTTAAAATCACCTCTGGACTTGGCTTTGCCTGGAGTACGATTTCGTATTCCCTCAACGCTTCCTGAAAGCGCTCCTGATAGCCGTAGAGAAGCGCTCGTTGAGCCCGGGCCTCTATGTCTCCTGGATTTTGGTTGAGCAGGCGGGTTAATGCTTCAATCCCCCGAACTTGCCATTCAGGGCGGTAGCCCCCCAGCAAACCGATACTTCGCAACGCCAGTTGGTTATCAGGATCCAGTTTCAACACCTGCTCATAGGCTTGCAAAGCAGCAGCGTCATTGCCAGCTCGACGGTAGGCGATCGCCAATCCCAATTGCGCTTCTGCCGACTGAGGGTAGCGCTTCACTGCCTGCTGAAACTCAGCAATTGCTTCATTGACCCATCCCCGCTGCAGGAGCTGATAGCCCTGCCGCACTTCTGCGGGGAGGTTTTGTTGTGCTTGCGCCGTTGCGATCGTTAAAGGTACTGTTACCAACGGCATGCTGGTCATAGTGACGCTCAGCCAGACCAGACTGGAAAACGTCCAGTTTCTTTTTTTCATCCCACTCATCTCCGGGTTACCACTTTCCGTAATCTCATTGCGTGCGTATCGCAGGTGTAATATCCAGGTCGGCCTTAACCCGTACCCCTAAAATCGTTTCCGAGAAGCCATCTAATCCCTGGAATGAAAAGCCCAGTCGAAGGTTTTGGTATACCGGTAAATCGTAAAACACCTCAAACACATCGAGGCCACTGCGACTGGATAGCTGTTGGCCATAACCAACCCCCAGGCGATCGTTCGGGAGAAACAAGTCCAGTGCATTCACACCAAAGCTATAGGTATAAGCCGATGCATCTAATGTCAGGTTGTTATACCAGCCATAGCGGCCAAAGATACCCAATTTTATTTCAGGAATAAAAACTTCTGCGTTAAACCCATAGGCCTCAATCCGATCGTCGGAGGATGGCCCTGGATTGCGTTGAAAGATTTGGGGAAATCCACCCTTTTCAGCATTACGGCCACTGGCATAGGTGCCGCGCACAATCAGATTGCCAGCACGAGCCCCTACTTCACCTGCAAAAGCATTTAGATTAAAATCACTCAGGCTAGCGGAAGAAGAGTAGACAGCGGCTTTTGCATCCAGATTATCTGTAATGCGCCAGTTTACCAGAGCTCCTGGACGAGACCCCACATTGGTTTGGGCTAATGCCGGATTGGTTTGAAATACATTATTGAAGAACTGCGTCGTAACGTCTTTGGCAAAGCTGTTGCGGTCAAAGTAGGAGGTTAAATCCATTTGACCGACGACAAACCGTAAATTGGGGACATTGGGCAGATTGGCGGCCACATACAATTCGTTGATATTTAAGCCTTCAGAGTTGGTGTCTACAAAGGCATTACCCGTCGTCAGGTCGATCGTGCTACCAACCAGAACGTTGGGCGATAGAAAGTAGCGGCCATATACCCGCGCTCGCGCCGAAAATTCATCTCCCTGGTAGACCGCAGCCCCTTGCAACCCTAGAAAGGGGGGCGTGATAGCTTTACCAGGAGTTAAAGATTGAGCCGTCTGACGTGGGGTCGGCAAGGGTGTCCCTACGGGAATAGGGACGGGTTGAGCCACTAGGGGGGCTACTGTGGGTAAGGGTGGCAAAGGAGCGATGGCGGGAGGAGCAACGGGAGTCGCCATCATTGGAGGAGCAGGTGCTACAGGGGTCGGATAGACCGGAGCCAAGGGAGGTTGGCCCGGTGCAGAGGCTGGCAAGGTTCCTGGAACAGTTGGAGACATCGCTGGCATTGCCCCTGGTGGCATTGCCCCTGGTGGCATTACCCCTGGTGGCATTACCCCTGGTGGCATTACCCCTGGTGGCATCATTGGCATCGTTGCCGATGGATACATCGGATACACCCCAACCGGCATACCGCCTGGAACACCCGGATAGACCCCTGGCATCATTCCCGGCATCGCTGGATACATGGGATAGCCAGGAAAAGGCATCATGGGCACCATGGCTGCTGGTGGATACATCGGGTAAGCTCCTACCGGAACCCCAACTGCACCAGCGGGATAAGCACCAGGTACCACCCCTGGCATCGCCGGATACATGGGATAAGTGGGTGCCTGGATGGGCATGACAGGAGCCATACTTCCTGCCGGATACATGGGGTAGGCCGAGTAGGAAGGGGGAGGCGGCGTTTGGCCCGCACTGCGGCTAGTAGCGGGTGCGGAAGGAACCTTAAGCTGAGCCACAGGCCCCCCTGGATAGCCAGGATATGCTCCCGGCATCATCCCTGGCATCATTCCCGGCATCATCGGATACATCGGATAGGGAGTGACGGGCATGGGAGCCGACATCATAGGCACCCTGGCTTCCAGCGTGGAGGCGGGGTAGGGTGAATAGGTCGACTGAGCAAGAATATTAGTTTTTTCAGAGGTTGGTTGACTCAGACTGATGGTTTCAGCCAGGGCTGATTTACCAGCAACCATACTAACAATGGATAAAAAAAGCGTTACCTGTAGCAGTCGGAGCGCCTGACTCAAACAGTTTCTCGGGAAAGTATTGCAATTAATCATAGGTTCGAGCGATTATGTCGTGCGCGCATCTTAGGATCCACTAGCACACCGTAATTTTGGTGGATTCTCGGAATTTCCCTGATGAACTCACTTTTTCTGAATACAGAAAAAGTTATAGATAGAAATAAACGAGCTTTATACCCTTTACTTTAGAATTCCCAATTTCATGTCACATATCAACATTAATCAGGAAATTTATTTAGAAACAAAGAGAAATAATCATTCAGGAACACGTATTTACGAAAATTATCAGAAGATAAAACTTATAGAGAGAAGAATAATACAAAAATTCAGACATTACTGAAAAGCAGGATAAGTTGAAACAAAATTTGCAGCAACCTACATCCTTTTCTTCATTGGAATCAGCACTATTTCTAGAATGTTACTAGTGATAGAGCGATATATCAAAGACTGAATTTAAAGCCTATCCGGAAACTGATCCATAACTTCCACAATTCAATTACGGTAGGGATGGCCCACCCTACAGTTTGGGAATTCGGATAGACTCTTAGTGCACTACAGAAAATAACAATCAGAGAAAACCTAACAAAGATTTAGATGATTAATTCAAAAGGGAAGTGATCAGGCTTGGTTAACTTGCACCCTCTACGAGATGGCTGAACCGTTCACCATTCCCGCAGAAACGGAAATTCACTCTAGCAGAAGTTGCCCGACTTAAATTTCCGTTCCCCACTCGTAGGTGGGGACAGGTTCTACGAGAATGACAACAGCTGATTGACAGGTTTGTGAATAATCCAGGTTAAGTAACCCGTTCACTTCCCAAAGAACACCAGACAATGATTTATTAACCTCTTATGAGTCTCTTCAATAATTTAAACAAAGGCCACTGGGTCAAGCTCCCATCAATTAAGAAGCAAACTTTTGTCGCAGCCAATCAGACTCAAGATGTTGCAACCGACGGTGCAGATGTTCAATGATCTGGCCAGAGGATACAGCGGCTTCTTGTTGAACTGGCTTTGGAGCCAGAGGAGCAGCTTGAGCAGGGCTTTGGTGTTGCAACATCGAAATTTGAGAGGCCATCTGCTGTAACTGCTGTTTCAGCTCGTGAATTTGAGAAACCACAACCTCTGTCTGAGGGTTCACAGACTGAACTTCGGCCACATAGGACTGGGGTGCCAGACTTGAAGCAGATGGAACAAGGGGAGAGGCAGATGCAACCGGATTGACCAACACCAGAGGCAGATTAACTGAATCAGCGGTTAAAGACTGAGCAGTTTGGGAACCTACAGAGGATGGAGCCTGATTGTGCAGAGCTGCTGACTGAGCCACTTCAGCGGCAGTTACTGGCGATTCAATCTGAGCCACTTCTTGCACTTTTACAGCCGGGTTAGGCTCCAGAAAAGCATCTAAACCCGTTGCCCTTAAGTAGGGGAGAGAAAGTCTGAGATCCTCAATTTGGGACTCTTTGCGCTGCAACTCTGCCTGCATTTTAGACAGATGATTATCTATCTGTGTGGACTTGCGGGATGAATGACGCCACCCAGAAATAGATAAATTGACCATGCCTGCGCCCACACTAATCAGACCTGCAAGAGCCAGATAGGGACTTGAGATGTCTCGAAGTGTGCCAACAAAAACCTGCTCTCTTTGCAGCTTAATCTCAAGAGGTTGGGAACCAGCTGCTGCAAGCGGAAATGTTAAACCTGCGAAAATAACAGAGGAAAGGAGAACTGACGGAATCAGTGCATTTTTCATATAGAGCTTGACGTAGGTAGTGCGTGCTAATCTGTAATCAACTATAAGGGATTTATCTGCTGGCTCTATTTAGGAAAGATAAACCCTGATGCTTTTACTAAAAAGCTTGTGTAAAGCTTGAG
>JBJTUO010000309.1:0-51441 GCA_046080785.1 Leptolyngbyaceae cyanobacterium | reverse complement strand
GGGTAGGGCTAAAGAACCCCAACCGACCAATCGCCAGTTTTATCTTCTCTGGGCCAACTGGCGTGGGTAAGACTGAATTAACCAAAGCATTGGCTTCCTACTTCTTTGGTTCTGAAGATGCCATGATTCGACTGGATATGTCGGAATACATGGAGCGTCATACCGTTTCTAAGTTGATTGGTTCCCCCCCCGGCTATGTCGGCTACAACGAGGGCGGTCAGTTGACCGAAGCGGTTCGTCGTCGGCCCTACACCGTCATTCTGTTTGATGAAATTGAGAAGGCACACCCTGATGTCTTTAACATGTTGCTGCAAATCCTGGAAGATGGTCGCCTGACCGATGCTAAGGGACGCACAGTAGACTTCAAAAACACACTCCTGATTATGACCTCCAATATTGGATCTAAGGTGATTGAAAAGGGTGGGGGTGGCCTCGGCTTTGAATTTTCATCGGGTGATGCTGAAGAGTCTCAATATAACCGGATTCGCTCTCTGGTCAATGAAGAACTGAAGGGCTACTTCCGTCCAGAGTTCTTAAATCGGGTAGATGAGATTATTGTCTTCCGTCAACTCAAAAAGGATGAAGTCAAAGAGATTGCCGATATCATGCTGACAGAGCTCTTTAAACGGCTCAAAGATCAAGGCATTACTCTGGAAGTCACTGAGCGCTTTAAAGACCGGTTGGTGCAAGAGGGTTACAATCCGAGCTACGGTGCTCGCCCACTGCGCCGTGCCATTATGCGGTTGTTAGAAGACTCCCTTGCAGAAGAGATTCTTTCTAGCCGCATCCAGAGTGGTGATACAGCGGTAGTGGATGTTGATACTGATGGTCAGGTCAAGATTCTACAAGATCAAAAGCGGGAGTTACTCTCTCAAGCGGCTGACTAATTGTTACCATTTCCAACTTTTTTGATTAGAAGCGGCCATGATTTAAGGCCGCTTTTTTGTTCTGTCTTGCGGCGGTAGCCTCCCTAAGCAGATAACTCTGCCCACCGTTGGCGAATTTGTTCAATCGAAAACACCGCTTCAAAGGGCAACCCCTGTTGACGATATAACTCTGCCCCCCCCTGTAACCGATCAACCAGAGCAATCACCCCGTTGACCTGATAGCCAGCAGCCTGCAATCGCTCCGTGGCCTGTAGGGCTGACTTCCCAGTTGTAACAACATCTTCCAGAACGGTAACCAGACTACCTTCAGGCAGAGGAATACCTTCAATGTAGGCGCGGGTGCCGTGCCCCTTTGCTTCTTTCCGAATAATCAAGGCCGGTAGTGGACGTCCTATATAGGCGGCCACAACGCTAACAGCCGTAACGATTGGGTCTGCCCCCAGCGTCAGACCTGCCACTGCCTGAGTTTGATTGGGCAGCATGGCCAGTAGTACCCGGCCCACGGCCAAACAACCTTGGGGGTGAAGGGTTACCTGTTTACCATTGATGTAATAGGACGATCGTTGACCAGAGCTCAATAAAAACTCACCTTCCTGATAGGCATTCTGACAGAATAAGTCTAAAAGATAGGCTCGTAATTCATTGATATCCAGGCTTGCGATAGTGGCAGGTGACTCCATTAAGGATTGAATAATTTTCGTCATACATTTGAAAGACTGGGTAAAATTAAGTAGACCTGAATTAGGAGGATAGAGCTGACAAATCGCAGTAGGCACTGTTATAAGTTTCACGACTTTTCATCAAAATGAGATGATTTATCAAATCGGGAAATAATTTTGTGGCTTCCTCAAGTGGTTAAACTGCTGAAACCACAGATATTTAAATCAGTAAACGCCAAATGCCGTTGACAGTTCTGCTAATTTTAATTTTAAGGGTAAATGTCAGCAAACCTGAGTAAGCAACTGAGGAGTGCCAATCTTTATGGGCCACAATCCTAACCACAGAACGAATTTATCAATTACACTGGCTGGACTGGTCGGTTGTTTGACAACTGGCCTGCTTTTGAGTGGGGCCTCTGCCGTTCAGGCAGGGCAAGATGTTTACATCAACTCCAACTCGCCAGCGGGCGGCTTTGCCCCTGTGCCCAACGCCTTTGATGAAGCTTACTTTGAAAATAATAAAATCTTTTTCCGCAACCGTGAGCTTGATCGGCAATTGGGATTTATTTTTGGAGTGCCCGATTTTGTAGAAAATGAAATCACTAAAGATGGACAACAGGTCTTTGATACCTATCGCGCTCAAATGTCTGCACAATTACGCAGTGGCCCAATTTTAAGAACCCCTGACTTGCCGACGCCCTTTTCTTACTCTTTGTTTACATTACCTGCCCCAGTGAGTTCGCCTATCGGGTCTCCGCCAATTATGGGTGGCCCAATTGCCCCTGTGCCTCCTTTGACACCACCACCGCTTAACCGCCCTGTTCCATCTCTTTGGTGATTAGTCCAGGGTGCAGGGGTCGAACCTGCCTAGGGCGAATTATGAGTTCGCTGCCTCATCCGCTCGGCCAACCCTGGTTTTTCATATTTATTGTATCTTGTTCAGAACTTTTTGCCGAACAGGTCTGCTAAACGTCTAGAATTGGAGCGATCGTTGCTCTTTTTTATGATGCGACAACCCCTGATGCGTCAGCCTATTCAGCTCAGCCCAACAGCGATGCTAACCATTGCCCTGCTCTCCTTAATGGCGATCGCAGGGTTATTCAGCACTATAGTCGGCTTGACCATTGGGCGAGAAGCTCTGAAAGGCGTGACTCAGCCAGATACTCGTCCCAGCAGTTTACTTAAACCAAGTAAAGCTTCAAGCAAGCCAACAGATGAATTGGTTATTTTGCGAGAAGAAGATATTCTGGCCAAGGTTAAGAGTCGGATCAATGGGGATGGAAGTCAGCAAAAATCCATTCCCCTGAGTGCTGCCAAAGTCAGTACTGCCAGTAATCAGCCCGGTCAATTTCCAATCACTAGCGAAAGTCGCGGGGTTCTGTTGGAAATTACCTCCGCTCAACGACAGGGAGATTCATTCATTCTGAATGTGACCTTGCAGAATAGAAGCCAGCAACCTGTGCAGTTTCTTTATAGCTTGCTGGAAATCCATGATGACCAGGGGCAAGTCTTAAATGCCAGTACCGACGGGTTGCCGTCCGAGTTACCCGCTGCCAGTTCTCTGTTTTCTGGTACTGTCAGCATCTCGACTTCATTGTTAGAAGGGGTTAAGACCCTGTCGCTCAAGTTGACAGATTATCCCGATCAACGGGTGCGACTAGAAGCGGAAAATATTCCCTTGGTGAAATAAAATTCAGCCACCTGGCTTGATCGGGGGCGATCCCTGAAAGGGGCAATCAATGAGAGCTGCCAATCTGTTTGATCTAAGCGTGAGTGACATGTTCCTCGGTCAAGCACCCACTCATTTCACCCCCTCCCAGGCTGCAGTGCGGCTACTATCTGTGTTTCTACTGATTGCGATCAATGCCTTTTTTGTAACAGCAGAGTTCTCCATTGTTTCTGTTCGTCGATCGCGGATCAACCAATTGGTAGATGCTGGGGATATTCAAGCCAGAACCGTCCAGGATTTACAACAAAGCATTGATCGATTGCTCTCGACCACCCAAATTGGTATCACCCTGTCTAGCTTAGCCCTGGGTTGGATTGGGGAAAACGCCATGGCATCTCTGGTATCAGAGTGGATGCTGCAATTACCGATTCAGGAAGGGTATCGGCAAGCAATCGCCCACTCCTTTGCGCTCCCCGTTACATTTTTTTTACTGGCATACCTGCAAATTGTCTTGGGTGAGCTCTGTCCTAAATCTATGGCGCTCCTCTATTCGGAGCAATTGGCCCGATTTTTAGGAGCGCCCAGCGTGGCGATCGCCCGTATCTTTCATCCCTTCGTTTGGATTGTTAACCAGTCTACGCGCCTGTTACTGCGCCTGCTTGGGATTCAGTACACCAACCAGGGCTGGTATGACCAAGTAACCCCGGAAGAGCTACAGCGCATCATTACTACCTCCAGCGAGTCCACTGGTCTCGAAGCAGAGGAACGGGAACTGCTCAGCAACGTGTTTGAATTTGGGGATGTGTCTGCCGGGGAGGTTATGGTGCCCCGTACCAGCATCGTGGCTGTACCGGATGAGGCTAGTTTTAAGGCGTTACTCGAAGAAGTGGCTGATTCAGGCCATTCACGTTATCCCGTCATTGGAGAATCTCTGGATGACATTCGCGGGGTCATTCATTTTCGTGAGTTAGCAGCGCCAATGGCCAATGAGACTCTTTCATTGGAAGATCCGATTCAACCCTGGATTCGTTCTGCTCGCTTTGTCCCAGAGTATATGCTGTTGAGCGATCTTCTGCCTTTAATGCAGCGGTCTCGGCAACCCATGGTTGTGGTTGTGGATGAGTATGGTGGAACAGCGGGGTTGGTCACGATTCAGGATGTAATTGCTCAGGTGTTTGGCGATCGGGTTGAAACCGCAGAAGATGAAGAACCCAATATCAAACGCCTGGATGACCAGACCTTTTTGGTACAGGCCCAGATGAATCTGGAAGATGTCAATAAATTACTTGATCTAGATTTGCCCCTAACAGACGACTACCAGACGTTAGGTGGGTTTTTAATCTATCAGTTGCAATTGATTCCTCAGCCTGGTGATCAACTAGAATTTGATGATTGCGAATTTACTGTGATTTCTGCTGACGGCCCTCGACTGGATCAAGTTCGTATTTTTCGTCGAAGACCTGAAAATTTTCAGCTAGAAGATCAGGATTCTGTCATACCGGCAGACACCTCGTCTCATCCTTCTTCGGGGCAAAATCCTCCTCCGGAAGCGCTTTAAGTTTGTGTTGTGTCAGAGGCTACTACCGCAAAGCGGGACAAAGCGGATACCCTGAATCATAATAAAAGTGATAAGTATAGGCTCAGGAGTTGCTCATGGTAAGACTTAACAGCTTTTTGTTTGGAACCATTCGACTCCATCTGGCGTCTTTCATCCTGTTTGCAGGTTTGATGCTCCTGAGTTGGCTTGAGCCAATGCCTGTGGGTCAGGCTCAACCATTATCGGATATGCCACTTGTGGCCTCTCTGTTCCATTTTTCCGGTACTCGACCTGATACTCTGGGCGTCGAGGATGGCCAATTGCAGCCCTGCCCGTCTACCCCCAACTGTGTCAGCAGTCAAAGCAAAGACAATGGCCATGGGATCGCCCCCTTCACCTTCCGCTCATCTGCATCTGAGGCCTTTGAACAACTGAAATCAGTGATTCAATTTCTGCCACGCGCGGAAATTATTACTGCAAACTCCCACTACCTCTATGCAGAGTTCACCACTGAGTTTATGGGATTTGTCGATGATGTGGAATGTTATCTGGATGAAGCCGCCAATGAAATTCAGGTACGATCGGCTTCCAGACTAGGAGAGTCCGATTTGGGGGTGAACCGCAAACGAGTTGAGCAGATTCGCACCTTACTCAAGGAGAAACAGGCCACACTCGTTTTCCAATCCGCGATTGAAAACAAACAATCTAACTAAATCAAGGTTTGTCCTGAGTCGCCGATGATTCAACCCCCTGGGCAGCTAATGCCTGCAAAGATTGGTAAATTTCCTGGGTGAGATCCGTTACGGCTTGACGGGCATCCCGGCGGGAACGAATATACTGCGGCCAGCGATCGCTGACTGAAATAGGGGTTCCGACGGTAACGATCGCAGTGCGCCAACCCAAACGGGGACGGGCAGGGTAGGGCTGTTGTTTTAAGCGGGCAAGCACATCAAATATGAGTAGTGATGTTTCGGCAAAGCGCTCCGGAGTGGGCTTTTGTTTCACATAGAGACCGGTAACTGCAACAAAGCTTTCTACCAGACGCATGTGTCGCAGGGCTAAGGTTGCATCTTCGGCAGCCCAATTGGCCAGTCCCTTTTGTAAGGGAGTGAGGGGCGTTAAATCGGGTAAGTCTTCCCGATAAATGCGGTTCCAACCCGCTTCTTCTAAGCGGCGGCAGCGATCGATGATACTGCCAGACCCACTAACCCCCAGGCGTGCCTCACTCACCTGTAAGGCTTTATCCATGAGGCGATGTAGCCGCTGCAGCACCCCTTCTGGCCTATCTCCCTGCGCTAATGCTGGCAGAGACTGGTGATAAAATTGCTGGTAAAAGTCTTCCATGACAGACAGCAAGTGATCCGCCAGTTTGATCAGGCGAGGATAGAATTGCTGCACTGGATCGCTTCCAGCATCAAAGGGTTGGACGGGCAAGCCAGATTCCCGCTCTAGCCTGCTAAGCAGGGCATTGAGTTGAGGCCAGGGCGGGGTGGCGTAGATATAACGAATGCCAATAGGAAGAATCAGCACCTGTTCCGATCGCTGGGCTTTACGTAAATCTTCGATGCACCAAAAGCCCAACTGCGCTACCCCCGGCTCTAGGGGGCTGACAATTTCACTATGGCCGTTGGTTGCCCCCTCTGGTGCCACTGCAAGGGGAAATTTCCCATTAGCAAATAGATGCCGGGCCGCTTTAAGGCCACTCCAATCTAGCTTACTGCCCCGCCGAATAGAGCTACCCCCCATGCGGGAAAATAGCCAGCCTAACCAGTTGCCAGCCCACAGGGTCATCCCCCGCTCATAGATGAAATAACTGTGGGTGGGTGGCTTTAACCCCATCTTCTTTTGATGCATGATGCGAGGCAGTTCCCATGAGATGAGGTGAAACATGCAGAGGGGGTCATCCACTTCAGGGTGGCGAAAGGCCATTAAAAACCGCACCTGCCGCGCTTGAAACTGCTGATATAACCCCGCCAGCGTCTCAACATTGCGGGCCTCTACCCTGGCAATGCCAACCGGTAGCCAGGGACGCAGCCTTACTCGCAGCAACACCGGTAGCGCTAACCGCATAACCTGACGCACCATTGAGTTGAAGTGCTGGGGTAAAAATTCAAGCGGGGGTTGAACAAAACGGAAATCAGACAAGGGGAGCCTCCAGGGCGCAGGGTCACGATCGGCCATCACCGTCTAGGGTGACTGACCCGTCGCAAATCGAGCGTTAAGGGATACTCTGGATTGTAAACTGGTGGTGAACTGGGGAGGTCTACCCGCTGATTACGCCCAGGAATAAACCGTTGTTCCATGCGTTGATAGGCTTCTGCGGGGCTGGTGGGTAAGTGTGCATAACTGGAACCATCCGGTGACACCCCATGATAGGTACACCCTGCCAACGCTTGTTGATGGTGATAATCGACCAACTGGAAGGACAGGGGAAGATGGGGAGCGATCGCCGGGTGCAGCATGGCCATTAACCCATAGGCACGATAGCGAACCCCGCTAACCCACTCTCCGGGAGTGCCTGTCTGATGGAGTGGCAGGGGATGGCCGTTGCAGATGACGCCATAACGAGCAGTGGGGTGGGCCTGACTCAGCATGGCTTCCAATCCCCATACCCGCACTTGCAACCGCTCCATCGATGAATCGACAAACCGGGCCAGACCGCTACTGGTGGCTTCTTCACCTAAGACATGCCAGGGTTCGATTGCATGGCGCAATTCTAATCCAACTTTACGCCCATCCTCCGTCTCGCAAGCAATTACCCCATAAATGGGAAAACGAAACGCAAAGAAAGGTTGAAACCAGTCTGGCTGAAATTCATAGCCAGCTAACCGTAGATCCATTAGAACAGTCTGTAAATCAACCTGCAAATGATGGGGAAGCAGGAACCGATCGTGGAGCGTCGTGCCCCAGCGGATCAGATTAGCCCTATAGGGTTCTTGCCAGAACCAGGCGACTAATGCTTGCACCAGTAGCAATTGCAGCAGTCGCAGGTGCTCATGGGGTGGCATTGAGAAACTGCGAAATTCTAGGATGCCAAGCTGGTTACGGGGGTTGTCAACGGGAAACAACTTATCGATACAAAGGGCGGTGCGATGGGTATTGCCGGTGACATCAATCAGTAGGTTTCGCAGTAGGCGATCGACTAGGGAGGGCGGCAGATCCTGATGGGGCTGTAAATTTTGAAAGACCGTTTCCAGTTCGTACAGCCCCTCATGGCGCGCCTCGTCAATCCGGGGTGCCTGACTGGTCGGCCCAATAAATAGGTCAGAAAAGAGGTAGGAAAGGCTGGGATGGTTTTGCCAGTAACTAATCAGACTGCGGAGTAGATCAGGACGACGCAGTAGGGGGCTACTTTCTACCGTTCTACCGCCTATGGTAATGTGGGCCCCGCCGCCCGTACTGACCAGCCGACCATCCAGCAGATATTTCTGGCTATTCAGGCCACACTGACGGGCCGTTTCATACAGAATCTTGTTGACATGGGCTAAATTCTGCCAATTATCAACGGGGTGAATATTGACTTCAATCACACCTGGATCAGGGGTAATTTGAAAGCCACGAATGCCTTCATGGATCGGGGGTGGGTAGCCTGCGATCGCGACGGTCAACCCCGTCTCTTGGGCTGCAGTTTCGATCGCCGCAATGGCATCCAGGTAGGGACGGCTCGACCGGATGGGGGGCATGAAGAGATGAATCGTCCCCTGTTGCACCTCCAGACAGAGGGCGACACGAATAGAGTTGGGGGCTGAGTGCAGGCCCGTTAGTTTAGGGGACGGGTCTACACTGAGGGCAGCCAGTGCTTCTGCTTCCAGGTCATCGGGGAGCGGCAGCTCTTGCAAGGGGAGACGTAGACCGATGGTAGCCTCCCCTCCTAACAACTGGAGCCGCCCCCCTGGGAATTGCCACTCACAGGTACTCCAACCCATCTGCCCTGATCGCTGTACCAATAGTAGGGGAATGACATAACCAGCCAATTCCTGGGTCGTCGGCTCATAGGCCGGGATGGCACTATCTGGCGGCAACCCTAACTGATGCAGCAACGCCCTGCACAAGGGTTGTAAATCACTGACGGTATGGCCATAGAACTTACCATCCCCTGCTTGCAGATCAGGCTGATGCCAGATGGGTTGCCGATCGTCGCGCCAGTAACAGCCTAAAGCCCAGCGCGGGCATGGCTCACCAGGGTATTGCTTACCAATGCCATAGTGTCGCAGGGAGCCTGCCCCCCCAAATTGCTGTTGTAACAGTTGCAGCAGTTGGCCTGCGATCGCCCGTTTTTCATCCCCCAAGGCAGCGATTCGCCACTGGGGAGATTCCAGATCATGGGCCGAGACAAAGGTGGGCTCACCGCCGACCATCAGCCCCACCCCTAACCGTTGCAACTGCTGGTCAACTTGGTGGCCCAGACCATCAATTTGCAGCCATTGGGCTTCGCTGTAGGGCGACGCCATCGGAGCTTTAGCAGACGGTGCCCCCATTACCCCAGAGCATGGCCACAACTGGCGCAAAACCGATCAGTGGATTGCACCGGCAAGCCACACTGACTACAAAACCGACGACTGCTAGCGGTTGTCGCCGTTGCAGCATCCCCCATGCGCATCTCCATATCCCCCATGCGCATCTCCATGGGATTGGCATTCATTGTCATGTTGCCCATCTTAAGCGGCTGCATTGGCTGCATTGGCTGCATTGGCTGCATCGGATGCATTGCAGGAATAGGAGGGGCAGCCACCTGCTGCATTTGCATTTGTTGGGCCTGGTTCATGTCAGGCAAGGAACTGGCCACCCCCATACTACTACCCTGGACTTGCAGATAGCGATCGCCGCCCGTCGTGGATAGCTTAATCACAACCCCCATTGGTGTCTGAAACAGTTGGGGGGGTGCTGTCCAAGCACCGGTATGGAAGCCATTACTGGCCTGTTGTTGTTGCCCAAGGCTACTACTCGTCACCGTCAGAATGGTTTGTTCTCCCTGATTATCCAGAAAGACCCGCTGATTTGGCCCTAACTCACAGAGATATGCCATATAATGCCACTGCGATATAGCAGTGAAGAACGCTATATCCTATTGTCGATCAAAATAAGAGGAAGGCCTCTCTTCTTAAGGATCCTGTTATGCTCTGGCACCAGCGACTTGGGGGGCCACGAGCAAAGGAAAGCCCAGCTCTTGCCGTTGGTTCAGGTACAACTGGGCAACCTGACGGGCCAGATGGCGAATGCGGGCAATATAGCGGGTTCTTTCTGTTACAGAGATTACCCCCCTGGCATCCAGCAGATTAAACGTGTGAGAGCATTTCAACACGTAGTCCAGGGCGGGTAACACCAGCGATCGCTCGATTAACTGAGTTGCCTCCTCTTCGTACAAGCTAAACAACTTGAAGAGGAAGTCAGGGTTAGAGGCTTCAAAATTATAGGTCGAGTGCTCGATTTCACCCTGAAGATGGACATCCCCATAGTTGATGCGATCGTTCCACTGGATTTTAGTAAAGGCATTCACTTCCTGGAGATACATGGCCAGTCGCTCCAGACCGTAGGTGATCTCAATCGAAACCGGGTGACAGTCAATCCCACCGCATTGCTGAAAGTAGGTGAATTGGGTGATTTCCATGCCATCTAACCAGACTTCCCAGCCGACACCCCAGGCACCCAGGGTGGGAGATTCCCAATTGTCTTCCACAAAACGAATGTCGTGATCCTCTGGCTTAATCCCCAGTTCCCGCAGGGAAGCTAAATATAAATCCTGAATATTATTAGGTGACGGCTTAATTAGCACCTGGTACTGGTAATAGTGCTGATAGCGATTAGGATTTTCGCCATACCGCCCATCCGTTGGTCGGCGGCAAGGTTCTACGTAGGCAACGGCCCACGGCTCTGGCCCGATCGCCCGCAAAAAGGTATGAGGGCTCATCGTACCAGCCCCTTTCTCTGTATCGTAGGGCTGGACAATTAAACAACCCCGATCGCTCCAAAACTGATTGAGGGTTGCAATCACAGATTGAAAATTCAAGCGGCCTCCTTTGTGGTTTAACAGCCATGCTCTTCATTTTTGCGTAAATCGGCTGAGACGGCTATGGCTCACACCTTTGCTCCCCGGTAGCGCATCTGCCGTTTCAGGGAATGCAGCCTGGCAAACTGGGGAATATCACCGCGATGGCCCATGACAACCAGTGTATCTCCCTCATGTAAAAAGAGACTGCGATCGGGACTCATGATCGTTGAGCCATCGGCCCGTCGCAAGGCCACGATGATAAAAGCACTCTGACCCCGCACCTCAACGGTGCCAATACTGGTGCCCACCAAGTCAGAACGGTGAGGCACGACCAACTCATCAATTTGCACATCAATCTGAGACAACATTTCATTTAACTGCACACGGCCATCCCCCTGTTCGATAAAGTCGAGGGCAGCGGGATGGGTAATCATGTGGGCCATGCGCAACGCTCCAATCACGGCTGGAGACACAACCTGGTCTGCCCCGGCCTGTTTCAGCTTCTTCTCCGTTGAGGGATACTCACCCCGGGCCAGGATCATGAGCTGAGGGTTTAAACCCCGGGCGGTCAGGGTGATAAACACATTCGCTGCATCATCGGGCAATACGGTTGCCAGCGCTTTGGCTCGCTCAATACCCGCTAGTTCCAAAACCTCTTCATCCGTGGCACTGCCAAGCTGCACTAGATAGCCCTCGGCTTCAGCCCGACTGGCCCGGTCGTGGTCATTATCAATAATCACAAACCGTTGGCCCGCTTCTGCCATGCGACGGGCCAAAATCCGACCGATACGGCCATAGCCACAAATAATCACATGCTGGCGTAAGGATTCAATTTCTTGTACCATGCGTCTGGCTCCGATCGCTTTCTGAATTTCCCCTTCCGTAATCAGTTGCAAAAAGGCACCAACAATGTAGACCGCCGAAGATGTGCCCGCAATGATGACCAGAATGGTAAAAATCCGCAGGGCTGTGGTTGTAATGGGACGCACTTCCCCGTAACCTACCCCAAAAATTGTAATAGTTACCATATAAACGGCGTCTATCAGGCTCCAGCCTGCCATCATATAGCCCATCACCGCTACAATCAGAGTGACGGCAAAAAAGATGGCTCCGATAACAATTCGCTTCAGGGGGCTATTCATATAGTTCCACTGTGCGGCTAAAGTGAAGCGAAGAAATGTAGCTGATTAAACAATTTTTTGTAACTGCTTAGATTTGACTCAATCACAAAACCATTGGGCAGAGCGATGCCCCAGGATGGTGGAAGTAGGCGATAATAAAATCCGCACTGCTGACCCAGCAAGTCAGTGATGTTTTTATGTCCGAATTATAGTCAGGCAGCATGGCAAAACAGCGCATACTTTCTGGAGTTCAACCAACGGGCAATCTTCACCTGGGAAACTACCTGGGGGCCATTCGCAACTGGGTTGAGATGCAGCGCCAATACGACAGTTATTTTTGCGTTGTAGACTTACATGCAATCACAGTGCCCCATAATCCCGCGACCCTGGCCCAAGATACCTACACGATCGCGGCCCTCTATCTGGCCTGTGGCATCGACCTGGCAGACTCCACCATTTTTGTGCAGTCCCATGTCTCTGCCCACAGTGAGTTGACCTGGTTACTGAATTGCATTACCCCCTTAAACTGGCTGCAAGACATGATCCAGTTTAAGGAAAAGGCCGTGAAGCAGGGCCAAAATGTGAATGTGGGCCTCTTAGATTACCCCGTCCTCATGGCCTCTGACATCTTGCTCTATGAAGCAGACAAGGTGCCAGTGGGGGAAGACCAGAAACAACACCTAGAGTTAACCCGTGACATTGTCGATCGGTTTAATCACCAATTTGGTCAGCCCAAGCAACCCGTCTTGAAATCACCAGAACCTTTAATTCGTCAGGAAGGTGCACGGGTGATGAGCCTTACGGATGGCACCCGCAAAATGTCAAAGTCAGACCCCTCCGATCTGAGCCGGATTAATGTGCTCGACTCTCCTGATGTGATTCAAACCAAGATCAAAAAATGTAAGACTGACCCGGTGCGCGGGTTGGAGTTTGGCAACCCAGAACGGCCAGAGTGTAACAACCTGCTGACCCTCTATGGGTTGATGGCTGGCAAAACAAAAGAAGCTGTGGCTGCTGAATGTCAGGATATGGGCTGGGGGCAGTTTAAGCCCCTTTTAACCGAGGCAACCATTCATCACCTGGAACCCATTCAACAGCGATACCGGGCGATTATGGATGACGTCGCTTACCTGCAGTCGGTCTTACGGGAGGGGCGAGAAAAAGCCGCCGCGATCGCCAATCATACCCTGGGCAAAGTCAAACAGGCTTTGGGATATGCCATGCCGCTTTGACCCCCTTAACCAGTTGTTTTACATCAATAGCAGGTTAAATTGAGCAACGGAGTTTAAAGTTCATGTAAATATTTAAGCTGGCACATTCTACTTGCATCGAAAGACCGGATAGGCTGGAGCAAACCTAATGTTAGTTTAACAAATCCAGTATCCTCATGCCCAAAGCCTTCAGTTCATCTCGCCATCCCCTCACCAGTTTCCGAGAAGCGGCTCAATCCGGGCAGTTTCTAATTACAGCAGAGGTTGCACCCCCTAAGGGAGGTGACCCGCAACACATGCTGGAGATGGCACAGATGCTCCGGGGCCGGGTGCATGCGGTCAATATTACAGATGGCAGTCGGGCGGTGATGCGGATGTCATCCCTGGCAGCCTCCGTCTTGTTACTACAGCAGGGGATTGAACCAATCTGTCAGGCGACCTGTCGCGATCGCAATGTGATTGGTCTGCAATCTGACTTACTCGGTGCCCACGCCCTTGGAATTCGCAATGTCTTGGCCTTAACTGGTGATCCGGTTAAGGCAGGTGACCACCCGACAGCGCGGGCGGTGTTTGAGTTAGAGTCAGTTCGACTTTTAAACCTGATTCAAAAAATGAATGGCGGGCTCGACTTTAATGATAAACCCCTGACTGATGGGGCTCCCGATTTGTTTGCCGGGGCGGCAGTTGATCCCCAATGTGGCAGCTGGTCGGGGCTGCAACGCCGATTTGAGCGGAAGTTGGCTGCCGGAGCGCAATTTTTCCAAAGTCAGATGATTACTGACTTCGATCGCCTGGAGCAATTTATGACTCAGATCGCTTCTGGCTGTGATAAACCGATTCTGGCAGGTATCTTCCTGTTAAAGTCAGCGAAAAATGCGCTGTTTATTAAACGCAATGTCCCTGGAGTTCATATTCCTGACCATTTGATTGAACGGTTGGAAAAGGCTGAAGATCCCCTCCAGGAAGGTGTCCAAATTGCAGCAGAGCAGGTGCAACTTGCTCGCCAAATCTGCCAGGGAGTCCACTTGATGGCCGTGAAGCGAGAAGACTTGCTTCCCCAAGTCTTAGACCGGGCAGGAATTGCGCCCCTCAGCCCCTTAAAGAGTAGTGGTGTGGCCCGATCGACTTCTACAATAGACCTAGTGGGCCAACCCCGGCAGTATGCTTGAGCTCAGCTGACCACTCCTACCTGGGGGGGGCTAGCCCCCTTTCGGCGGTTAGGCCTTGAGAAATTTGGTCAACAGTACTGGGCCAAGCAAGTATTGATGTCTAATACCTTGAAACCCTGCTCTATAGCCCATCTGCTCTCGCTGACGGGGACTGTAAAAATGTATATTACCAGGCAGGGTAATCTGTACGGTGTCAAATTGCCATCGACTTGCGGCAAAGTCGACTAAATAAAACGGGCAGTTGTGCCGCAAGACCCGGTGGACTTCCGATAGAACCCGATCGGGATGAAGATAATGCAAAAAGCTAATCGTATTGACGATCGCATCAAACTGACCTGCCACAAAGGGTAGGGCTTCAACATCGCCTTCAACAAAAATCAACCGGGGATGGTGGTGATTTGTTTGGCGGGCTTGACGAATCATTTGTGGCGAGAAGTCAAGCCCGGTGCCCATCAGATCTGGAAAGCGGTCAGCGAGTCGGTTGAGCAGTCGCCCGGTGCCGCAACCCAGATCCAAGACCTGAGGATGGTCGGGTAGCTGAATAAACTCTAATAATCGCTGATGAATTGCCTGGTAGAAAACCGTCGGAAGCAACCAGTCATAACTGGGTGCCCACTGGTCAAACAGGTGTTGTTTCTGTTGCAATGGGCTCCTGTTCATAGGCCATCTCAAGGGATGCATCGGGTAATTGGACTTCGACGGCGGGGGCAAAAGGTTCTAGGGCGGTGCCTGGCAGGGCGAGGGTAACCTGTTGAATCGTAGGAACAGGAGATTTAGAGGGGGTAATCAGCCAGCAAAAAAAGCAAAAGTAAATACAAAAAAGATAAAGACTCAACATAACTCGCTCCAGTAAGAATAGGACAAATGTACGACTTATTTCACCCTGACTCCTCTTACCCTATTGTCAACGACTGACCACACAATTTGCAAACCCTGCAACCCAGGGGATGGGCGAGGATGGCTGGTTTGGCTTGGGGGCAAACCGGAGTAGCTACCTGGTTTCTAGTAAAACCTTCTCTTCAGTCAGCAGGTCTGTTAAGAGGGAGGCTGGACAATTAGGGTAAGGCCAGGCAAAAGCATGGCGAAAGGCCGCATCCTGGCAGGCTTGCAACTCCTCAAACCCGATAATGTCGTGGGTCAATAAATTTTCGTACTCAAAGGGTAGACGCACATTATGCAACCCGGCGTTATCCGTACAAATAGCCACATCCACTCCGGCCTCAAAGCACCGCTCAAAGACAACCTTTAGTTGAGACAAATCCTTTAATGTCCCGGTTTTGAGGTAAGTAGTGGGGCAAATTTCCAGGCATTGTCCTTGCTGAGCGACCTGCTGCAAAAGATGAGGGAAGCGGAGAGGAATTTGAATGCCATGACCGATTCGCATCAGATAGGGCAATAACTCGGGGTGACACCCTTCTTCAGTTTCATACAGATGCCCCGTAGTATTTAACCCCAGGTCGCGAGCTTCGGCAAAGAGGTGAACAAATTCATCCAACCGTTCTCCATAATGGTTGTCTCCTCCCGCCAAGTCGATCGCACACACATACTCCCGCGACTGGGCTGCCAGTTGCACGATCGCCCGGTTGACCTCGTAGGGCAGGCGGGAATGCATACAGAGAATCTGACTGGTGACGATCGGATACTCATTTAATCGACTGGCTTTGCCCACAATTTCCACAATCTCAGCCATTCGATCAATCCGCTCAGTTTGAGGTAAGTATTCTGGTGTCCGCAGGTAAGGCGTATATCGCAACTCCAAATAGGCCAAATTTTCAAAAATGTAGGCTCCCCGCATCAGGCGGTAAATGAAGTAAGGCAGGGCTTCTGCTGTTTGTACGCCTTCCACCAGGGTGTGCAGCTCTAAATACTCATCCAGGGTGTTACGGGGACGGGTATAAAAATCTTCAAAGTCGTCGTAGTTGGGAAATTGCGCTGACAATGGGCGATCGTTGCGATGCAAATATCGCCAAAGGATACGGGGAACAACCGACCCGCCCAGGTGTCGGTGCAATTCAGCGTATAAGGTCATCGATAAACCTCCGAGATACCCCCGCATTTATACGCGGGGAAGGATAGAAGCGGTGGCTGGTAAGCCACTAAGACAGCATGGGCGGCAAACTCAGCTTTAGACTTGTCTAACTTGTCTTTGACCAAGCCCAGTTGCTGGGGAGTTGAGGCAGTCTGCCAGCCCTCAACCTTCACCACCGAGGCAAGCTGACTAAGCTGGCTTAACATCCACCCGTGACCAACTATGACCGGGAAGAAGCCAACGCCTGAGTGGGCTTTGTTTCTGCCGTTGGTTAGGTCAACGTTAGCCCTAACGGACTCGTAGCGAATTTCGCATACTGGATATGATAAACACCCCTGCTAAAAATGCCAGCCCCATCTCCCCTGGTGAGTCAAAAAATACTGGATCAAAGCTTTGCCCTTCCTGTTGACAGGCACATCTACATCTGGAGATAATGAATGTTTGTGCAAGCTCTAACACATATAAAAAACCTTGGCTAATGTTATTGTGATCGGTGCCCAGTGGGGCGATGAAGGAAAAGGCAAGATAACAGATCTGCTAAGTAAGTCGGCAGATGTTGTGGTTCGCTATCAGGGTGGAGTGAACGCGGGGCACACCGTTGTTGTAAAAGATCAAATTTTTAAGTTGCATTTAATTCCTTCTGGGATTTTGTATCCCGATACAGAGTGCATCATTGGCTGCGGCACGGTGATCGACCCCAAGGCTTTAATTGATGAACTCAACCAACTGCAAGGGGTAAACATCTCAACCCAAAATTTACTGATTTCAGAGACCGCTCACGTTACAATGCCCTACCATCGGTTGATTGACCAGGCGGCAGAGGAGAGAAGAGGCAGCCACAAGATTGGCACCACCGGGCGAGGCATTGGCCCTACCTATGCCGATAAGTCTGAGCGTACTGGAATTCGAGTGATTGACCTGATGGATCCTGATACCTTAAAAGAGAAGGTGCACTGGGCCGTTCGTTATAAAAATGTCTTATTGGAAAAGTTTTACAATCTGACGCCGCTAGATCCAGACGATATTATCCATGAATATCTCGGTTATGCCGATCGCCTGCGTCCCCACGTGGTTGATAGCTCCCTGCGCATCTATGAGGCGATTCGCCGCAAACGTAACATTTTATTTGAAGGTGCCCAGGGCACCTTGCTAGATCTGGATCACGGCACCTATCCCTATGTCACTTCCTCCAACCCCGTGGCAGGGGGAGCCTGTGTGGGCACTGGCGTTGGCCCTACTATGATTGATCGAGTAATTGGGGTGGCTAAAGCCTATACTACCCGTGTGGGTGAGGGGCCGTTTCCGACTGAGTTGTGCTGTGGCGTCGGCGATTTGCTCTGCGATCGCGGGGCTGAATTTGGTACCACAACCGGACGGAAGCGTCGCTGCGGCTGGTTTGATGCCGTTATTGGTCGCTATGCAGTGCGAATCAATGGGCTGGATTGTCTGGCCATTACCAAGCTAGACGTGCTAGATGAAATGGATGAGATTCAAGTTTGCGTCGCCTACGAGTTGGATGGGGAGCGGTGTGAAGATTTTCCCAGCAACTCCCTCAAGTTTGCCCGTTGCAAGCCAATCTACGAAACCGTGCCAGGGTGGAAGCAGTCTACCGCCCATTGCCGATCGCTGAAAGATTTACCCCTCCAGGCGCTCAATTACCTCAAATTTTTAGCAGAATTGATGGAAGTGCCGATCGCGATTGTCTCCCTAGGAGCCAGTCGTGATCAGACCATCATTGTAGAAGACCCAATTCACGGGCCCAAGAGAGCGTTGCTCTATGCCAACGGTACGACGGCAGCCGCCAGAACCATCAATTAAATCTTAGAAGTATAACCGAGTAACCAACTATGGAACTGACAATCGACTGTACAACTCGCCCGACAGATGCAAAGCCCAATGCATTACGTCAATCAGGCCGCATTCCAGCGGTGCTGTATGGGCACAACGGTACCGAATCTCTTGCGGTGACTGTAGATGCAAAAGCGGCTGAAGTGCTACTACGCAATGCATCGATTAATAACACCCTGATTCAGGTCAATATTCCTGACCATGCCTGGAGTGGCAAAGTTTTGTTAAGGGAAGTCCAGACCCATCCCTGGAAAGGCACTCTGCATCATCTCAGCTTTTTCTCAGTGGGCACCCATACTTCCCTGGAGGTAGACGTGCCGTTGCATTTTGTCGGCAACCCGGTAGGCGTGAAGCAGGGGGGGGCTCTTGATCCACTGCTCACTAGCTTACCTGTGAAGTGTGCACCGGGAGATATCCCTGGAGCTATTGATGTGGATGTGACCAACTTACAGGTTGGAGATGCTTTACATGTCCATGAATTATCCTTACCGGCTGGAGTCACGCCTCTGGTGGACTCTAGTCAACTAGTCGTGTCTGTCCTGCCTCCTCAAAGCGGTGCTGTTGAAGAAGTAGAGTGAACCGTGCTCTGAAAATTTGGCGTTGCTGAAAAGCTGGGAAATATTAGATAGCCTAGGAGTCAGGAGACAATGCTTTTGAAGCCACAGGCGCAGCAGGATTCAAAAGTATTGAAAGGAGCCAGGAGTCAGAAGTTAGGCAAATTACTAAATTCTGGCTTCTGGATTCTAACTCCTGGCTTCCAAATTCTGTCTTCTGACTCCTGGACTCTATTAAGGGGATAACTTTTGGCATTGAGGGATATGCCGTTTCCAGCATCTAGCATCCTTTTCATCCCTGGAATCAGCAATGCCAAAAATCTTGCATGATGGAAGTAGGCACAGTCTATCTGGCAGGTTAGAATAATGACGATTTCTAGCAATGAGACGGGGCGCTCTGAGTGGCAGGCTTCTCCCCCAGGTATGATAAAAGTCCGCCCTTGGGGAACGACGACTGTTTTAGAAGAAGGGAAAGATTACCGCATCAATCGCATTGAATTACAACCAGGACAGCATATCAGTACCCAAATGCACTATCATCGCAGCGAGCATTGGGTCGTGGTATCTGGCATCGCAAAGGTGCTGTTTAATGACCATGAAGAAATTTTGGTGTCAAAGGAATCGACCTATGTTCCTGCCTGTACCCCCCATCGGGTTGAGAACCCCGGTGTAATTCCCTTAGTCATGATTGAGGTGCAAAATGGCGAGTACCTGGGTGAGGATGACATTGTACGGTTAGAAGACGAGAAACCAGCCTGAAATTGAGCTTCTCTTGTTGGATTAATTGACCCTGAACAGGTACGCTTCTGGGTTAACTGTGTTAGCATCTGTAGCATTCCTAGAATGTCTGTCTTAACCTGGGTCAGAATGGGTAAAGTTCTGGTGCTAAATGCTTCCTACGAACCGCTTAACATTACAACTTGGCGGCGAGCTGTGGTGTTGTTAATTAAGGGGAAGGCGGAACAGGTTGAGCATAATGGTAAATACGTTTATACTGATTTTCCCTTGCCGACGGTTATTCGCCTGCGTCATTACGTGCGGGTGCCTTATACCGAAATTCCTTTAACGCGTCGCAACCTGCTGCACCGAGACGGCCATGCCTGCCAGTATTGCGGCTATAGCGGGGATGATTTAACTTTAGATCACGTTTTACCCCGATCGCGGGGTGGAGGCGAGTCTTGGGAAAATATTGTAACAGCCTGTGTGCGTTGCAATGTTAAAAAGGGAAATCGTACCCCCAGGGAAGCTGGAATGGTCTTACTGGTGACGCCTCGCAAGCCCTATAGTGGTCTTTACTTTGAGGTCACTAAGCACGTAAAGAATGGACTAAACCAGGAGTGGCGCAAGTATGTGATTGGTATTTGAAGCTGGTTAGTAGCGTGGGGTACTGTCGAGAAGAACCGAATAGCAGAATGATGGATTTGCTACTCCAGTCAAATTTAATTTCAGAATAGCTGAGGGATCGGCAATCGGTAAGCCATCTGGCGCATTTTATATTGTTCTGCAGGGTTTTTTGCGATGATCAAAATGCACCCATTTTTGCTCCGCTTTCCAGTTTTTCTTCCCAGCATCTCTTGCATTCGTAACTGTATCCCATATGAACGATTCATCAAAACCTGTTAGTCGAGCCTCAGCCATTTCTTTAGCTGATACAGAGTCAGATTCTACCCATCCCCCCCTGTCTAAAATGCTGACAGCTCCCCCCCTTGACTACTCAGGTGTGCCTGCTGCCTCCACTGAACCTGGCATCGCTATATTTCATCCGTTTGCTTACGACATTCCCCGATCGCAGGAGCAGAGTCAAAAAGTTGAAGCATTGAGGCGATCCCTCGACCACCATCGGGGAGAGCGCCAGCTCCTGGTATTGCAAGATTTTCCTGACCCAGATGCCCTTTCTTCTGCCTGGGCCTACCGATTGATTGCTCAGCGCTATGACATTCAGTGTGATATCGTCTATGCTGGCACGTTAAGCCATCAGGAAAACATTGCCCTGGTGCGGTTAACCAATTTACCGGTGCAGCGTTGGACTCTGCAAACCTTGAAGGGGCGAGACCTCTCGATTTATCATGGCTGCGCCTTGATTGATAATCAGGGAACGACCAGTCAACTGATGCCGCTCATTTTGCAGGCAGGTATCCCTGTTACGGTAATCATTGATCACCACAGCTTACAAATCGATGTGCGAGCCGAGTTTGTTGACATTCGCACCCATACCCGTGCCACAGCTACCATTCTGACGCAATATTTGCAGTCAGGCCTGCTGAAGCTAGACGTTAACTCCAGCGATCACGTTAAGTGTGCCACGGCCCTGATGCATGGCTTGCGATCGGATACCAACGCTCTCCGGCAGGCAGGGGAAGAAGAGTTTCTGGCAGCGGCCTATCTCAGTCGGTTTTACGATTCTCAACTGCTGAATGCGGTGTTGCAATCCTCCCGCTCCAAGCAGGTCATGGATGTGATTGAGCGGGCTTTGAAAAACCGGATCGTCCAAAATAACTTTTCCATCGCGGGAGTAGGGTATCTGCGCTACGACGATCGGGACGCCATTCCCCAGGCGGCAGACTTTTTAGTAACGGAGGAGAACGTCCATACTGCTGTTGTTTATGGCATTGTTCACGATGAAGATCAGGATCTGGAACTAGTGGTTGGCTCTCTCAGAACCAACAAAATCACCCTGGATCCCGATGAGTTTCTCAAGGAGGCGTTTGGGCAAGATAATCATGGCCGGTTCTTTGGGGGCGGTCGTTCCCAGGCGGGTGGGTTTGAAATTCCCCTTGGTTTTCTCTCCGGGTTTACGGAAAGCTCTGAGTACGCCAAGATGAAGTGGTGTGTTTATGATGCCCAGGTCAAACAAAAACTATTGCGGTTAGTTAATCCAGAGCAGCATTACCACATGGATAGGTAGGGTTGGCTTCCAGGATTTTACAGAAGCCAGCAGGCAGAAATCAGAAGACTAGGAGAGTTTGCGATGGCATTCGAGCTCTATCTGATGCGACATGGGTTGGCAGAGCAGAGGGGAACCTATGAAGATGATGGCCAGCGCCCCCTTACCGATGAGGGCAAACAAAAAACACGGCAGGTGGCCAAGCAACTGCGACATTTGGGCTTGCAGTTCGATCGGATTCTCTCCAGTCCACTGGTGCGGGCGCATCAAACCGCAGACATTTTAGTAGATGTGGGTCTGGGAGAAAAAGTTGAAGCATTGTCTTTTTTGGCTCCCGACGGCAATATTGGAGATTGGTTAGATTGGTTGGCAACCTGGATGAGATCCAATGAGTCCAGCCTGGTTTTGGTGGGCCATGAGCCAAATTTGAGTACCTGGGCAGAACACTTAATTTGGGGAGAGGCCCGTCAGACACTTACCCTCAAAAAGGCCGGAGTCATTGGGCTGACCTTGCCAGAGACTGGCTCCCCAATTGGCCGTAGTTCTCTCTTTTGGCTGGTGCCTCCCCGCCTTCTGATAGGGCGTTAACTTTTTTATGCGATCGCTCCCTAAACACCGTAGACTGTAGGATGCTGTTGATTCTGTTACACCCCATTGAGTGCACCCGTGCGAAAGATTGTTATTGCTGGCAACTGGAAAATGTACAAAACCCAGGCAGAAGCCCTGGCGTTTTTGCAAGGGTTTTTACCACTTTTAACAAAAACCCCTGAAGATCGTGAAATCGTTCTCTGTGTGCCCTTTACAGACCTGGTGAGTTTATCTAAGCAACTCCATGGTAGCCGCATTCATCTGGGTGCTCAAAATGTCCACTGGGAAAAGGAAGGTGCCTTTACAGGAGAAATTGCCGCCCCCATGCTAGTAGAGATTGGCACTCGCTATGTGGTGATTGGTCATAGTGAACGGCGTCAATATTTTGGGGAGACGGATGCAACCGTCAATTTACGCCTGAAGGCAGCCCAGGCTGCGGGCTTGATTCCCATCCTCTGTGTGGGTGAAACCAAGCAACAACGGGATGCAGGAGAAACAGAGTCAATTATCTTTACCCAGATTGAGACCGACCTGGTGGGGGTGGATCAAACCCAACTGGTGATTGCCTATGAGCCCATCTGGGCGATCGGGACGGGGGACACCTGTGCTTCTGATGAAGCCAACCGGGTAATTGGGTTAATTCGCAGTCGGCTGACAAATCCCCATGTAACTATCCAGTATGGGGGGTCTGTCAATCCCGCTAATGTGGATGAATTAATGGCCCAGTCAGAGATTGATGGGGCCCTGGTGGGGGGGGCGAGCTTAAAACCCGATAGTTTTGCCCGCATTGTCAATTACCAATAAGTGATCTTAGCTTTCAACTGCCATGAACTCTGACGACAAGGCTGAACACGTCCCCAGCTTTGGCCAGATGGGAGAAGGCGATGGCAAATTGGCTCAGATCAGGGATTTTGAACACTCCAATCCACAGCCCTGGTTAGACGGGCAGCATCTGCCGCTGGTCAAGCTCATTCAGTTGGAGTGGAAACGGGTGATCGCCCTGGCGTTGCCCTTTTTCCTGATCATGCTGCTGTTTTCCCTACATCGGTATTTCACCTTTTATGCCTCCTATGACCAGGGTATTTTTAACCAAGTTCTCTGGAATGCTCTCCATGGCAAGCCCTTTCAAAGTTCGCTCTCATCGGTGCTGTCTGGGGCGGTGGTGCACGATGGGCAGGTGCCAACGGTTTTCTACTCCCGTTTAGGACAACACTTTGACCCAGTCTTGCTCCTGTGGTTGCCGTTCTATGCCCTGGCACCCAACCCGGCCACCTTGGTTGTACTCCATGTGGCTGTTATTACGGCAGGAGGCTTGGTGCTCTATGGGCTAGCCCGCCAGTCCCTCAAGCCTGCGATCGCCAGTCTGTTTCTGGCTGGGTACTACGGCGCCAATGCCATCATTGGCCCCACCTTTTCTAATTTTCACGATCTATTTCAGATTCCCCTCTTCCTATTTACCCTGCTGCTAGGGGTGGAGCGGCGCTGGTGGTGGCTGGTGGCCCTGATGTCGGTGCTTACCCTGTTGGTGCGGCAGGATGCGGGAATTGTCTTGTTTGGGGTTGGCATGTATTTGATTGCCAGTCGCCGCTATCCCAAGGTTGGTTTGGCCATTTGTATCGCCAGCTTTAGCTACATTGTTCTGGCGACCAATGTCTTCATGCCCCTGTTTTCTAGAGACATCTCCCAGCGCTTCATGATGGAACGCTTTAGCCAGTTTGCAGTGGGAGAAGAAGCCTCAACCTTGGAGATTTTAGGCTCCATTGCCACCCAACCAGGGCGGTTCTTGAGTCAGCTATTGTTATACAAACCGTTGACTAAGATTGGTTATTTACTCATACAAGCGCTGCCATTACTGTTAGTGCCTTTAATCGCGCCCTGGGCCTGGGTGATTGCCGGCTTTCCCCTGCTGCAACTGTTTTTGCAACAGGGGGCAACCCCGCTGGCGATTCATATCCGCTATGCGATCACGATCGTTCCGGGCTTCTTCTACGGCGCGATTTTGTGGTGGTCAGGTCGCCAGCATTTATTGCGACCGCGACTCAAACAGGTCTGGCTGGGATGCATTATTCTATCAATCCTAATTGCCCTGCTCCATAGCCCCCATCGGGTATTTTATTTTGCCCTGCCAGATTCTTACCAGCCCTGGGTACAGGTGCCCTTAACCCGGCAGTGGCAGCATAGCAAACAGTTACAATCTTTGATTTACCAGGTGCCTCCCGATGCCAGTGTTACGGCCACAACCTACATCGTGCCCCATGTCTCAAGTCGGCGAGAGGTATTGCGTATGCCTTTTCTTCAGGTGGTCAACGATGCCAAACAGGTCGTAAACGTGGACTACATTCTGGCAGACCTGTGGCAGTTAAAGCAGTATGCTCCTGCGTTTAAGTCCGATCGAGCGCAATTGCAGGCAACCATTCCCTTAATTGATCAATTGCTGGCTCAGAATCAGTACGGCATTCAAGCGATCGCAGACGGAGTGGTGCTGCTCCGCAAGGGCGCAGTTACCGCTCCCGAACAGTTACAACACTGGAAGCAGCTCAAGCAAGAATATCAGTGTTGCTGAAAAACAGGGTGAATTGAAACGAAGTTTCAAGCATCCAGCATCTTTTTTTTCCGAGAACCAGTAATGCCAGAATATCAGTAAAGCGAAGTGATAAGGAGTAAGTATGAGTCAGCAACCGATTCCAGTACTCGTGAATGGCGCTGCCGGCAAGATGGGGCGGGAAGTGGTGAAAGCGATCGCTGCTGCAAACGATATGACACTGGTGGGCGCAGTGGATCAAAATCCCGATTTACAGGGGCGAGATATTGGCGAGATTGCGGGCTGCGGTACGTTAGAGATTCCTGTAACCGGAGTTAATGAGTTTCAACCGATGCTGGCAATGGCAGCCCAGGAGAAACAACCCGCAGTTATGGTTGACTTTACCCACCCCGACTCAATCTACGACAATATTCGGGCTGCGATCGCCTATGGGGTACGACCCGTCGTGGGAACAACAGGCCTCAGCCCCCAACAAATTCAAGACCTGGCTGAGTTTGCCGATAAGGCCAGCATGGGGTGCCTGATCATCCCAAATTTCTCGATTGGTATGGTGCTGTTACAACAGGCAGCAATGCAAGCTTGTCAGTACTTTGACCATGTTGAAATCATTGAGTTACACCATAACCAGAAGGCAGACGCCCCCAGTGGCACTGCGATCCAAACGGCTCAAATGCTGGCGGAGTTTGGCAAGTCGTTTAACCCTGCTGCTGTTACGGCAACAGAGAAACTGGCGGGGGCACGGGGCAGTCAGGCAGAGGGGAATATCCGCATCCATAGTGTACGGCTACCAGGGCTAATCGCCCACCAGGAAGTGATTTTTGGAGCACCTGGCCAGATTTATACCCTGCGCCATGACACCAGCGATCGGTCTTGCTACATGCCGGGAGTGCTGCTGGCCGTCCGTAAGGTGATTGGGCTGAAGAACCTGGTATATGGGCTGGAAAAATTATTGTAATGACAGGGACACCCTTCTTGGTTTTATTCAGAGTGGCGCTGGTCGATTCCTGCTCTCTGAACCATGTAATCAGACAGGTGTCTAGGCTCACTCCATTAACCAGTGAAACAGATCTTCTACCGTGAGGTTAAAGTCTTTAGCAAATTCTGGCACTGGCAAGCGTGTCCCTAGTTCATCATAGACAGTAGTCGGTTGATCGGATAGATAAACGAAAATAGATTGTTCACCTGGATCAATTAGCCATCCCATCTGAGTTCCATGCTTGAGGCAGTGCAGGATGTTTTTGGTGACTTTAGTTTGGCTCTGATCAGGTGAAATAATTTCGATCGTCCAATCTGGAGCAATGGAAAAAACATTCGCTACTCCACCATTTTCCTTGCGCGGGATTCGATCCCACAGAAATACAGAAATATCAGGTACAGTTGAGCGTCCGCCAAAGGTACAACGTAATTCTGTGAAAGCTCGTGCGATTTGTTTGGGTTTTACAACCAAATTAATTGCGGGCGCTAATTCAGTCTGAATTGCACTGTGTTCTCCTTGTGGCATTGGTTTCTGGACGATCAGTCCATCAATGTACTCGCTGGCGGGTTCCGTCTCCGGCAACTGTAGGAATTCTTCTAATGTAAGGGGTTTAGTAGGAGTTTGTACCATTTCAAGATGCCCTTAAGAGAAACACGTTAGTGACATCCTCCCGACGCTCACCCTAACGGGTAGGTCGCAAGCCTTAATATAACGTCTGCATCAATTGCTTACGGTATTGCCTGGTCAGGAGATGTTGATCTCCTAGCAAGTCAAAGATGCCTAACATAGCTTTGCGAGCACCGTCATTGCGGTAGTGACGATTCAGCTGCACGATCGCTAAAAAGCCCTGCAGAGCGGATTCATAGTCTTGCTCTAAAATCTGACGGGCCGCAGTTTGAAACTGGAGATCAAATTCTCCTGCTCCTGTGGGTTGGTCGGCAAAGCGCTTGAACTGGATCATCGCTTTGCAGGTCTTGGCCGCATTATAGGCATCCTTTTCATAGTCTTGAATCGGAGCCAGGACGGCTTCTGCCCGGTCTAAATCTCCCGCCTGCATGTAAAAATCAGCCGCTTCTAGCATGATCTGTCGATTGTCGGGGTGGGCCTGCAACAGATTCTCTAAGGCGGCAGTGGCCAGCTCCAGGTTTCCCTGTTTTGCCTGCTCAAAAATGCTATCCAGGGCAATATCCACAACTGATTTGAGCTTGAGACTGGCTAATAACTGACGAATTTTAGGCTCTGGCAGCACTCCTACAAAACCGGGACTGACCTGGCCATCGCGCACAATTCTAACGTCGGGAACGCCACTGACATCATAGGTATTAGCCAGATCTGGATTTTCATCAATATCTACTTTTGCCAGCACGATCTCGTATTCCTGGGCTAGCTTTTCCAGAATGGGTTTAAGCATCTGGCAGGGGCCACACCAGTGGGCAAAAAAGTCAACGACGACCGGCTTTTGGTAGGAGCGCTGAAGAACTTCAGCCTCAAAACTAGCCTGATTGACTGTAATTGAAATACCCATGCTTGGCCACCTTAACCCTTATGTCAAACCTTAGGAACATTGATAGACCCCAACCGCTTAGGTGTGTGGATCATCCTCTTCATCCGCTGCGTCAGGGTGAGATTGACTGACTTCTTCCTTAAAGCCCCGCAGAGTTTTGCCCAACGTGCTACCCAATTCTGGAATTTTTTTTGGGCCAAAAATAAGAATTGCAACAACCGCAATCACAATCACTTCAGGCCAACCAAGACCAAACATGCCCTTCTCCCATGCATTCTCCCTTTTCTTCACTATAGAGGGCAATGGCTGCCCATGGCTACAGGGATAGGAGGCGCTATAGTGATCCTATCTGGAGACCGAGAAAGGATGCTACAGGAACTCTTGCTAACAAAGCCCCTCCTTTTACAAATATTTTAGGGCTACTATTGTGATATCAATTGGTAAAATGAACGGACTGTGCCATCTATCAGGCATCTATATCCTAATTTCCAGGCTCATTAATGCAAGTAGCTTGTTAGAGCAATTTTAAAGATGACCGCACCTCCCGACCTCTCAACGGCTTCAGAGCCCCAGCTTAACCATCTACTCATCATTGAGGATGACAAAGGACGTCGCGAATTTATCCTGGATGGTCCAGTTTATTCTTTAGGGCGGGATCCAAAATGCGATATTCGTTTAATCTCTCAATTTGTTTCTCGCAGGCACGCCACCCTAGTGCAATTGATGAATGAGGATGGTACCTTCTCCTACCGTATTGTGGACGGTAACTTAAAGGGCAAGCCCAGTGCGAATGGCCTGTTGATCAATGGCCGCAAACTCCAAGCCCATGATTTAAAAAATGAAGATGAAATTGTATTTGGGCCACAGGTTCGGGCCATTTATTACTTGCTGAAGCGGGATGCGGTCTCAACGGTGCCACCGGATGAATTTGACATCACGCTGATCAGTCCCAATATGGTTGGAGAACCTGAAGAGTAGCCGCCGGGTTATTGCAAAGATTAGCTACCAAAAGTTTGAATCGACTGTACAGCATTGTTCTGGGAGATCGCGCTACTAAGCTGCTCAAAGACCTGGTGACAGTGGGTATCAGGATGAATAGGAAGTTCTTCGTTCTTAACAACGCATTGCATCTGCACCTCTTGATCAGGGTCTTGAATCTGATCAATCAGTATCTCGGCGGTGACCAACTTCATAAATTCAGTTTGACCAGGGAGTTCGCTGGCCATGAGGTAGTCGCCTGTTTCATGGACAATCTTGAAGTTGCAAGCCTCTAAAATGCCCTTCAACAAACGCTTAGAACCACTCGTGGAGGCATCAATTGTTAAAACACAAGCATAGCGTGCCATGATTTTCACTGGATCGGCTCATCCCGATTTAGGCCATCATAGCGTTGTTCCAGCGGAATTGCATTAGAACAACTCTGGGTGGCTGTGAGCGCCTTACTTTAGGAGAAATGGGGGGAAAATGCAGGGTCGGTTAATTGTGTTTGAGGGGGGCGAGGGCAGTGGAAAAACAACTCAAATTCAGCAGGTCAGTCAGTGGTTAAAACAGAGTGGTTGGCTCACCCAACTACAGACCAGGGGGGTAATCCGCGAATTGATCATCACCCGTGAGCCAGGTGGCACAGAATTAGGCACCCAAATTCGTCAACTTTTACTGAACCATACTGTAACGGAACCGATTCAAGACCGCACCGAGTTACTCTTATATGCAGCCGATCGGGCCCAGCATGTGGATGGGTGGTTGCGGCCCCGGCTAGCTGCTGGCGATCTGATCTTCTGCGATCGCTACATCGATTCTACCGTGGCCTATCAAGGCTATGGTCGGGGTCTGGAGCGCAGTCTAATTGAGCAGATCAATCACGTTGCAACTCAGGGACTCAACAGTGATCTGACGCTCTGGCTTGACCTAGAGGTTGAAATTGGATTAGCCAGAACCCAGCGACGGGGTAGCCGCGATCGCATGGAACAGGCAAATCTTGAGTTTCATCAACGGGTTCGACAGGGCTTTCAAGCTTTAGCGATTACCCATCCAGAGCGGATTGTCAGGGTTGATGCGAGTTGCGCTATAAGGGAAGTCAGTCAGCAAATTCAAATCATTTTAAATCAGTATTTAACTGCCTGGTATGGGCCATTATGAGCCAGTGAATAAGGATGATGACAGCTTTTTTTCACCCTTAATTGGGCAGTCTCAGGCGATCTCGCTCCTGATTCACGCCGTTCGGTCGCAGCGCATTGCCCCTGCCTACCTATTTGCCGGGCCTGATGGCGTGGGTCGCAGTCTGGCCGCTCGTTGTCTGGCCGCTTTACTTCTCAGCCGACTTGAAGCAGTCCCCTCTGCCGCCCTCGATCGCCGCATTCAGGAACGCAATCACCCAGATTTGCTATGGGTTGAGCCAACTTACCTACATCAGAGCAAGCGGCTATCAGCTCGCGAGGCAATGGCGGCGGGCATTCAACCCAAGTCTCCCCCCCTGGTGCGATTAGAGCAGATTCGCGAGATTGGTCAATTTTTGGCACGCTCCCCCCTCCAGAGCGATCGGTTTGTAGTGGTAATAGAAGGATCTGAGACCATGCCGGAAGGCGCTGCCAATGGCTTGTTAAAAACCCTGGAAGAGCCCGGTCAAGCAACTCTGATCCTGATTGCACCGGGCATCGAGTCCCTACTGCCAACGCTCGTTTCTCGTTGCCAGCGAATTCCCTTCTATCGTTTGCCTCAGACCGAGATGCAAGAAATTTTAACTCGCTCTGATTACTCTGAGATTTTACAGGTGCCCGAAATTCTCCATCTGGCTCAGGGCAGCCCTGGTGCTGCGATCGCCCACTGGCAAAAACTCCAAGCCCTATCGGATGATTTACTGCAGCAGTTGTTGCAACCACCGGATTCGGTACGGCAGGCGCTCACCCTGGCCCGCCAGATTGATCAAACCCTGGCCCCCGATATGCAACGATGGTTGATTGATTATTTACAGCAACGCTACTGGCGATTGGAGGTAACCCCTTCAAATCTCCGGACACTGAACTTAAAACCGCTGCGATCTCTAGAACAAGCCCGTGAATTTTTGCATCGTAATGTCCAGCCTCGTCTGGTTTGGGAGGTAACCCTACTAGGTATGGTACAGCCCTGGCAGAGCCGCCAGGGGGAGCAATAACTCTGTAGTATGTAGATGAGATGTTTGGTGCCATAAGCGAACCGTGAGTTCTGAACAGACTGAGATCATCAAGACACACCTGCAAGCGGGAAAAACTGCCTTTGAACGGGGTGAGTATCGCAAAGCCGTGGAATACCTTGAGGCTGCTAATAGTCAGGCTGAACCTCAGACTCGCCTGGGGGGCGAGATTCAAATTTGGCTGGTTACGGCCTATGAAGCCTTGGGGCTGCGATCTCAAGCACTCGATCTCTGTCGGCAGGTGAGTCGCCATCCAGATTATCAAACTCGCAAGCAAGGCAATCGGTTACTCTATATTTTGGAAGCACCCCGGCTTGTCACCCGACCCGAATGGTTGACCCAAATTCCTGATTTGGCTAGCTTACCGGACAGTAAAACGGGGAATCTCCGAAATGGGGGGGGGGGATCGGGCGGCCAAGGGAGTCAACCCCAAAAGCCTGGGTTTCGACTGGAGCCAGCAGATCTGAGCCAGGTGAATACTCAGGATCGCTGGTTTACTTGGGTCGCTCTGGGGGTAGCTGCATTGGTGCTGGCTGGAGTTCTGCTATGGGCATAGGTAGAAACGTGATGATATCCAGATTTTTGCAGGGGTTACGTGCGATCGGGCAAATCGGGCGGCAGGGGTTATGGCTGTCTCTCCTCGTTCTTGCTCTACTGTTAACTGGCTGTGTAGACTCTTTCGTTGGCATTCGGTTTGATAGCCCCCAACGGGGCGAAATTACCCAACACCTGCGACTAGCTGATTCTCTGAACAGCCAGACGACCCGGCAATGGCTGGACTTGATACAGCGGCAGAGTCGTGCCCTGGGGGGGCATGTTGATCGAACCAGGCAGGCGTTAACCATCACAATTCCTTTTACCAGTGGCGCTGACCTGGAGAGAAAATTTAATCAGTTGCTGAGTGATGCTCTGATCAAGACGGATCTGAATCACCAATTAGCCTCCCCCTTGCCTGCGATCGACGCCCACTTCAGCTTTCATCAAAGCAATTTTTTGCTACTGGAGCGCAATCGGCTACGTTATGACGTTGATCTACGCCCCTTAGGGGTGCAGAGCGCTGGCGGCAATGTGGTTGTCAGCCCTGTCAAACTGTTAGACCTGGAATTTTCTTTAGTCACACCCTGGGGGGCCCGATCTGTGAAGGGGGCTCTCTTGCCAGAGGCCGTTGCGGGCAATCGAAGTTTGAATTGGAGTTTGGTTGCCGGTCAACAAAATCGGATTGAGGCGATTTTCTGGCTCCCGAATCCCTTAGGGATTGGCACCCTGGTGATTGTGATCCTGGTGTTGGTTGGTCTCTACGTCAAATCTCAGGTACAACCTACCCGATCCGAAACGGTGATCCCATCCTGAGGAGGTGATCTATGCACCGTTCCCCCGATCTCCAGCGCTTGCTCCTTTGGGGGTTGAGCGGGCCTGTGATTGCCTTGAATATCTGGTTATTAACCCAGTTATTTCGCTACTTTGAGCACCTGATTACACTCCTGGCCATTGCTGCAATTCTAGCCTTCCTGCTCGATTATCCTGTTCGGTTGTTTCGCAAATCTGGTTTCAGTCGTACCCAGTCGGTGACAGTGGTCTGGCTGCTGACCATCACTATCCTGGTGATTCTGGGGTTAACCCTGGTACCCGTAATTACTGACCAGGCCAATCAGTTGATGAATCGCTTCCCAGGATGGTTGTCAGCCAGTCAAGAAAATATTGCTGCGATCGAGCGATGGGCCCGGTTAAGGCGGTTACCTCTAGATTTACAGGGATTTAGTCGGCGTCTGAATGCACAACTTGAGAACCAAATCCAAACCATTGCTCCTCAGGCTTTGGAAGTAGCCCTTGGCACCCTCAGTGGGCTGGTAGATAGTATTCTCGTGTTTGTCCTGGCTTTTTACATGCTGTTGGACGGCAATCGCCTCTGGCAAGGATTAATTAACTTGTTGCCGCCCCACTTTGGCATCCCCCTGGCCAGATCCCTCCGCCTTAACTTCCAAAATTTTTTTATCAGTCAGATTCTGCTGGCTCTGGTGATGGTGCTGGCTTTGATTCCCGTTTTACTGATTCTGAAAGTGCCCTTTGCCTTGTTGTTTGCCCTATTAATCGGCGTGGCAGAACTGATTCCATTTTTTGGTGCCACCTTGGGAATTGGACTGGTGACTATCCTGGTCATGCTACAAGATCTGGGGTTAGGACTTCAGGTCGCGATCACCTCTACAATCTTGCAACAACTACGGGATAACGTTCTTGCGCCTCGCATGATGGGTAACTTAACGGGGCTCAATCCGCTCTGGATCTTTATTGCCCTGCTCATGGGGCTGCAAATTGCAGGTTTTTTGGGGGCGATCGTTTCTGTTCCCATCGCAGGTACGATTAAAGGCACCCTGGATGCAATTCGAGCCCACAGTTTATCCCCACCGGCGCTCTCCCCCTCTGCAATGGATGAGTCAGACTAGTGGTCTGTGTGGGTAAAATAATGCAACAGTGCCCCATTCCTAACCCTGCCTCTGGTAAAAATTAAATCAGCACGTTTGGAAGATATGACTGGTCTCCATCTATTCAAACAAACGCTCGTTATTGCAACCTTGGGGAATGCATATGAAACAGGTTAATTTCGTAATCATCTTTGTGTTCTGTCTGGCTCTTGTGCTCTTTGGCATTGAGAATACTGAATCAGTCCCTATTCGTTTAACTGAGGGCGTGCAATTGCAGGCCCCTCTATCAATTGAATTAATTATGGCAATGGGGGTTGGAGCCGTATTGGCCTGGGTCTTTAGCGTATGGACAAGCTTACAACGAGTGGTGGAGACCGGGCAGGAAGTCCGGATGCGGGATACCCGGATCCAAGAGCTTGAAGAAGACGTGGAACGATTCAAAGCAGAATTGCAAGAACAGCAACGCCTGTTACCAGCAGCAAAGTCAGAAGCAAAGGAATCAGACACAGGGGCGTTTGCCCAGTAACTGCGACTCAAGGGGGGCCCAGTGGCTTGAATCTAGGTGATAGGGATCTAGCCTGGGTTTGTTTGAGTTAGCATACAGGCAGGTTGTTGCCAGCTTGAATGATGCTGCTCAGACTGCGGATCCTTTAGATCTCCAGTACTCTGTTAGCGGCGGCATGCTGGCTGTCTTTAGTTTGTTGGCCACTCTATTTTGTAGGCTATGTCATGCCGCTTGCTATTGCTCAAGACGCGATCGCGCTCTTAATTGATCTGGCTGAACGGGGAGAAATTGATCCCTGGGACGTTAAGGTGATTGATGTGATTGATCGGTTTTTAACTGAGCTAGCTCCCCTCAGTGCAACAACCCAGACTGCCTACGAGGTTAATCTTTCCCGCTCTGGTCAGGCATTTCTCTATGCCTCCATGCTGGTATTGTTAAAAGCAGATAGCTTAACCCAGGTCGACTCTGCAACTGAACTCGATCATCCCTTCGATCAGATGCTAGACGAAGAAAGGGAGGCAGAAACCCTTGCGCCGTTGCCTCCGTTCCTGGAACGGCAACTGCGACGACGGGCAGTTGCCCAACCCATTCAGCGGCGGCAGGTTACCCTGCATGATTTGATTGATCAACTTCAGACTATTGCTGATGCCCTTACAGATACAACGTCCCGCCCGCGACGGCTGCGCCGCCCTCGGCCCCAATCCCGCCGTCAGGCCATTCAAACCATTGTTGAGTTAGCTCACAATGAGAATTTGACTGAGATGGCTGTTGCTCTGGCTCAGTTTTTATCTGATCAGTGGGATAAACTTCAGCCCAATCAAGGCTGGCTCGACTTTGAGTTGTTACTTGAGTTCTGGACCCAGGAGATCGCATACCATCCATCCGGGGGATCGCCATCAGTGACTGGTTCTGAATTAACGACCCACGACCGAGTTGGCATTTTCTGGGCCTTACTTCTATTGGCGTCCCAGTCAAAAGTAGAGTTGGCACAGGAGGTGTTTTATCGGGATTTAAAAGTTCGTATCTTAAGGGACCCTGAGCAGACTGATCCGAACAGTGATCAAACTCAATCAGTGGCCGGCTAGCTTCTATAATGGCTTTTGCTCCTGGATAGGTTTACAAATTTATGGGGAGGGGGCATCTTTTTCATTCCTGGAATCAACAAGACTGGTTTAAGCGATTAACAAAAGCCAGGACATATTGGTGTATGAGCAGGTCAAAAGTCAGGAGTTCAGGAGCTAGCAGTTGGCCAAGCTGCTGGATTCTGGGTTCTAAATTCTGATTCCTGCCCCAATCAATGTCCTGCTTTACAGCGGTAGTCTTAATTTTATAAGGGGCATATAAAGATTGACAGTGCAACCAGTAAGCTTTGAATAAGCACCCTGAAATCAAGCAAGTTGAACGCTATATTGGCCCAATACTAAATATGGTTTTTGAGCGCCCTGTAGCGTTTAGGGTTGATTGTTGTTATTTCTTAGAAAAGGGTTTGAGGCATATCTAAACTATGAAAGCCATGATTTTGGCCGCCGGCAAAGGTACACGGGTTCGTCCAATCACCTATACCATCCCTAAGCCGATGATTCCTATCTTGCAAAAGCCCGTCATGGAGTTTTTATTGGAGCTGCTACGACAGCATCAATTTGACCAGATTATGGTAAATGTCAGTCACCTTGCCAACGAGATCGAAAACTACTTTCGAGATGGGCAACGGTTTGGTGTGGAGATTGCCTACTCCTTTGAAGGCCGGATTGTGGATGGGGAACTGGTGGGGGAAGCCCTGGGCTCCGCTGGAGGGATGCGTCGCATTCAAGACTTTAATCCGTTCTTTGACGATACTTTTGTGGTTTTGTGTGGAGATGCCCTGATTGATCTAGATCTGACGGAAGCAGTCAAATGGCACCGCGAAAAAGGTTCGATCGCAACTGTGATTATGAAGACGGTTCCTAAAGAAGAGGTCTCCAGCTACGGAGTGGTAGTAACCGATGAAAATGGCCGCATCAAAACCTTTCAGGAAAAACCTTCGGTTGAGGAAGCCCTGAGTAACTGCATCAATACAGGGATTTACATTTTTGAGCCGGACGTGCTAAATTACATACCCTCTAATACTGAGTATGATATCGGTAGCCAGCTCTTTCCCAAATTAGTCGAGATGGGAGCTCCCTTTTATGGCATTGCCATGGACTTTGAATGGGTTGACATCGGAAAAGTCCCTGATTACTGGTACGCCATTCGCAGTGTTTTAAAGGGCGAAATTAAAAATGTCCAGGTTCCTGGCCATGAGGTTCTTCCTGGGATCTACACAGGCTTAAACGTCGCCGTGAATTGGGACAAAGTTGATATTCAGGGGCCTGTCTATATTGGCGGCATGACCCGCATTGAAGACGGCGCTAAAATTATTGGCCCCACCATGATTGGCCCCAACTGCCGTGTTTGCAGCGGTGCTGTTGTAGATAACAGTGTGGTTTTTGAATATTCTCGCCTGGGGCCTGGTGTGCGCCTGGTTGACAAACTTGTATTTGGTCGCTATTGCGTTGATAAGACCGGGGCTACCATTGATGTACAGGCGGCCTCCCTCGATTGGTTGATTACCGATACACGGCAAGACTTACCTGACACGCCTCCCACTGAACGCCAGGTTATTACTGAGCTGTTGCGGGCTGAAAACCGGGTGATTGGGGTATAGCCGATGTCACCACTCTATGGCTAGCGGTAATGGTTGAGTTGCAGGATTTGTGGTGCTTGGGGGGATGGGTTGGTTAGACTGCTATATTTCTCACCGATTTCCCCTATCGGATCCATAGAGAGAGTGTTAGGATAATTCCCAGCTAGGGGTGCCTGAGCTAAGTTCAGGCTGAGATCACACCCTTAGAACCTGAGTCCGGTTAGCACCGGCGGAGGGAAGCTGTCTCTTTGAGGAACTCAATATGCGCACACAATGGATCGCCAACCGGCGAGGGCATGCCAATGTTTCCCAGATGCACTATGCCCGTCAGGGCTTGATTACTGAGGAGATGCACTATGTTGCCCAGCGCGAAAACCTATTTCCTGAACTGATTCGGGATGAAGTAGCACGGGGTCGCATGATTATTCCCGCCAATATCAACCATCCAAACCTGGAGCCGATGGCGATCGGCATTGCTTCTAAATGTAAAGTCAATGCCAATATCGGTGCTTCACCCAACTCTTCCAACCTGGAAGAGGAAGTCGCCAAACTAAAACTGGCGGTGAAGTACGGGGCCGATACTGTGATGGATCTATCCACCGGTGGGGGCAACCTGGATGCAATTCGGACGGCAATCATTCAAGCCTCTCCAGTTCCGATTGGGACAGTGCCGATTTACCAGGCGCTTGAAAGCGTGCATGGCAACATTGAAAATCTGACTCCAGAAGACTTTCTCCATATCATTGAAAAACACGCTCAACAGGGGGTCGATTACATGACCATCCATGCAGGTCTGTTAATCGAGTATCTGCCCCTGGTACGAAACCGAATCACCGGCATTGTTTCTCGTGGGGGCGGCATCATTGCCCGCTGGATGTTGCACCATCACAAACAAAATCCTCTCTATACCCATTTTAGGGACATCATTGAGATCTTTAGGCGCTACGATGTCTCCTTTAGTTTAGGGGATTCCCTGCGCCCCGGTTGCCAACATGACGCCTCTGACGCAGCTCAACTCTCAGAATTAAAAACCTTGGGGCAATTAACTCGCAAAGCCTGGGAACACGATGTGCAGGTGATGGTCGAAGGCCCAGGCCATGTGCCAATGGATCAGATTGAATTTAATGTACGCAAGCAGATGGAGGAATGCTCCGAAGCTCCCTTCTATGTTTTAGGGCCGCTGGTAACTGATATTGCCCCTGGCTATGATCACATTACTTCAGCGATCGGGGCTGCCATGGCAGGTTGGTATGGCACAGCGATGCTTTGCTATGTCACCCCCAAGGAGCATTTGGGCTTACCAGATGCGGAAGATGTCCGCAATGGGTTGATTGCCTATAAGATTGCGGCCCACGCCGCAGATATTGCCCGTCATCGACCGGGTGCCCGCGATCGCGACGATGAGTTGTCTCAGGCTCGCTATAACTTTGACTGGAATCGGCAATTTGAGCTGGCTTTAGATCCCGATCGGGCACGGGAGTATCATGATGAGACCCTGCCAGCAGATATCTACAAGACGGCGGAGTTTTGCTCGATGTGTGGGCCAAAATTCTGCCCGATGCAGACCAAGATGGATGCAGATGCGCTAACGGAGTTAGAAAAATTCCTGGCGCAGGAGAGGGTAGATCAGGGGGTTCCCGTGGCCTGAGAACCGGGCAGAACCGTCAACCCCGATGGCCAGGGTGCATTCTCTGGCCATTGACTGGCCGTTAGAAGAATTATTCAAATTTGTCCTGACCAAATCCTAAGGTGCGGGCATCCTTTCTTGCAGCAGTGCCAAGACCCGATCGTGGAGGAGACCATTACTGGCTACAATGCCGCGATTGCCAACCATTTTAGTCCCCGTTTTAAAGTCCAGTGGTTTACCGGTTACATCCGTCACCCTGCCGCCGGCCTCTTCAATCACAATGGCACCTGCAGCATGATCCCAGATATTTTCTTTGTATTCAGGAACCCGAGTCCAGGGTAACCGCAGGTAGAGGGTCGCCGCTCCACTGGCAACCGCTCCATATTTTGCCTGACTATCTATTTGTAAGGGGGGCATGCTTAAGCCAAGAGCCTCTGCAATGCCCCGTTGCAACTCGCGATTGCCATGGGCCGCTTCCATACTTTCCGCGAGACGATAGGTGGCAGATGTCGGTTCATTTTGAACTTGAACCGGCATCGACTGACCACTTTGGAGGTGGATCAAGGTTGCCCCCTGACCACGGACGGCTACAAATAAAACACCTTGTTCACCCTGCGGTTGCTCAAACGAGAGGGGAAAGGCTGGACATCCCATGACGCCAACTTTTACCTCTCCCTGTTCTACCAGGGCTAGGGCGATCGCATACTGGTCGCCCCGTAAAAAGCCTTTTGTGCCGTCGATCGGGTCTAAGGTCCAATAGCGGTCGGCTAACTTGCCATTGCCATAGTTAATCCATGTGGTAACTGATTCGGCGGTTGCATAGGGCAGAATGGCTTGTACCTGGTGGGCCACTTGATCCAATTGCGCTGTCATATCGGGTTGTTGCAGCAAGGCCGCATCTTCTTCTGCCACAATAGAATCTTGGGGAAATTGAGCATGGAGGGCCTGGCAGATGATGGCCTGAGCCCCAAAGTCGGCAATAGTGACGGGGCTACTGTCTTGTTTTTGAATGGCAGCGGGGCTGCGATGAGCTCGTACCTTCTCACACAACTGAGCAGCAGCAGTAACAGCCGCGATCGCAACTTGCCGTTCCCGCTCATAAATGTTGGTCATCAAAAATCCTCCGAGATACCCCCGCCTTTATGAGCGGAGAGGATGTCAATCTAGGTCGCATCTAACTAGTTGGAGCCAATTGTTTTTTGGAAAGCGGGTCGTTCTGTCAGCCGCTTCAGATAAGCCATCACGGCTGTGTACTCACTCAGGTCAAGTTTGAGCATGAGGGGGATGTAGGCCAAGAGGGAACCAACTGCCACATCTGCCACACCAAACTCTTGCCCGATCAGGTAAGGTTGTTTTGCCAGTAGTTGATTGAGGGGATTTAAGCAACGAGGTAGCTGGGTTTGGCGAGTTGCCTCTTGAAAAACACCAGGGCCAAAGGTGGCATTAGCAAACAAGATCCACTGAACGACCTCTGCCCGCTCTTCTAAGGTCAGATCAGGCTGGCCGTATTTCTCCCGCAGGTAGAGCAAAATTGCACCAGATTCCCACAATTTAAAGTCACCATCTACGATCGCAGGCACTTTACCCACCGGGTTGATGGCCAAAAAAGCTGGCTGTAAGTGTTCTCCATTCTGCATATCCAGCAAGATAAAGTCGTAGGGAACGCCTAACTCTTCCAGATACCACTGAACAATAGAAGCCCGCGATCGGGCACCGCCGTAAAGCTTTAACATAAACCCCTCACAAACCGCCTATAAGACCTTATGGGTATACTCATGCTGTTTCACATTGTCTTCTGTCCGCACCAGCCGTTGGGTGTTTAGCACCCGTTTCCGTTCTGTAGAGTAATTCAAATCAGTGCGAGTGGTATAGAGGGGAATTAGCTCTTTCACCCTAGGATTGGCCTTATAGGTGCGGGCTGCAGCGATTGCCCTGGTCACAAATTCATCGCAAAACTGGGTTTCAGTTGGAAAATCAGCCGACAGGTGCAGGCCGTTATCAGAGAAGATAGAGCCAAAAGTGGTAGCAGTGACCATCTGATATGAAGTTGGAATCCCCGTCAGAATCGCTTCTAAAGCGGCTGAAGGAATCGGCTCTACCAGCTGAACCGACTGAATTTCTCCCTCCTCTTTGATGAAGCAGGTAGACAGACCCAGAACCAGGTAATCGTCTGGGGTTAAATCAGGCGCATTGGGAATAGAGAGTGTACTTGTCATATCAGGATTTTGTCACAACTCAACTGGGAGAAAGGCTGATCGGAAGATCGTACTGGCCTGAATTTTAGCAAGTTTCGCTCTCCACCTATGAGATTTTTCTATTAATCAAATTTCGGAACCTCCCTGCAACCGACTGTAGTAATGAATAGCAACCTCTGTCAGAGGTTGTGCCTCTTTCAAAGACCCGCTCATCTGATGTTCCTGGAGTTGTCGTGGAAATTAAGTCTGTTACACCTGGTGGCCAGTCACTGCCTGATCTAAATCAGCCCTATGATTGCCTGAATGATTTAGCACCAGAGAGCTATACCGTTCCCCCTAGGGAGGTTCGGTCTGCTTTTGAACGGCAGGCCATCGAAGCCGCACGGCGGGGTGATTATCAGCAGGCGATCGTGATGTTTAACCAACTAATTGAGCAGGATGCAAACAATGCTACAGCCTACCACAATCGTGGTTTAGCTCATTTTCACATCAGACAATTTACTGCAGCCATGGCTGACTACACCACGGCTCTGCAACTCAACCCCCGGTTAGGCAAAGTCTATAACAGCCGGGGCAATTGTTATGCCGCAATGGGTGATCTGATCCATGCAATCATTGATTATGAGGCTGCGATCGACTTGAACCCCCTTGATCTACAGGCCTGGATTAATCGGGGCATTACCTTTCGGGAGCTAAAACTACATGAAATAGCCCTGGAAAACTTTGACCTGGCCCTGGAATTTAGCCAGTTATTGAATCAAACAGAAAGCAAAGAAGCGATCGCCCTGCTTGAGGGACACATCTATGCCGAACGCGGAAGAAGCCACGACCTTTTTGGAGACTGGAACTGGGCCGTTTCAGATTATCAACAGGCTTTGAACACATTACCCCCATCTGACCAATTAGGAACGCCCCTGTCTCAACGCCTGCGGTTACAAGTTAGTCAATGGCTAAATGCTTTGTTAAGCGGTCTAAACCACTAATACCCACTATTAGGTTCCTGCCAGATAACTTGCAGTTGTTTAGGTGTAGTCCGATGAGATTGCTCTTGCATCAGAGAAGCAGCCTGGTTTGGATCAAAATAGTGGTTGAAATTAGAACGGATGCGACTGACCCGATCATTGGTAGTTTTGACAGCGGCCTGCAGCTCATCTAGCTTTGCCCCCTGGTTGCTCTGAAAAGGGAGGAGCTGCACTAGAGCCACAAGAGCAGCTAGGGAGAGTGCCAGATTGACCCCTAACTTTATACTTGTTTCGATCACTACCACCCGATAAGGATTTGAGGCCTGACGCCTGCGAGGGGAATTTACCCGACGGGAGCGGCGGGGTGGCTGTGGAGGAGGCGTGGGAGGTTGAACGGCGTACATAGGGGAGAAGCACACTTAGCTTAGTCTAAGCGTGAAATAATTCAGGCAAAACAGCTTCAGTAAAGATACTTAAAATGGTGGGCTTAAGTCAATGCACCTTAGCTCTATTTAAGCGGGATAACCATTCCTTCCATATAAAGAAATGGGCGTTGCTGATTTTGGGCATGAAAAAAGTGCTGTATGCTCGAAACTTCGTTTTGATTCATACTGCTTTTCAGCAGCGCCAAAAAATGCCCCGGTTTGCGATATTCCGCATCTCCGGGACAAACAACTGAACTGGAAAACCCTAAATTCAGACTTGGAAACTTCTATTTATAAAGCTCGGTGCCCAGGCGGAATGCCAGGATGCCAGGAATCAGGGCGATGACCAATGCAACGAATACTTGAGTATCGGTCATTGATACAAAACTCCTTTCTACAATCAGGTTTCGTTCCCAAATGTCTATTAAAACCGTGCGTTTGGGAATACTTTGTTACAAGATGCAACATAGGCAGAGGGTGAAGCCATGCCGTCCCTATAATTGCTCTGACTCCTAGCTTCTGAATTCTGAATCCTGACTTCTGGATTCTGACTCCTGGCTTTTATCACGGGGATGACTTTTCGCCTTGAAGAATATGCCGTTTGTTTTTTCTTTAGATTTGTTACGCTAGAAGAGAATTGTTGGCGGATTACGTGAACCTTTTCGTACAATCAGCCAGATTGAGGCTGCAAGCTTTTAAGATGGTTGAATGCTAGATCACCTTTTAGACTTCTCCCCCAGTTTTGGTGTAGATACGCTGCTCGTCTTACCCGTTCTCATTGCATTAGAGGCGGTGCTATCAGCGGATAATGCGATCGCCTTAGCTGCTTTAACTCAGGGTTTGCACAACGAAAAATTACAGCAACAGGCCCTCAATATCGGGTTGGTAATGGCTTACGGGTTGAGAATGACCCTGATTCTAACTGCAACCTGGGTGATTAATTTTTGGCAGTTTGAGCTGGCTGGGGCGCTCTACCTGCTGTGGTTGGTGTTTCAATATTTCACTTCTGATGAAGAAAACAACAACCATAGCCACCATCACCACGGCCCCCGGTTTACCACAATCTGGCAGGCGATCCCCCTGATTGCCGTAACCGATTTGGCCTTCTCCTTAGATAGCGTTACCACTGCCATTGCCGTGTCCCAAGATCTATGGGTCATCCTGTTGGGAGCGACCATCGGCGTAATTACCCTGCGATTTATGGCCGCTCTATTTATCCACTGGCTTAATGAGTACACCCACCTAGAAGATGCTGGCTACCTCACCGTAGCGCTGGTGGGTCTGCGCCTGTTGATGCGGGTAATCAACGATAACTTAGTGCCACCGGAGTGGCTAATGGTGACGCTGATTACCGTTATCTTTGCCTGGGGTTTTTCAAAGCGGGAAAAGGCTAAAGTAGCCAGTGAAAATGCCCCCTTACCCGCATCTTCTCTAGTCGTGATTGAGCAACCAACTGAAACAGCAGAAAAGCAGGAAGAGCCGATTGAGTCAGCCAAGTAGAATCAGTCATTGGCTGACTGTTATCTTGCTTTATTCGTGGATCCAACTAAAAATAGTAGGTTCCCAGCTCACTAACTCTTCTGGCTTAAACCAGAGCGAAATTTCAGTCTCGGCAGTCTCAGGCGCATCAGATCCGTGAATAATGTTGCGGCCAATATTAGCCCCCAAATCGCCCCGAATCGTTCCCGGTTCTGCATTGAGGGGGTTGGTGGCACCAATGAGTTTGCGGGCTGAAGCAATCACCCCCTCGCCTTCCCAGACCATTGCAACCACGGGGCCAGAGGTGATGAACTCAACCAAGCCAGCAAAAAAAGGTTTGTCTTTATGCACTCCGTAATGGGCTGCTGCCAGGTCGGCACTGACGTTTAAGAATTTCAGGCCAACCAGAGTAAAGCCTTTTGCTTCAAAACGGCGGATGATTTCGCCCACCAATTTACGTTGCACTCCATCAGGCTTAATCGCCAAAAATGTGCGTTCCACAACTTGCTCCTAGAGGGTTACCGATTGTTACAAAAACCAGATTAGCCTATCCCGTCCCCCTGAAATCAAAGAATTGCCCAATCTGATTGGGCATTGGCATAGCCAGTACAGGTTCAGGCATTGCTGATTCCAGCTCGTCTAAATCAATCGACTATCCAGTCTGCTCGATCGCTCGTTGTAGCCGCGATCGAGCCCACCCCCGCTGGTGCAATAGCAGCCAAGACTGGATCAAGTCTGGCCCCCGTGTCTCACCTGTGAGGGCAACTCGCAGCAATGGTTTGAGTTGACCTTCTTTGCGGTTTAGATCCTTGGCAACCTGTTTGATTACGTCCTGGGCACTGGTTTCCGTTAACGCTTGTATCTGCTCTATCTCATTCAGGATGGCTGTTAAGGCATCCCCACTACCGGGCTGGTGCAGCTTCTTAATGGCCTCTTCTGTAAAGCCGACCTCTGAGACAAACAGGTAACGAGCCATGGGGATGGCCTCATCCAGTCGGGTCAGGCTGGGCCCAATCAAGGCTGCCAATTGCTCTAGCCAGGGCTGGTTGTTGGCCCAATCAAACTCATACCCCGCTGACTGCCAGAAGGGAAGGAGCAATTGCACCAGGTGACTGGGGGGTAGAGCATGAAGATACTGACTATTCAGCCAGTTGAGCTTATCCCAGTCAAATTTGGCCCCGGCCTTATTCACCCGATCGAAACTAAAGTATCTGGCTGCTTCTTCTAGGGTGAATTGCTCTGTCATTGGCTCTGGCGGCGACCAACCCAACAGAGTCATGTAGTTGGCTAAGGCTTCTGGAGTGTAACCCATGGTGCGAAAGTCTGAAATAGAGGTAACGCCATCCCGCTTTGACAGTTTTGCTCCCTGTTGATTCAAAATCAGGGGAGTATGGCCAAACTCTGGCACGACTGCACCTAAGGCCTGATAAAGCAAGATTTGCTTGGGGGTATTGCCAATGTGGTCTTCTCCCCGAATCACATGGGTGATGCCCATGTCAATATCATCTACCACCACCACAAAGTTGTAGAGGGGCTGGCCCACTTGATTGCCCGTGGCGGCCCTGGCGATCACCAAATCTCCCCCCAGGTCTCGGCCTTTCCAGGTAACCTGCTCTCGCACCAGGTCGTTCCAAGAAATTTCTTCATCCTCGTTGAGGATAAAGCGAATCACGGACGATCGCCCTTCTGCCTCGTAGGCGGCCCGTTGCTCTGGGGTGAGATTGCGGTGGCGATTATCATAACGGGGCGCTTCTCCCCTGGCTTTTTGGGCTGACCGCATCGCTTCCAGTTCTTCTGGGGTTTCGTAACTGCGGTAGGCCAAGCCCTGATCCAACAGGGTTTGAATCGCTTGCTGATAGAGGGCGGTGCGCTCTGTCTGGAAAAATGGGCCTTCATCCCAATCTAGGCCCAACCAACTGAGGCCATCCAGAATGTTTTGGGTGTACTCTGGCCGCGATCGCTCCAGGTCGGTATCCTCAATTCGCAGAATAAATTTGCCCCCCTGATGGCGGGCAAACAGCCAGTTAAACACGGCGGTACGGGCAGTGCCAATATGTAAATTTCCGGTTGGGCTGGGAGCAATGCGAACACGAACAGTCACGGGAATCTTCTCACTCAGTATTGGAAATGGGTATTAGAAATTGGCTAGGACGGGAAATCCCCCAGGGGAATGCCTTCAGGCTAACTACTATAAAGGAGAAGGGGAATCCTCACAAGTTCCTCAAACTCTTTGTTTACAACATAAAGGTGAAAGGGTTACGTACAAGAAACAGCCGGATTAAGAGGACATAAGGCTATGGTAATGATTCCTGAATCCCCAACAGTAGAAGTCGCAAGAGACCAGGCACTGGTATTAAAATTTAGAGAAGTAGGCATTCAAGACATTGGCCTCGTTGGCGGAAAGAATGCCTCTCTGGGCGAAATGATCCAACAACTCACCAGCAAAGGGGTCAGCGTACCGAATGGATTTGCGACCACTGCCCATGCCTATCGCTATTTTATTGAATCCGCTGGGTTGGAAGATAGACTGCGGATGTTATTTGCCGACCTGGACGTGGAAAATGTAGAACAACTGCAACAGGTGGGTAAGCAAGCCCGCATGTTGATGTTGCAAACCCCATTTCCTCAGACACTACAGGATGCGATCGCCAAGGGGTATGAGCAGCTTTGTCAGCAGTATGGCCCAGACACCGATGTGGCGGTGCGCTCCAGCGCGACAGCAGAAGACCTGCCCGATGCCAGCTTTGCTGGACAACAGGAGACCTATCTGAATGTCCACGGCTTGAAGAGTGTGCTGGATGCCTGTCACCGTTGCTTTGCCTCGATTTTCACGGATCGGGCTATTTCTTACCGACAAATTAAAGGCTTTGATCACTTCAACGTGGCCCTCTCCGTTGGGGTGCAAAAAATGGTGCGGTCAGACCTGGCAGCCTCCGGGGTTATCTTCTCAATCGATACGGAAACAGGCTTCAAGGATGCAGCGTTTATCACCTCTGCTTACGGACTGGGTGAAAACGTGGTGCAGGGGGCGGTGAACCCAGATGAATTCTTTGTGTTTAAGCCCACCTTAAAGCAAGGGTTTAAGCCAATTGTGAAAAAACGGCTGGGCACAAAAGAGATCAAAATGATCTACGATGTCGGCGGCTCCAAGCTGACCAAAAATATTCCCGTTCTGGAAAGTGAGCGGCAGCAATATTCCATCACCGACGAAGAGGTGCTGCAACTGGCCCGATGGACTTGCATTATTGAAGACCACTACTCTGCGGTTCGGGGTGTTTATACCCCAATGGACATTGAGTGGGCCAAGGATGGACAAACAGGGGAACTCTTCATCGTTCAGGCCAGACCAGAAACCGTGCAATCCCAGAAGAAGGGCAATATTCTCAAAACTTACAGCATGACCGAGAAAGGCAATGTGGTGTCGATCGGTCGGGCTGTCGGTGAAATGGTGGGGCAAGGCAAGGCTCGTGTCATCCTGGATGCTAGTCGGATTAACGAGTTTCAGGCAGGGGAAGTGCTGGTTACCAATCGCACAGACCCGGATTGGGAACCGATTATGAAGAAGGCCAGTGCCATCGTTACCAACCAGGGGGGCCGCACCTGCCACGCTGCTATTATTGCTCGTGAGTTGGGCATCCCGGCGATCGTGGGATGCGGCAAAGCGACCACCCAGATCAAAACGGGGCAGGATGTCACGATCTCCTGCTGTGAAGGGGAGGATGGCAAAGTCTATGAAGGCTTGCTCAATTATGAAATCAAGGAAGTTGCCCTGGATAACCTGCCTCGCACCCGCACCCAGATTCTGATGAATGTGGGTAACCCCGATGAAGCCTTTAGCCTCTCGGCTATCCCCAACGACGGTGTGGGCCTGGCCCGGTTAGAGTTTATCATTGCCAATCAGATTCAGGCTCACCCCTTGGCCTTGATTCACTACGACAACTTGACCGATGAGCTAGCCAAGTACAAACTGGGAGACCTGACCCGCTTGTATCCCGACAAGCCCGAGTACTTCATCGAAAAATTGGCTCAAGGGGTGGGCGCGATCGCAGCAGCCTTCTATCCCAAACCGGTGATCGTCCGCATGTCAGACTTCAAGAGCAACGAGTATGCCAACTTACTCGGTGGTCGGGAGTTTGAGCCCCATGAAGAAAACCCGATGATCGGTTGGCGGGGTGCCTCTCGTTATTACGACGAGAAGTATAGCGAAGGCTTTGCGCTGGAATGTAAGGCCATGAAACGGGTACGGGAAGAAATGGGATTGACCAACGTGATTCTCATGATCCCCTTCTGCCGCACCCCCGATGAAGGACGACGAGTGCTGGCCGAAATGGAGAAAAACGGGCTGAAACGGGGAGAAAATGGGCTTCAGGTCTATGTCATGTGCGAGATTCCCAGTAATGTTGTGCTGGCAGATGAATTTGCCGAAGTCTTTGATGGCTTCTCAATTGGCTCCAATGACCTGACCCAACTGACTCTGGGCTTAGACCGTGACTCGGCTCTGGTGGCCCACCTGTTTGATGAACGGAATACGGGCGTCAAACGCATGATCCGCCAGGTGATTGCCACTGCTAAAGAGAAAGGCCGCAAGATCGGAATCTGTGGTCAGGCACCCAGCGACTACCCTGAGTTTGCCCGGTTCCTGGTTGAACAGGGGATTAACTCCATCAGCCTCAACCCAGATTCGGTGCTGAAGACCTTGCTGGAAATTGCGGAGGCAGAAAAGTACGAGTAATCTGTCATCCAGGGTTGAGCTCTGGCTCAAATCCACAAAAAAGATGGACAAACTGTTTGACAGACGACTAGCGGTGTAGAGTGAAGGTGGAGGGATTTTCCCTCTGCCTTCTCGCTGCAATGGAGGGAGACATGATCAACAGAATTTTAGTTGCGATCGATCGATCGCAAAATCGCGAGACCGTTTTTACTGAAGCAGTGTCTCTGGCAAAAGCTCTAAATGCCAAGTTGATGCTGCTTCATGTACTGTCACCACTAGATGAGGGTTACCCAACCCCAATCTATCCCGGCCCAGATAGTATCTACCCTTCACTTCATGAAGAGGCCATTCGTAGTTATATCCATCAATGGGAAGCCTTTGAACGGGGAGGGCTGGAATTGTTACGGTCATTGACCGAAAAAGCCAGCGCAGTTGGGGTGGTAGCAGATTTTACTCAAAACGCAGGCGAACCCGGCGTGACAATTTGTGATGTGGCTCGCACCTGGAGCGCAGATTTACTGATCGTTGGTCGGCGCGGTCACTCTGGGGTGCGACAACTAATCCTGGGAAGTGTCAGCAACTATGTATTACACCACGCTCCCTGTTCAGTGCTGGTGGTACAGGGAGAATTGAGCTCTTCCCTAAAAGGTGAAGTTGCTGCATCGTCGATCGCCACCTGATTTCTTGGCGCTGCTGAGTACACCCCCTGTAGTCCCCCTTTGTAGGGGGACGGCGACAGCCGGGGGCAGATAGCTCGATGCGATTAAGTACAGCCTATATAGTCCCCCTTTGTAGGGGGACGGCGACAGCCGGGGGTGTACAGGTAATTTTTGATTCTAGGTGCTTAGCAGCGGTTTGAAGCGCCGGATACGTTTCAAACTTTAAATATCCTTTTTCAAGAATGGCAACCGCACCCGGTATGGCCACAGCCCGACCCGGCGGGGTGCCCGTTGGCGCAAGCCTCGCCGCAGTAAGCCTTATCATCTCTGATCACAGCATCACTTAAGTTAACGATGCACAGGCAATCGGGACAAGCGCATTTCATTTGCGTCACTGTTGTCATGATCCTACTCCTAAATCAGCTTCTTTTTTATATTAATACATGAACAGTGGTTCAGGTATTCCATCAAAAAAATTTAACTTTGGCAGGATCTGGCCTCAACCCTTAACCACAGCAACAGGGCGGAGACGGGCGACCTTAGAGGCGATGCCAGCGTGGCTCACGGTTTCCACAACCCGCCCCACATCTTTGTAGGCCTGGGGTGCCTCCTCCGCCAGCCCCGGCATGGATCCAGCTCGGACACAGATACCCTCCTGTTCGAGTTTGTCGCGCAGGCGATCGCCCCGCACTGTATGTTTGGCTTTGGCACGGCTCATGACCCGGCCCGCCCCATGACAGGTAGAACCAAAGGTTAGTTCATCATTGGCAGTCGTTCCCAACAAGATCCAGCTTTCGGTGCCCATAGATCCTGGCACTAAAACCGGTTGGCCCAGGGGCTGATATTCTGGGGGGAGCCCACTAAACCCAGGCCCAAAGGCCCGTGTTGCCCCCTTGCGATGCACGCAAACCGTGATCTGCTTGCCCTCAATGCGGTGAGTTTCCAGCTTGGCCATGTTGTGGGCGATATCATACACCTGCCGCAGATGGCTGCTACCGACGGGGGCTCCAAACACCTCTTCAAAACTGCGGCGGGCATGGTAGGCCAGGGTCTGACGATTGGCAAAGGCATAATTTGCGGCGGCTTTCATGGCACCCAAATAGGCCTGACCTTCGGGGGAGTTGAGGGGGGCGCACACCAGCTCCCGATCGGGCAGGTGAATGCCATAACGAATCACGGCAAGCTGAAAATCCTGGACATAGTCGGTGCAGATCTGGTGGCCAAAGCCCCGGGAACCACAGTGGATCTGAATAGCTAGACATCCTTCCTGTAACCCCATCACTGCCGCCGCCTCCCGATCGTAGAGGGCCTCAATCACATCGACTTCCAGGAAATGATTACCCGCCCCCAGGGTACCCAACTGCCCTTTGCCTCGTTCTTTTGCCCGTTGACTGACCTGACTCGGCTGCGCCCCTGCCAAGCAGCCAAATTCTTCAGTGTGGGCCAGGTCTTCTGGCAGGGCATATCCCCGTTCCAAGGCCCAACCTGCCCCCTGCTGGCAAACCCTGTCCAGTTCTGCCAGGGAGAGGGGAATGCTCCCCTTTTCACCCACCCCACTGGGGCAGTTGCGGTAGAGCGTACTGGCCAACTGACTCAGATAAGGTTTGGCCTGCCCATACTCAATGTCTGAGGTCAACACCCGCACCCCACAGTTAATGTCATACCCAACCGCCCCAGGGGAAATAATCCCATCCGGGACGCGAGCTGCCATCACCCCGCCGATCGGCATGCCGTATCCCTGATGCACATCAGGCATGATTGCGACATGGCCCACTAACCCCGGCAGTTGGGCAACATTGACAGCCTGGATAATGGATAGGTCACCCAGGGCATCTTCCAGAAGTTCTGAATCGGCAAACACCCAGACTGGCACGGTCATTGCTGGATGAAATGAAGTGGGAATCTCCCAAAGATAGTCGTTAAGACGACGAAAATTTTGCTTTGTCAGCATTAGCCCCTCCTGGTGATGCAACTCAGGGACTCCAGATGCCAGGTTTTACCAATTGGCCAGTGCTATTTATCCCGGCAGTCTGCTAAACATCTAATACCAGTGTCGCTTCAAAACCAGATTCTGTCGAATGAATTGCTAAGTTATGATACGTTGCAGCCTTGATGTCTTTCAGCCATTGTCGGGTCGGAGCGCCAGTCACCAGGGCCTCTAAGCGGTTGCTATCTAGATGCAAGATTTCGATCTGATCAAATCCTAGATTTTCACTGTTATTCAGGTAGAGCAACTCGTTTAACCAGGCCACCAGCAAACTTTCATAGTCGATCCCCTGGAGATTGATCCTGCGGATGAGCGGGGGGGTAGGGGCTAGCTCCATCCCTGCCAGACTATACAGCCCCTCGGCGGCCTGCACAAACAAGCCTGCGATCGTCCCCCCCCAGACCCGGTAGGCCCAATCTGCTGTGTGTTCAACTTCTTCAAATCCCATGGGGTGTCATTACTTGCAGTGTTCAGTACGCTTGGGTTGTTGATGCACGACCAGCACTGAGCAGGGAGCATGGTGCAGCACATAATTGCTAACGCTCCCCATGAGCAACTCGTTGAGGCCAGAACTACTCTGGCGCCCCATCATAATCAGGTCAACGCCAGACTGGCTGGCATAGTCACAGATGGCTGGGCCTGGCTTTCCCAGTACTTGATCTAATTCTACCGTGATGCCACCGGCGATCGCCTCATCGGCCAGGGACTGCAACAGGGTTAAGCCCCTTGTTTCATAGGCTTTCCAGAGGTCTTCATAGATTTGAAGTACACTCTGGCTTGAGCCTTTGAGATGAAAGTCTTCACCGACTAGGGCTGGCATGCGGGGACACTCTTCATCCCCCAGGGATAGGACGTGTAACAACAATAAATTGGCTCCTGTGGCTTTGGCCAGGGCCAGGGCAGCATTAAAGCTCTGCCGACTCATCGCAGACCGATCGATGGCGACCAGAATTTTACAAAAGATACTCAATCTTTGCTCACTCCAGTCAAAACATTTGATTCTGAATTGATACTGACATCCCCCCTGCCCTTAAAGGATAAAAGAATATCCTGCCACAAGATTGCAGCTTCCACTGCGGATTATATTAGATGCCTAGCAGCCTGTCAGAAAAACTGGCTTCAAGCGGGTTGACTAACGAAACTCTGGAAGGCCCGGTTCTACCATGGGATGAGTTCGTGTTAATAACCCATTGAAATCTTTACTGGTGTTGGGTTTCGCGTTGCTCAACACCAACCTACATTAGATCTTTTGTCAGTCAATCAAGTAACAACCTCATTGAGTGGCAGGGGCTGGCATAGAATCATACTACCCGTCGCCCTTAGAAAGTAGGCTTTTCACTGATGAAGAAGCAGTTACATCTAATCAAGACCTCTAAACTACTTTGGTACATGATTTGTCTGCTACCAATTGTTATTATGGGGGGATTAATTGCTCGGTACGGTGTTGATGTCCCCTATTGGGATGAGTGGGAT
>JBJTUO010000308.1:0-8713 GCA_046080785.1 Leptolyngbyaceae cyanobacterium | reverse complement strand
GTTGCCTTCAATGACCATCTACTGGAACGATTTATTTCTGAGTTAGACTTGGACCCAACCTTGATTAAATCCCATCCTAACTATGAAAACCTGCGCTCCTACGGCATCATAGCTAATTAATTCTGTCCGGACTATTGCTTTGAGATGGAATAAATTTGAGGAATCAGACATTGGGTTGAGCACTGATGATCGACGGATTTTCCATCGGTAGTGCTGTACTGAATTCAGTCACAGGTACTACGGCAGGTAAGCTAGCTGGAATGCTGATCGAAAAGGGCAAAGGAGAGGTTTTTTACCACTATGCAAATCACTCTTGACATTCCCGAAGAACTCTTTGCCAGATTGACATCACAAAACCAAAACCTACCGCAAGTTCTGGAGTTAGGGTTACAGGAGCTTACTGCTAGACCCCAGGAAGGATTTACAGGGTTTGCAGATGTGCTAGAGTTTTTAGCCAATCTTCCAACTCCCGAAGAAATTCTTGCTCTACGCCCATCTGAGATTTTATAAAGCAAAATCGATCAGCTTTCTGAAAAATACCAGGCTCAAGAATTAACTCCTCAAGAACAGCAACTCTGGCAGCAGTATGAATATCTTGAGCACATTATCCGTATGGCAAAAGCTAAAGCCTACCTGAAACTCAACCCTAACGTCGGGCATGAGTAAAACCTATATTTCTGCCCAGTTGCGACAGAAGATTTCAGACCGCGCTAATCATTGTTGCGAATACTGCTTACATCCGGAACTGTTATCCTTCAGTCCCATGAAATTGACCATGTAATTGCCAAGAAACATGGTGGAATGACTACAGAAGATAACCTTGCCCTCGCATGTAAACTCTGCAATACCTTCAAGGGCAGCGATATTGCTTCCATCGATCCAAAAACGAACCAGATTACTCCACTTTTCAACCCAAGACAGGATAATTGGCAAGAGCATTTTCAACTTGATAATGCTGAGTTTCGCCCCTTAACAGATAAAACTCGAGTAACTGTACAACTCCTCCAACTTAATCGTGGCGATCGCATTGAAGAGCGTCGCCTGTGGATTGCAGCAAGGCTGATGCAGTTGCCGCCATAGCTTCAATCAAAAGAGTAATGTTACAGAGCGCAACAGACCTCGAATCATACAGTTTAAGATTGAGACTATCGTTTGCGACAAGCAGGGGGGAGATCGGCGATGACCTATACCAAAAAGCTCACCTTTGAGGACTATCTTGCCCTGCCAGATACAGGACTGGAAGAACGTGCTGAATTGATTGATGGAGAACTTGTTGAATTGCCACCAGAATCTGGAATCAATCTGAATATTGCCGCCCTCGTTTACATCGCCCTCGTGAATGTCGGTATTCCCTATTTTTTAGTCCAAATGGGTCGCTGTGAAGTTCAAACTCCCGTTTTAGAGCCTGGAGACGCAGTCAACCGGTATCCAGATGTTGTCGTTCTTCAACCAGAACACCAGGCACTCACTCGTCAACGAATGACGATTACTTTAGAAATGCCACCACCGCGATGGGTTATGGAGGTTGTCAGGCCTGGAAAGCTGAACCGAGAGAGAGACTATCTTCGTAAGCGGTCCCAATATGCGGCTGTTGGCATTCCCGAATATTGGATTGTAGATCCAGAAGAGGCGGTGGTGCTTGTTTTGAGGTTAGAGAATGGTCGCTATCGAGAAGCAGGACGTTACCAGGGCAATCAGCGAGTGGGTTCTCCCATCTTTCCGGAGCTGAATCTAACAGCAGAACAGATTTTCACTGCGGGGCAGTAGATTGAAGCGATCGTCCTTCCCTATCTTCATCAATCATAGGTAAGATAAACCAAAAGCTGGCTCCATCACCGGGTTTGCTGGTCACTCCAATTTGACCACCGTGGGCGCGAATAATTTGACGACACTGATGCAAGCCAAGACCAATACCCGTCAGATGGGGATTGTCAATGCTACGGATGTAGAGTTGAAACAACCGATTGCATTGTTCCGGTGTAATTCCCACACCATTATCCGCTACGGTACAACGGAGCACAGGTATGTTCCCAGAATACTCAACTGTAGCTGACAAAGTAATCGTAATTTCTGGTGGATTGTGCTTTATGGCATTCTGCAACAACTGTTGCCATACTTGTCGCAATTGGCAGGAATCCGCTTTAATCCTCGGCATTCGGTCGCTTAAGTGATTGACTAAATGTACCTGATTTTGCTGAAGTAAAGGTTGCATCTCAGCTAACAGACTGTGCACCTGGGCTGCAACTTGAACGGGTTCCCAGTTGATCACAGGCTGGGGTTCAATATCTTGCTGCTGTTCAATCAGGCAATTTAACAGCGTCAATTGTTGGCGGGCACTTTGCAGTAATTGTTCTGCCGTTGAACGAGTCATGGCAATGTTTGGTTCTGAAGGGCAAAATTTATTGAGCAAGCGATCAAGTAGCATCAACATGCCCTGGACTGGTGTTTTTAGATCATGAGAAACGGCGTGTAAGAGAACGTCTTTCACCTGGTTCAGATTTTGCAGTTCTTGCATCCGGTGCTTTAATTCAACCGTGCGGTTTTCCACCTGTTCCTCCAGGCTGACCGCCAGTCGCTGCAGCTTTTGATAAAGCTGCCCCTGTTGAATGGCAATTTCAACCTGAGTTGTGAGTTGTTGTAAAAAATCCACTTCAAAGGGTTGCCATTGGCGGGGGTGAGAGCACTGATTAATGAGTAAAACGCCGAATAAGTTGCCATCAACGACGATCGGGGCACTAATTCCGGCCTGGAGTTGGGTGCGCTGATAGTATTCAGCTAAAAAGGGTGTTAGTTCTACTTCATGAGTATTGTTGACCACTTGTATACAGCAGTGACCAGTTTTATCACTGGTAAATAGTTGTTGCAGCGCTGCCACGGCAGAGCGACCTGGAACCCAACCCATCATGGAATTCCAGGTGGGAGTAACGGATTCTGCTACGGTATAACAGACATCTTGCTCCAGTTGGGTAATGAACACTCGATCGGCCTGTAGGAACTGCCGTACTTCTGCCACAGTAGTATTCAAAATTTCAGTTAGATCCAGTGATCGACGGATGCGTTGGGCCATTTGAGAGAGCAAGTGTTCCCGCCCTGCCGCTTGTTGGAGTTTAGTTTCTGCTCGTTTACGGTCTGTAATGTCGTAGGCAGTTGCCAGGGCTGCGGGTTGATCTTCAAAAATAATAGGCCCTGCAGTCAAATCGACCCATCGCTCTTCCCCCGTTTTGGTCAGGATCTTAACTTCATAGCGAGGAGAAACAGCCTCTCCCTGCTGACGAGCCAGGCCTCTTTGTTTAACTAGATCCTGGTAATCGGGATGGGCCAGTTGCCAGAAGGTCATAGACAGCAACTCATCCCTCCTGTAGCCCGTAATGGTCTCGGCCGCCTGATTCACATAGCGCAAATAATCGCCCTGGTACACCATAATGGCGCAGGCTGCCGTCTCAGCCACTACCCGAAAGCAGGCTTTACTCTGCTGTAACGCTGCTTCTGCCTGTTGCATGTGTTCAGTGATATTGTTGACCATGCTTTTTCAGCACCCATTGGGGGGCGATCGATGTTGTGAGGTAGAGAACTACAACCGCTTTACCCTAAGGGTGACGGATAGACTGGCCTTGGGCTTCCCCCAGGTGGATGAACTGAACAGCTTTAGGCCGCAGGGGGTGGGGTGGGGACGGTGGCTTCAGTTGGGGTCGCTTTCCCTGAAGTCTGACCTACCCAGGTGGTGACCAGATGGGAGAGTAACCCCAATGGCCCTGCAAACAGGCATAGGATCAGGGAGTGAATCGTCCATACTCCAGTGCGTTGGCCTTCTAAATAAATCCAGCGCCCGACAAATAAATCCATTACTAGAAAGTGAATCCAACCCACGGCAGAGGCCCGTTCGTCGGCAAAGAAACGGGCAATATCTCCTAACTTGGGACTGGCGAGGGCTTGAGCCGTCTCGGCATTGATAGAGCCGACTAACAAATAAAAGTAAAGCCCTGCCAGCACAATAAATGGTAGGGGAGACTCCATTACCCGGCGGGTGATACTCCACCGGGGCAGTAGGATCATCAAAGCCCAAAACGGCAAGACAAAAAGATTCGCCAGATCAAAAATCTGTTCTACCGCTGCGATCGGCGGATGTAAAAGCAAGTCAAGCATGATGATTGCACCTTGGGTACTTGTATCGTTTTGAGCGCAGAGCTATGAAAGGTATTGTAACGAGCCAGTCTATTGATGGAAACTTGCGGAGAGCCAAGCAGAGAAATCGATGGCCCTAACCCAGGATCAGAGGTGCCACTGGGGATTGTGGATCACTCCATGGGGGTTAATCTGGCTAGAGGTGCTGCGACGTTCGTTTGACTACCGTAGAAGTAGACTTCAGTGAAGAGGATGTCTAGGATCTGGAAGTCGAGGCAGTCCATAAGGGGCTTCTAAAACATCCTCTAAATCCAGCTTGTCTACAGGCACCAGTTTTATGTGAAACACATCTGCAAAGGCGATCGCCACCTGCTGCCTGACAGCATTGAGGGTAATATCGGGGATAAATTGGGCCAGACTACCCACAGGTTTATTGGCAATACCGCAGGGCACAATGTGTTGAAAGCCTGTCAAGTCAGGGCAAACATTGAGGGCGAAGCCATGCATCGTAATCCAACGACTGACCTTAATCCCGATCGCCGCTAATTTGTATCCTTCTACCCAGACCCCAGTCAGGCCAGCGATGCGTTGGCCTACCAGCCCATACACCGCCAATACCCGAATCAAGACCTCTTCCAACTGGCGCAAATACCAGTGCAAATCTTTCTGATAGTAAGCCAGATTTAAAATGGGGTAGCCAACCAACTGGCCTGGGCAGTGGTAAGTTACCTCCCCGCCCCGTTCGACTTGCACCACTTCCCAAGGAGCGGTTGCCGGATCAAATTTAAGAAAGGCCCCATCTGACCCCTGCCCCAGGGTATAGACCGGCGCATGTTCCAATAAGAGCAGCAGATCAGATAACTCAGGGTGCTCTCGCCGCTGAGCCACCAATACCTTCTGCCAGCCCCAGGCGATCGGGTAGGGCACGACATCAGCGATAAATATCTGGCAAGGGCGGTCAGAAAACGCCTTAGCCCTGTAACTATTAGCCACAAAACCTCACCATTGCTCCATTAGAGAGGGAGAAGCTACAAAAATCAAGTCTTTTGACATCAAGAATTGTCAAAACTTGCAAAACATTTTAACGGACTTTGTTCTCCAGAATACAAGGTGCTAGGGTGAAAGAAAAGGAAGTTTTTCCAGCGGAGGAAGCTCCATGAAGCTTGTTATACAGGGCAAAAACATTGACATTACCGATGCAATTCGTGACTACGTTACTCAAAAAATGGAGAAGTCTGTCAATCACTTTCAAAGTCTCCTGACGGAGCTTGATGTCACCCTATCGGTCGCCCGCAACCCCCGCATTAACTCTAAGCAAACTGCGGAAGTTACGGCCTACGTGAATGGTTCTGTTGTGCGAGCGGAGGAAAGTAGCGAAAATCTCTATGCCAGCATCGATCTCGTCGCCGATAAAATTTCACGAACCTTACGCAAGTACAAAGAAAAGCGGTCTGAGAAAAACCGGGTTTCTTCGAAAGCGGCAGAGGCTCTTGCTGACCAGCCTGTTGTTACCGATCTGATTCAGGAACGGAAACCTGAGTTGCCCTCTGAAGTCGTCCGCACCAAGTACTTTGCCATGCCTCCGATGACTGTGCAGGAAGCATTGGAGCAACTGGAGTTGATCGATCATGACTTCTACATGTTCTTAAATGCTGAGACCGGTGAAATCAACGTGGCCTATGAACGCAACCACGGGGGGTATGGTCTGATTCAGCCCCGTAAAGCAAATGGCAATAGCAAGAATGGGAAACCGGCCAGTGCCTCAGAATCTTGGGAAACAACCCATGCCTGATGTAGTAAATTAAGTGGTTCCTGAAGCCCGTCGTCTTAACTTCTCTTAAATTGCCGCTCATTCGATAGATGAATGGAATGAGCGGTTACTTTTTGCTATGACTCAAACCGAAGCGATTTTATCCCAGTTGCCCAGAGACCCACTGACAGCCCTGCGTCAAACTGATCAGCGGTGGCAAGCCCTGCGTCAGGGGGGGAGACCGGTTCTAACGGTGGTTGAAACGGACTCAGAACGACTGGCCACAGTAGACTGGGATGTGCTGATTTGTGGCGGCACCTTGGGAATTTTGTTGGGGGCAGCCCTGGCGCAAGCAGGCTGGCGGGTCGCCCTGTTAGAACAGGGAAAATTGCAAGGGCGGCAGCAGGAATGGAATATCTCGCGCCGGGAGTTACAGGTTTTTTTGGAGTTGGGGTTACTGACAGCCGCACAAATGAATCAGGCGATCGCGACGGAATATAATCCTGCCAGGGTCGGTTTTTTGGGTGGCCCAGAGATCTGGGTGCGGGATGTCCTCAATATTGGCATTGACCCGGTTTATTTATTAGAGCAGCTCAAGCAAACCTTCCTGGCAAACGGGGGCCAGTTATTTGAGCAAACCGCTTTTCAAAGGGCGATCGTCCATCCCAATGGAGTTACTGTTGATACAAACAAGCAGTCCTTCTCGACCCGCCTCTTACTGGATGCAATGGGTCATTTTTCTCCTATCGTGCAGCAGAGCCGCCAGGGAGCTACCCCCGATGCGGTCTGTCTAGTCGTCGGCACCTGCGCCACGGGCTACCCTGCAAATGAAACGGGAGATTTAATTTATGCTTTCACCCCGATTCAAAATCAGTGTCAGTACTTTTGGGAAGCCTTTCCCGCCCGAGATGGCCGCACGACTTACCTGTTTACGTACCTAGATGCCCATCCCGATCGGCTCAGCCTGGAGCAGTTGTTCGCAGACTATTTCCGGTTGTTGCCTACTTACCAGCAGGTAGAACTAGACCAGCTTCAATTTAAGCGGGCCTTGTTTGGTTTTTTTCCCTGCTATCGACAAAGCCCTCTCAAGCCAAGCTGGGATCGCATTTTAGCGGTTGGCGATAGTAGTGCCAGCCAGTCTCCCTTGAGTTTTGGTGGGTTTGGGGCCATGGTTCGCCATTTGCATCGCCTCACAGCGGGAATTCAGGAGGCTCTGCAAACAGAGGCCCTGGAACGGCGATCGCTAGCCCTGTTGCAACCCTATCAACCCAACCTTTCTGTCACCTGGTTGTTTCAAAAGGCAATGAGTGTGGGAATGGATCAAAAGCTCCCCCCCAACCAGATCAATGATCTGCTAACTGCCGTGTTTCAAGACATGCAGGCCTTAGGGGATCCAGTGTTGCGTCCTTTTTTGCAAGATGTAGTCCAATTTACCGCCCTCTTTCAAACTCTGACTCGCACCTCGGTGGTGCATCCCGGTTTAGTGCTGAAAATCCTGCCCCAGGTGGGGGTTCCTACCCTTTTAGAGTGGATAGTTCACTATGCTAACCTGGCCAGGTACACCCTATTGCATCGTATCGGGCAAGGTCTCAGCCCCAGGCTGACCCAGGCTGACTCTAAACAACAGTACAGGCTGCGTCGCTGGTTAGATGCCTGGCGTTACGGATCTGGTGGTGATTATTAAGGACTTTTGGTCAACATCACCAGCCTTTACCAGGTCTAAATGGGATCTTAGCCAGAACTTTTTTACGGACTTTAAGTACACTGGCTACAATAGAGGCAGGAATTCCAGGGCAAACTAGTTATATGGATGTTGCGTGGTCTCAAATCATGGGGTCGATTTATCGAAAGGAGCCCATTCTTGCATTTGGTATTACTATCGGCGCTATAGATGCAGCGATTGGCGGTTTTAGCGAGCACTATGCTCTGCTGGCATTTGGTCTGATCACTGTGGGGTCAGCGATCGCCCTGCGGCTCTGGTTGCAGCAACAACTGCGCCCCCTACCCCAACAACCCCAGCGCAAGGCCACCTACCTGTTAACTGATAGGTCATCTAGTGCCAGTCTGCCCCTGCTCACCATGCCCAAGAAAAATCCCCCAGGCTCTTCCCGTTAAGGCCAATAGACCGGCGATTCCAGTTGGGCTATCCTCTATTTGTTTGACTCCAGGCGATTACCTGGCCCTCGGCAACGATGTAAATCTCCGTATTTGGCTCAGCAGTGACTTCAAAGCCCCCTGTAAACTCCCCAAAAGACGGCAAAACCAGGAGATTGCTCGACTTTTTCCAATAAAAGCAGGGTAACCGCAACTGGTCGAGTCGGCTCTGGATCCGAATACAGGGATGCACATGTCCACAAATATTAAGGCAGCCTGACTTTGGGCTGGGTTCATGGCTTAAATACAGCGACTTCAAGGCGATCGGGTCTGTCAGGCATTCTATTTCCAGTTGTTCCAGTAAAGATAGAGCCCTGCGATCGTGGTTTCCGATTAAAAGGGCGATACTGAGAGTAACAGAATTTCGAAACTTAGCCCATTGTTGTAGCACCTCATCCGTTAGCGCCAGTTTTGAGTGCAGTAGATCTCCCAGAATGATCAACCGGGCAGGCTGATAGGCTGAGCAGAGTTGTTGTAACCGATCCAGAGTTCCCTGGTTCACCGTGCTGGGCACTGGAATGCCTGCGGCTTGAAAGGTTTCGGATTTACCTAAATGCACATCCGCCACCAGTAACAACTCCAGGGCAGGAACATAGACAGCCCGTTCAGCCAGGAGATCTAGGCCAACTCCAAATGCTTCAATTCTATTTTTGAGCTTGTTTCTCACGTTGCGTCCACTCGTTGTGC
>JBJTUO010000307.1:0-10875 GCA_046080785.1 Leptolyngbyaceae cyanobacterium | reverse complement strand
CACTCGTACCCCCCGGTTACCTGAAGCAGGAGAAACCCTGATTGGGGCTCAATTTTACATGGCAGGCGGCGGCAAAGGGGCTAATCAGGCAGTGGCCGTAGCAAAATTGGGGGTAGCCACCGAGATGGTAGGCCGGGTTGGCGGCGATCAGTTTGGTGCTGACCTGTTGGCCGGGCTGCGATCGACGGGGGTGGGGATCCAACACGTCCAGGTGGATTCAAGTATCCACTCCGGGGTGGCAGTGATCACGGTCACAGACACCGGAGAAAATCAAATTATTGGCATACCGGGGGCTAACGGCAGGCTTAATCAAACCGATGCCCTTTACTTAGAGGCTCTACTGCCCCAGGCCACTGCCCTTATGTTGCAGTTAGAAGTGCCTTTACCAGCAGTGCAAGCGGCCGCCCAGGTGGCCCGAAATTACGGCGTGCAGGTGATTCTTGATCCGGCCCCGGTGCCTCCAGAGCCGTTGACCGATCTCTACCCCTTAGTAGATTTAGTTCTGCCTAATCAAGTAGAAGCAACCCAGTTGGTGGGCTTTACCGTGCACGATAGGGAAACAGCGACCCAGGCTGCCAGAGTGCTACAAACCCAGGGCGTCCATACAGTCATCATTAAACTGGGGGCGCAGGGGGCGCTATGTGCCACCCCAGAAGATGATTTTTTTATTCCGACCTTCCCTGTGGCCGCGATCGATACGGTAGCGGCGGGCGACGCCTTTGCAGGAGGTCTGATGGCTGCCCTGGTAGAAGGATTACCGCTGCGACAGGCGACCACCTGGGCAGCGGCGGCGGGTGCTTTAGCAACAACGCGGGCAGGGGCACAGTCTGCCATGCCCGACCGGGCAGAATTGCAGGCTTTTTTGGCCGATCGGGCCTATCCCAACTGGGAAATTGAGAAACAGGGGTGAGAGGTGGGCTGGAATCGCGCTCACCCATTCACCCCCATTGGGTTGACCGCCGCAGGGCTATCCAAGAGTTCTTTCTGTCAGGCGGGTCAGCACCTGATTCGATCGCTCCACAAAAGCCTTCATGCCATCGGCATCAAAGCCTTTTTGAGCCATCAGCGCCAGATCATAAATATGCTGACAGATCAGATTTGCTAGATCTGCGGAGGGAGACGCACCCCCCGTTTGCACGATAGCGCCCTGACTTAAAGTTGCCAGATGTTGCACCAAGGGGTGGGCCGTATTCACCAGCAAAATGTGTTCTTCTGGGAATTGCATCGCTTGCTGTTGCAACATGGCGCTCATCTCCTGCATGCGGCGCAGTTGCTCAGGCAACAGCACAATCGCCGGTGGTGTTTCCTGTTGATTGTCTGCCTTCAGCGCCTCTGTGCGAATCGTCACTTTAGGCTTATGCAGAGCCTGCTCAAACAACTCCTTAATCTGCTGACTGCGGGTTTTGTTGGTGGCAGGGTCAATCAGTTCTGCGTCCTGGTCTTTATCTAGCAGGATATCATCCAGGTCCGCATCTACCCGTGAGAATTTCACCTCTGGGTGTTCCCGTTCCAAAAAGCTGACAAAGTGGGTGTCGATAAAGGAGTCCATAAACAGGACTTCTAACCCCTGTTTTTTGTGCAACTCCACATAGGTCGCCTGGGATGCCTCATCGGTGCAGTAAAATACCCGATTGGCATGGCGTTCCTGGTTGCGCTCCAGGTATTGCTTCAAGGTGGTGTAAGACTGGTTATCTAGGGTGTTGCTCTGGGTGGTGCCGCCCTCCTGCCACACATCTCCTTCAGCGGTGGTGACCTCGACCGCTGGGGTCGTAGAGCTACTCAAATCTGCCGTGGTGCGGTAGATCAGGATATCCTCTACCTGTTTCTTAAACTTGTCGTCATTTAAGGAACCGAATTTGACAAAGGTGCCCAGGTCTTGCCAGCAGCGAATGTATTCCTCCCGGTGGTCACGATAGAGCTCCTTCAGCCGATCGCCCACCTTCTTCGCAATATAGTCGGCAATGCGGCGCACCGTGCGATCGTTTTGCAAAAAGCTGCGGGAAACATTGAGGGGAATATCCACACTGTCAATCACACCCCGTAGAGGCATGAGAAAGCGGGGAATCACCTCTTCACAATTGTCGCTGACAAAGACCTGGTTGCAGAACAACTTGATTTGCCCCTTCGTGACATCCACATCTGGCTTCAGTTTGGGGAAGTAGAGAATGCCATTCACCACAAAGGGATAGTCGGTGTTGAGATGCACCCAGAGCAGTGGATCTTCTTGAAATGGATAGAGATAGCGGTAAAACTCCAGGTAATCTTCTTTGGTCAAAGAGTTGGGCGCTTCTTTCCAGGGGGCTTTTTGGCGGTTAACCTGTTCTGGTGCGGTGGCTTCTGGGGTGGTTTCTGGGGCTGCTTCCCCTGCTTCAGGCGCTTCCTTCACGGTCAAGGTGATTGGGAAGGGCATAAAGTCACAGTATTTGGTGATTAACTGCCGAATCCGGTAAGGTTCTAGATAATCCAGTTCCTCTTCCATCAAATGCAGCGTAATCGTCGTACCCCGGCTGGTGCGGGTCGAGTCGGTTAACTCAAATTCTGTGGTGCCATCGCAACTCCAATGTACGGGCTGGGCACCAGCCTGATAGGAGAGGGTGTCAATCTCTACCTGCCTGGCTACCATAAAAGAGGAATAGAAGCCTAAGCCAAAATGACCAATAATCTGTTGGTCTGTGCTGGCCTTATACTTCTCGACAAACTCCTCAGCACTAGAAAAGGCCACCTGATTAATATATTTCTTGACCTCGTCGGCGGTCATACCAATGCCGTTATCTGACACAGACAGGGTCTTTGCTGGCTTGTCGATCGCAATCACAATTCCAGGGTCTCCCATATCACCGGAATATTCACCAGAGTGGGACACCATTTTTAATTTCTGAATTGCGTCTACGGCATTAGAGACCAACTCTCTCAAAAAAATCTCATGATCCGAGTAAAGCCATTTTTTGATGATGGGGAAAATATTCTCGGTATGGATTGAAATTGTTCCTTTTTCCAGGACGGTCGTCATAGGCTGCTCCGCTATTTGCAGGGGTAAAGAACTGCCAATTTGATTGTAATCAAGGGCCCGGCTGGTTAAAAAGATGTGGATTTCCCTACATCGAGGATTTCTTATGATTTTCTTACAAAAAAGAGATTTTTGTCAGGAAACTCCCATGATTTTATGGGGAAGCTTGGGGGCAGAGCTCCTGAGTCCAATGATCTTCCCTTCAAGACTTAGACCCAAGACTTAGAAAAGGGAGCAAGCATCCATGGCGCTGACAGAATACAAACCGGGTACTGCCTTTCCAGGTGTAATTGGTCGTACCGCCGACGTTTCGACTCCGGCCTGGCCGGCACCAAACCGGGCCAGGGAAGGGACACCCAACGTGTTGTTTATCGTGCTAGATGACACAGGGTTTGGACAGATTGGCTGCTTTGGCAGCCCCATTAAGACCCCCAACCTAGATGCCCTAGCGGCGGATGGGCTGCGCTACAACAACATGCATACCACCGCTCTCTGTTCCCCTTCCCGTTCCTGCATGTTGACCGGGAGAAATCACCACTCCAATGGTCTGGCCTGCATTACCGAAGGTTCAATGGGCTATCCCGGATCCAATGGCTATATCCCTTTTGAGAATGGTTTTCTGTCCGAAATTCTGCTGCAGCAGGGCTACAACACCTATGCCGTTGGCAAGTGGCACCTGACCCCAGCGGAGCAAAATAGTGCCGCCGGGCCCTACGATCGCTGGCCATTGGGCCGGGGCTTCGAGCGCTTTTATGGTTTCTTGGGCGGCGACACCCACCAGTATTATCCTGAGCTAGTGCGGGATAATAGCCAGACTGAACCGGAAAAAACACCGGAAGAAGGCTACCACTTGACGGTGGATCTGGTGGAAAAGGCAAAAGCGATGATTGCGGATGCCAAGCAGGTAGCCCCCAACAAACCCTTCTTCATGTATTTCTGCCCTGGGGCGATGCATGCTCCCCACCATGTGCCGAGGGAGTGGGCCGATAAATACAAAGGGCAATTTGATGATGGTTGGGATGCCTACCGGGAGAAGGTGTTTGCCAGACAAAAGGAAATGGGCATTATTCCCCCTAACACGGTGCTATCTCGCCATGACCCGGATGTGCAGGACTGGAATCGTCTCTCCGCTGACGAACGCAAGCTCTATGCCCGCATGATGGAGGTGTTTGCTGGATTCTTGGAGCACACCGATCACTACATTGGTGAATTGATCCAGTTTCTTAAAGACCTGGGTGAGTATGAAAATACACTGATCATGGTGATCTCAGACAATGGTGCCAGCTCTGAGGGCGGCCCCACGGGGTCAGTGAACGAAAACAAGTTCTTTAATAATGTGCCGGAAAACCTGGCGCAAAACCTGGCGGCGATCGATGAGATTGGTGGGCCCAAGTATTTCAACCATTACCCCTGGGGCTGGACCCATGCGGGCAACACCCCTTTCCGCCGCTGGAAGCGGGAAACCTATCGGGGCGGGGTCAGCGATCCGTTTATTGTCACCTGGCCCCAGGGCATTCAGGCAAAGGGGGAGCTTCGCACACAATACGCCCATGCGATCGACATGTTGCCAACGGTGTTAGAAGCGCTGGGAATTGAGCCGCCAACGGTGATCCGAGGCGTGACCCAATCACCGATTGAGGGTTTCAGTCTGGCGGATTCCTTTAACAATACCAGCGCTCCCAGCAAACACATCACCCAATACTTCGAGATGTTTGGGCACCGCTCCCTCTATCACGATGGCTGGCGGGCGGTGTGTCCCTGGCCAGGCACCTCGTTTACAGAGTCGGGATTGTTTTTTGGTGCCCCCATCTCCTACGACAAGCTGATCGATCTGGATGCCCACGGTTGGGAATTGTATAATCTCCAGGAAGACTTTGCCGAAACCAACAATCTGGCCGAGGCCGAGCGCGATCGCCTGATCGCCATGATCGGCATGTGGTACGTGGAAGCGGGTAAATACAACGTGCTGCCGATCGATAGTCGCGGCACCCAACGCTTTGCCGTCGAGCGGCCCCAGATTGCCGGCGATCGCCAGCGGTATGTCTACTACCCTGATACCCAGGTCGTCCCCACCAATGTCGCCCCCAGAGTGTTGAACTGTGCCCACTCGATTTCGGTGGATGCCGTTGTTCCCGATGGAGGTGCGGAAGGCGTGTTGTTTAGTATGGGGGGCAACGATGGGGGCTTTGCCTTCTACGTGCAAAATGGCAAGTTGACCTACGGCTACAACTACGTGACAGATTCCTACTTCAAGATCGAGGCGACCCAACCCTTGCCCAGCGGTCGCCACATCTTTAGCTTCCAATTCACACCCACAGGCCCAATGGATATGGCTCACGGTAAGGGGACACCCGCCAATATCAAATTGTTTGTGGATGGTCAGCCCTTCGGAGAAGGCAATCTGCCCGTCACCATTCCCTTAAGTCTGGGCCTCTCGGCAGGGGCAGCAGTGGGGGCAGACCCCGGTTCACCGACCATGCCCGACTATCAGCCGCCGTTTAAGTTTACCGGCCAGGTGAATAAGGCATTGGTGGACGTGACCGGCACCCCCGTCGAGGATTACGAAGCCAGGATGCGGATCTATCTAGCCCGGCAGTAGGCGTTGATCCAGGGGCGATCGCTCTTTGGAGTGAAAATCAAGAACACGATCGCGATGCAGTGGTTCTTGCCTACTGGTGGGACTAATCACCCACCTGCTATCGGCGCGTTACCAAGCTTCAGTTTGGTAACGCGGCCCCTGAAGGCTCCAGCTTCTCAAGGAGGTTACCAGTGCTGCGATTCTTGGTTCCCTTCGATCTAACTTCCCATGAACCATTGAGTACCAGTAAACAAGTAATAGGCACCCGTCATCATTAACGCTATGCTGCCAAGGCGAATAATTGCCTCGGAATGCTTTAACAACTGCTTACTTTGCTTTGCTAGCCCAGTGAATAAACTAGCCAGGAAAATCAAAATGGTGTAGCCCAAAGCGTAACTCACCATGGTCAACGTTCCCAAAATTTGAGAACCTGTTGCGGCGGCGGCGGCAAGCACTGCAAACAAGACGGGACTCGCGCAGGGAGAACTCACCAATGCAAAGGTCAAGCCCACCCCATAGGGACCTGCATGGGGCAAATTCACATTCATCACGGGTAAAGGCAGCTTGACGACCCCCATCAGCCAAAGCCCCATCACTGCCATAATCAGGCCCACGACGATGTTGATGTAACCTCGATACTCCACCATGACGGCTCCGGCGAAGGAGGAAACCAAACCAAATAGGCTCAAAATCGTGACGGATCCCAGAACAAACAAGCCTGCCTTGATCAACGCATCCCAGCGGGATTTAATTTTCAATGTGCCGATATAGCTGAGGTTAACCGGTAGCAGTGCCAAAATACAGGGGGAGACACTGGCGAGTACGCCACCAACAAACGCTAATGTCAGGAGTATCAAGGGGTTTGTCGTGTCTTGTTGCACGAACCATTGCTGATAACGGTTTTCAACGATGGAAATGACCCGTTCAATGGGATGGCTGATGACAGGTCCTAAAGTCAGAACCAGAACTAAAGCTAGAACTCCCAACCCCCCATAAATGAGCCATTTTTTACGTGCCTTAGAGCGTTGTGGAGAAATCGGATCATTAGACGATCGAGACATAGGTGCCATAACAAAATTTCTTGGGTAAAAAAAGGAATGAGGTTGCTTTTGAAGACCCAAAGCGATTACCCCAGATCTGGGAACTGCTTCGCATCGCACAACCTCTGCTGCACCAGTCTATTGCTTCAGAGCCGCATTCAAAACTGATGTGTAGTCTGTCAGATTCGCGTTATTGCGATATTGCGCCAAAATCTCGCCAGTTTCAGGATTGATAATGGTGAGTGATCCTGTTTGAGTCTTATTTGCAGCTAGGAATTGGCTCAGTCCCAGTTGTTTTGCTTTAGCTTCTGCTTCAGCCGTGGTGGATTTATCGCTGACATCCAGCACCACAAAGTGAACTTTGCCTGCATAATCTTTCTGCAGTTGGGACAACGTCGGCGCAATGTTTTTACAAGCTGGACACCAACTGGCAAAAACATCAACCACAACCGGCTTGCCCTGTAACTGCTGTGCCAGAGGGGCACCAACCGACTTGGCTTTACCCGCACAGGGATTAGCTTTACCTGCACAGGGATTATTCACAGTTTTGGATGCTTTCTCAGTGTCTGTAGAAGGGGTTGAACAACCCGTAACTGTTCCAAAACTCAATAGAGAAATCGCTGCAAGTATGGCAAGATAATGAATTTTCAAGGTACTGTCTCCTTAGATGTAGCTTAATTCAAGGGAAATCGACGCTCTTTGATTACAGGCTTGGAATGGCGATCTCAAAAAACTGCGAACTTTGCTTAACAGTCTCCTATTGGCGGGCGATCGCGGAATTCAGGACAGATGTGTAAGCAGCCAAATCCGCATTGTTGCGATACTGAGCTAAAATTTCTCCCGTTGCTGGATTAATGATGGCAACTGTACCTGTTTGAGCCTTATTTTGAGCAAAAAACCGCTCTAGCCCCAACTGTTTGGCCCGACTTTCTGCCTGGCTGGCTTTGGATTGGTCAGAGACATCTAGAACCACGAAATGAGCTTTTCCAGCATATTGTTGCTTCACCTGAGAAAGGGTCGGAGCAATATTTTTGCAGGCAGTACACCAGCTTGCATAAATGTCAACCACAACAGGTTTTCCTTGCAGTTGTTTAGCAAGAGGACCACCGACATTGCCGCCCTTAGAAGCACAGGGATTCTTGGAAGCACAGGGATTTGCTTGAGCGATCGCTTGATTTGGAGATGCAGTCATCGGAACCGATGTACCCACAACTAGCGATACTGTAACAACCAGACCACTCAGACATAGACTGAGCCATAAACTGGAACCCTTAAACATGTGAAACCTCAAAAATATAGTACAAACGCAATGTGAGCAATGGACAATACTGCTAAAATTTGAAGTCATCCAATATTGCAGAATTGTCACTAACTCAAGCTGACGACATTTAGATTAAACTTTAGAAAGATGAGTAGCACATGAAGATTAGATGGATATTGAATAAAATCTGAGAATTGTCTGAGCTAGACGATGCCATAAAGCTTTACTGAATGAATGAGGGCTTAATTTTCAGCAAAAATTCATCTTGGCATCAACAGGCATTCACCTTTCTATTCCATTCTTGTTCTGAGAGTATTTAGGTTACCCATCGGCTTATTGACTATAAGTCTAGCTTTTAAAAGTCTTGAAGCAGTTATGCAATATCTATGACAGAATACGACTGGTTTATATCTGATGAGGGGCAGTGTGAGGCATGGGAATTCATTCGTCAGCCAGAGGATTTAACTCACCCCTATCGGCTTTATCGCTTTTTAACGGATTTGGAAGATATCCTAGGAACAGTAACCGACGATCGCTTAAGGCTTGAGGCAATCCGTTACCTGGTTCGTAAATTATTGAGCAGTTCTTCCTGGCTCCAGTTCACATCGCTTCACCCCGATCCTGAAACAGGTTGGGACGTGTTGATGCTGTATGATGAGCCATCTTTCCCCCTGACGATTCAACTGGTGAGTTGGGCACCAGGGATGATCTCACCAATTCATAATCATGGTACTTGGGGATTGGTTGCTCTGCTGAATGGACAGGAAAAAAACACCTTCTGGCACCGTTCCCCAACTCCAAATCACCCCAATCAAATCGAACCCGTCAGCGATCGATTGTTGCTTCCAGGCGACATCCTGTGTTTGATGCCTGATGCAATTCATCAAATCGAAACGATCTCTGATCAACCCACGATCAGCTTTAATCTGTATGGTGAAACGGACTACAACCAGCGGTTCGAGTTTGATCCGATTCAGGGCACCGCGAAAATTTTTTAGACCACCCTACTCAAAATCAAACCTTCCAAAGGCTATGAGTCGTGCCATTCGATCTGCTATCTATTATTTCACAGGCAAACAGATTTCTACCTCTTCTCTGCAATTCCGTTTGACCCTGGAACTGATAGTACTCTCGATTTTGGGATTGGGTGGCGTGGCCTTTTGGGCTGGCTGGCAAATGGAGCAAAATCTGGTTGCTGCTCACAAGCAAACCCTCGAATATATTGCCATGCGCTTTCCTGATCAGGTTCAGCTTTACAGTGAAATGGGAAAAACCGAAACAGGCTTAGAGCAAACGGTCAATAAAGTTTCGACACCGGGTTTAGCGGTTTGGGTGAGGAGTGATGACGGTAGCCTACTGGTACAGTCTGCTAATCTAGACAGGCGTTCCCCTGAAATCCGCCAGGTGGATGCTCTGGCTGTAGTACCTGAAAAGCCACAAGTTGTTCGTCTTGGAAATCGGGATATCGTGTTGTGCGGTAGCCCATTGATATTAAATGGTCGGTCATTGGGTAAGTTATATCTCTCTCAAGACATAACGGAGGAGCAACAAAAACTCAATGTGGGTTTATGGCGATTATTATTCGTGAGTATGTTAGCGATTTCGCTATTAATTATTGCCATTTCTAAACGGATTCGCAAAGCGATGCAGCCCCTAGAGTACATGAGCCAGGTTGCCAGTGCCATTTCTGTCGATGATCTAAACGGGGCAAAGCTACAACTAAACAGAGCACCTGATGAAATTTTGGGCTTGGCGCAGGCATTTAATGAAATGTTATTTCGCCTATCCGGTGCCTGGGAACAACAGCAGCAGTTTGTTGGTAATGTATCCCATGAACTACGCACTCCCCTGACTATTGTCGTTGGTTATTTACAAAGTTTACTGCGTCGAGGCGATAATCTAAGTGCCTATCAACAGCAAGCTCTATCGACAGCGACAGCGGAAACCGAACGCACGATCCGAATGTTGCAAGATCTACTTGATTTGGCACGAGCAGATAGTGGAAACCTGCATTTTCGATTGAATCCCATCGTGTTGAATACCCTGGTTACAGAAGTCGCAGGCATGAGCCAGAAAGTTAGCGGTCGGGATATTAATTTACTACTAACGGAGGAAGATGTTGTCGTTTGTGCTGACCAGGATCGATTACAGCAAGTGTTAATCAATCTAGTCGATAACGCCATCAAGTATTCTGCACCAGAACAACCCGTGGATCTAATCTTAGAGAAGACCGATCAGTGCGCCCTACTTCATGTCCGCGATCGTGGGATTGGCATTCCCTTTCCCCATCAACATCGAATTTTTGAGCGGTTTTACCGGGTAGATGAGTCCATGACCCGCTCTAGAGATGGAACAGGATTAGGGCTGGCGATCGCCAAGAGCCTGATTGGGGGGATGGACGGTCACATCACGCTTCGCTCTAAACCAGGGGAAGGCAGTATCTTCACAATAAGACTTCCTTTATGGCAACCTTCTGTCTAACTGAGTTCTATGATTGAGCACATCCTCCTGGTCGAAGATGACCCCAGGTTAGCTGAGTTCATTGAAGTCGAGCTCAGCCTAGAAGGCTATCAAGTCACAGTTGCTGCAAATGGGATGTTGGGTCTGTCAATGGCGCGAGATATCAAACCCGATCTATTGATTTTAGATTGGATGCTCCCTGGTATCTCTGGATTAGACCTATGTATGCGATTGCGAAATACGGGCATTCAAGTGCCGATCATTATGCTGACCGCGAAGGATGAAGTGCCTGATCGAGTAAGAGGGCTGACTGCAGGAGCCGATGACTACGTGACCAAGCCCTTCAGTATAGAAGAACTCCTGGCAAGGGTAAAAGCTCGTTTACGTCGCAACCATCCTGAAGCACCGGATGTGTTAGAGTTTGAAGACTTGAAGTTAAATCGATTAACCCGTGAAGTTTATCGAAACCACCAACTGATTGAATTAACCGCCAAGGAATTTGACTTGTTGGAGTTTCTCCTCCGCTATT
>JBJTUO010000306.1:0-5228 GCA_046080785.1 Leptolyngbyaceae cyanobacterium | reverse complement strand
GGAATGGCTGACTATAATTCAGAATCCTGGAATCGCCCCCTCTCGGAGTCAGACCTCTGCACCAAGGCAACTCGATTGGGCTTTGTGCAGGTACTAAGTATCACCGATAGGTCAAAGTATAACCTATTAACCTGCCCAGCTCAGACCGCCTCGAAGTAGACCAAGTCTGCCACCTTTTGCAGCATCCCCCCGAACCAAAATTCAGGAGGGAAATGAAAATGAACTGTGGGGGTTCTTCCACCATTGGGTCCGGGTGCTACGGTTGCCGATTCAGCAAGAACTGTTACGCCCCCCACAATCTGCGGTAATTAGCAGCTCTTCTGCATCTGGATAAAGTGATCAACCCCTCTAATGCCAGCAGCAGCGAATTGATTCAACGGCCAGTGCTGCGGTATCCTGCCTGATACCGACACTCACTATCATGGCACAATGAGGACGTTTAAAAATTTTATAGAGCCTGATTCTATTCGGTTTCAGGATCCTTTTCTCATTTTTCTTGTCTCCCTTGGTGAATAATTCAGGTTAAACTAATTGTTGATATTACTCGACCCCGCTAACGTTTGAGCATTTAGACACTGGTTTTCCAACAGGTGACCTTCACTCCATTAATTCACTTCCATGGCGGGCGTAGCACTTCACTTCTAAGTACGGCGTTTTGCAGAGTTCTTCTCGACCGTAAAAGCTGCAACGCCTGCCGTCACCAATACCACCCCCAACCACTGTACTGGTTTCAGTGGTTCCTGGATCAGTAGAAGGGCTAATATGGAGGTTAACACCGGCCCCAAGGAGGACATGATCGAGGCAGATTCTGGCCCAATCTTTTGCACTGCAAAATTATTCAGGAGGTAGGCGATCAGAGCAAGGGCACCAATGACTAGACCGCCCAGGATTAATTGATCTATTTTAGTGATCCGAATGTCCAGGTTGATGGGAAGCAAGAGGATCAAGTTAGACAGCAGACAAACGGTTGTAAATTGAATCAGTGTAATCAGAATGGGTTTTTTCAGTGTGTTAAAACTGTCCTCCAATTGCAAGCCGATCTCTGCATGGGCTACACCCGATTTAACAGGAATTGCTTTTAAGGTTTCAAAGCTCAGATCCATCCATGTCATGTAGAGGGCAAAAAAGATGCCTGCAAAGCAGGCAAAAGTTACCCCAAGCCGATCTAAAGATCCCAACTTTCCTCCAGGGGATAGGGTAAGAAGAACTCCCCAAAAAATAACCCCGATCACAGCCCACAGCATCGGTGTAGGACGCATTTTTTTAAGCCACAACCAGGATAGAAGCACGGTAAAGAGAGGATACATGAACAGAAGGGTGACGGCAGATCCAGGGCCAATACGACCGATCGCGATATAAATACAAAGTTGGGATAGAAACAGGAAGATGCCGCTAATCACCCCAAACACAAGTGGTTTGCGTTCACGCCGATCGCGGGCATTTAGCCGCCACTGAATGTCTTCCCAAAAATGGGGATAGACCAATTTGGCAATCACCACCATCAACGGCAAGACCACCATCATCCGTAACCAGAGAGTCATTAATGAATTACCCAGGTCTAATTGAGGGACGGCTCCCCCCCATCTCAATAACCCCAGAATGTTACTCTCCCGCCCGATCACGCGCACTATCACGTTATGAATTGAAAAGGCGATCGTCGATAAAAAGGCATAGAGAAAACCAAGCTGGGTGGGAGAAAGGGACGAGGGGGATGGCATGGAGCGTGACGATTTGCCGGGAGTGGCTGGTGATTGCAGGGCAGTTGTTTCAGTTATCTGCGATTGCTCCTGCAACCGACGCACCAACGCTGTCAGCACCGCTTCTCCCTGTTGTTCTAAATCCTGCATCCGGCTAATCTGCTGAAATAGGGTACTGTGATAATTATTGAGTTCCCGTTCCAGAGCCTTAAAGGTGGCGCTAAAAGATGAATCCAGGGCAACCAGTAGCCGTTGAGCCTCCTCTCCAGAAGTGTGACTGCTTTCTTTTTCCCCGGCCCCAGATTCAGCAGTTGCCATCTCTCCAGTGACAGATGAAGGATGGTCAGCAATCTGGTCTAACCGTTCGACGATCGTCCTTTGCAGATGATTCGCTAAAATTTGAGCCAGTTGTCTAGCCCATAATTGTTGTTGGGTTTGTTGTTGTGCAGAAAGCCAGGTTTCCTGTTCAGTCTGCATTACCTGTCTGGCGGCGGTCAGTTGTTCAATCTCCGTTGTTAATTGAGCCTTTTCTTGCTGGAGCTGATTGACATCCTGAACCAGTTGAGCCACCACATCCTGTTGCAGGTGAATCAGATCCTGCCTTAGGGTTTGCAGCAATTGTTCCAGTGGTTGGCCGTTGTCTGCTGCCGATTGTGGATTTAAGGGCTCCATACGATTACGCTCCCCCCGCCCCTCTGAGACTGCTCTATCCCAATATATGCCCTGTCTCCAGGAATGGGGCTACAATCTGGCTGATTAACCAAAAGATCAGGGCAGACAGCCCTGCACTAACGGGAATCGTGCCCACCCAGGCTAGAGCAATTGATCGCAGCGTCTGGCCCTGAAGTTGGTGATTTGCCTGAGCCAGACCAAGGCCAACCAGCGCCCCCACCAGGGCATGGGAAGTTGATACGGGGAATCCCAAGCGGGAGGCCAGTAAGACAGTGGTTGCAGTGGCCAATTCTACACAAACCCCACCACTAGGTTGTAAGGGAGTAATTTCTTCCCCGATCGTGGTAATGACCCGTTGCCCCCAAACGGCAAGCCCCCCTACAATTCCCAGCCCTCCCAAGGCCAGTGTCCACAAGGGCACCTGAAAGACAGGGGGAACCAGGCCATTTCCCTGGTGAAGCTGTACAACGACCGCCAGGGGAGCGATCGCATTCCCCACATCATTAGAGCCGTGGGCAAAGGATACAAAGCAGGCACTCAGAACCTGAAAGCGAGCCAATACTTTCTCTGTTACCGAAAAAGAAGGGGAACTGCTTTGCTTCTGTAACCAGTTAGAATTAGTAGCCCGTGTCAGCCATTGCCAGCTTAGCCAGGTTAATAAACAGACCATGACTCCACCAATCGCCAGGGCAACGGTATGGGCTGGTAGAGTTTCTGAAACGGTAAAACCCGGCGCCAGGAGAGGGGGAAGCACAGTCACCCCAAACACCGCAACAAAAGCCGCACTCAACCAGGGCAGCCATTCTGCCAAAGGCAACAACGGGTCGGGTTGAGCCAAAACCCATCGCCGCAGGCAATCATACATGACGGCTGCGATCGCCCCACTGACAAGGGGGGTCATCATCCACATCAGCGAGATTAACCGGATGGTGGGCCAGTCGATGGCCTCTAAACCATGGGCGGCCCAGGCCACTCCGGCGATCGCCCCTACCACCGCATGGGAAGAGGAGACCGGCAGGCCAAAGGCCGTTGCCAGATGCATCCAGAGGCCACCCGCCAACAGTACCGTTAACATGCCAATAGTTAAGAGGTGAGGAGTTTGAGCAAAATTCTCCAGGTTGACAACATGGGTTGCCAGTGTGGATGAGACGGGGCCTCCAAACAGGAATGCTCCAGCAGACTCCAGTACAGCAGCAATCAGGAGTGCTTGCCGCAACGTCAGAGCCTTTGACCCAACGGATGTGCCCATGGCGTTGGCCACATCATTGGCCCCCAAATTCCAGGCTAGGTAAAAGGCGAGCAGACAGGCAATTAGCAGCATCTAGCGATGGAATTGTTCCGACTCATCTTATGCACCCGAAGCAAAAACTTGATCAACGGTTAAATCAAGTTTACCCAGGGATGGTGAACGCAACAGATCAGCCCCCTGGAGAGTGGCATGTTCCTGATAAGCCAGATCTAGCAGTTGCAAAATCAGAACCCGTTTTTGTAATGGATCTACAATCCAGTATTCAGGAATGCCCCGGTCTTGATACTGTATGCGCTTGGCGACATAGTCTCTATCTCGCTGTAACTCGCCAGGACTGACAACCTCAATCACCAGTAAAGGCGGTGCCATTGAAAGCCGTAGGGTATTACGCCCCTTTAACTGTTGAATATGCTCCTCTCGAACCACAGTCAGGTCAGGATAGCGGTTTCTCGGTTCTCCCCGAACTTCCAGTTCTAACCCCTGCCCACGGAGACGGCGGTACCCGACGATCGGTAACAGAGCAGCAAATAGAAGATTGGCAATTTCAACGTTTAAGCCTGACTCTGGCGGCACTGCAATCAGTTCTCCATTAAACAGCTCGTACAAGTTTTCTGTGCCATCGTCGTAAGACAGATACTCCTCAAAGCTTTGAAATCGCTGTTTAAGTTCAGGCATAATGCTAAATTTACTCCGGTTGACTGACAAAAGTTAGACATCAGTATCCTCAAATGCTTGTCAGCATTTTCAAGACTTATTGATTTTCAGTAACTACTCAGTCCGTCCACCCTTACGGGAAGCAATCTACACATTTTTCCGGTATGTTGCAGGCTTTAAAGCCCTTTCCCTGGAGTTCAATCCGCCCTCACCCTAAATCCCTCTCCCCAAGGAGAGGGACTTCAATCCAGAGCCCCTTCTCCCTAGGGAGAAGGGGTGGGGGATGAGGGCAGATTTGACTCAGTGCCCAAGCTGAGCAGTTACGATTTTCAAACTACTGCCGTTGGGGTGGTAAGGGCAAGGGAGGCAGAAGTGTCAGCGATCGCCCCCGTCGGGTTGACACTTTGGGGAGCGGGCACCATCTCGGTACGAAAGTCTAAAATTTGCACAAGCAGCAGGTAGACAATACTAATCGCAATGGCGATCGCGCCTGTAATGACTGCCACCAGCTTCGAACGATCCATCACTTACTTTCCTCTTATAGTAGTTATTGCAATCAGGTCTGAGAAGCCCAACGTATTTGAGCTTTGAATATTCTCCTCATTATCCACAGCGTATTCATCAAGACAAAAAGTTATCCCCGCAATAGAGGCCAGGAGTCAGAATCGAGGGGTAAAAACGCAAAACGGGACATTTTATTCGGGCAGGGTTCAGAAGCTAGAATTCAGGAGTCAGAATTCAGAATTCAGAAGCCAAAAGCCAAAGTCTAGCAGCTTGGCCAACTCCTGACTCCTTGATCTCCTGACTCCTTTTAATACTTTTGAATCCTGCTGCGCCTGTGGCTTCAAAAGCATTTCCTCCTGCCTCCTTCTCTCCTGACTCCTAGCCTATCCAGGATTCGTCAGTTTAATTACATACCCTATTCACAGTTTAAGGTAGAACCATCAACCAGGCAA
>JBJTUO010000305.1:0-8320 GCA_046080785.1 Leptolyngbyaceae cyanobacterium | reverse complement strand
GGAAAGACGGATTTTATCACTTGATTTAATCGGCCAGGATAAATTTGATACTCGCAAATAAATAGAATATTATCATCTGCAACATAGCGATAGAAGTTGGCAATACGCGCTTCATATTTCTCTATTAACTTCTCAAAATTGTTGGCTCTATATATATCGTGTCTACCATACAACGATTCATGATTAAACCTGACATTATATTTGGTATTCTCGATGCAACCATCTTCCGTTACTCCAAGAAAATCAGGTTTACAATAATCCTTAAAGTTTGACTCAATAATTTGGCACAGTCCATCGTAATCATGTAAAGCTAGATCAAAAGGTAACGTTAGTTCTCCTTGAGCTTTTGTAAGCTTGTACCCTTGTCGTGTAGGTACTGTACGTGGAAGACAATCACGCCCTAAAGAAACTATATGATTATAACTTTGTTGTCTCATTGTTCTTATTCATCTAGTTACTAACAATGGTTTTTGAGTTTTTGGGAATGCTTATAAGCACTTTATTAAAAGTAGAATATACTCTAGTGACGAGCTTCTTTTATATTCCATAGACCTCCTTCAATTATCGTGAGCAATTGTTGATGATACTGCTTTAGTGTAGGTCGATGTCCCACGCTGATATAAGTCGTTCCTTGTTGCGCCAGGGTTTGGTAGAGGATTTGTTCATTTTCCATATCAAGGGCGCTGGTGGCTTCATCCAAGATGGCATAGCGAGGTTGATGTACTAACACCCTGGCAAACGCAATGCGCTGTTGTTCGCCCAACGAAAGAATATTTTCCCAATCTGCTTGAGCATCCAATCCGCCTTGAAAACGGTTCACTAAATGAGGTAAGCGCACTCTCTCCAAGATGTGCTGGAGTTGATCATCATCCACTGTTTCCACCAGATGAGGATACAGTAATTGCTCTCGCAGGGTGCCAACAATCATATAAGGACGCTGTGGCAAGAATAATAGGTTTTCGAGGGGGGGACGAGCAATAATGCCCTGTCCGGTCGTCCACAATTGAGCGATCGCCCGCAACAGCGAACTTTTTCCCGTACCACTAGCTCCCATCACCAGTAAATGACCAGATGACGGCACTGAAATCGATAGGTCTTGAATCAGAGTCCTGACAAAATCTGGGGTTTTTAAGGTCAAATGTTGCAGTTCAATTTGAGGGCTGTTTTCGTAGGAAATATGAGTGATTTCCTGGGATGAAGCGGCCTGAGTTAGATGAATTTTAGCCGGATTATCAAAGACCTCATACAATTCCCCCAAACGGTTAATGCTGGCCGCATATTCGGAAATTTGTTGGACGCGGGTGACAATGAACGAAATAGCATAGAGTAGGGTGGCAAAGGCAAAATCCACCTGGGTAAAGGCTCCAAACTCCACCTTACCTATAAAGTAAAGGGGGGCAATCACAAAAAATGGAAACAAGAGAATGATAGATTCGTAGCTTTTTTGAAAGGAGTTAATCACCGCGTACCAAAGGATTAATAAATTGAAGTTTTTAATTACTTCAAGTAATCGACCAACCACAAATCTTTTCTCTGGTTCTTCTCCCCGATAAAAGGCGATCGACTCCGCATTGTCTCGCACACGAATCAAACTATGCCGGAAATTAGCCTCTAACCGCAGTTGATTGTAATTGACATTAATTACTCGGTTGCCGATAGCGATTGCTAGCACCGTTCCTACAATCGCATAGACTAATAATCCCACAGCTAATAGTTTAGAAATGCTGTATAAGACTGCTGTAAAGGAAAATAGAGTAATGACTGACTCTGATAACTGGATTAGAAAGCTCAGAGTCACGGTCGTAAATGAATCAACATCCTGAGTAATCCGCTGGTCTGGATTATCTAAGGATAGATTCGTCGCATGATAGTTGATCTGATAATAGGATTGGTGATGGAAGTAACGATCAATCAGATTCTTAGCCAGCCCTTCTCGCCAGAGGACGGCTAATTTCTTTTGTAAGTAGTTATAGAGAACATAAACAGGTAATGCCGTCAAGAAAATAATGACTAAAATGATCAGACTTTGCCAGAAAGACTGCTGATTTCTTTGGTTTAAAGCGGTTGTAATCAGGTTAAGAGCATAGCTATTTAGAACTTTAATGCCGACGGAGACAATTAGCAAAAACAGAATGAATCCTAATATGATCCACGGTGTCCATCGTCCTGCAAGTTTGGATTTTTGAGAAGCAAAAATGAGACCACCTGTGAAGAGCGTTCCCAGAGTAATGTATAGAAAAGGTGAGTTTAACAGGTAATCGACGTTCCCAATTAGATCGGAAGCAGACTCGATCGCAAAATTAGGCAAAACAACTGGTGCTAAAAATCTTAATCCAACGGCTAAGAAAAACGTCAGCGACAGGACAATAGGGAATAGGAGTAGCAGTAATCCGAAAAAAACTCTGGTTTGCCGGGGCGCAAATGGAAAAAAATAAGGCTGGGCGATTCTAATAAACCGCAACCAGAGCCATCTATCAAATCGATAAGACTGAATCATTCCCATAAATCCACAGAAGACCTATTTTCAGGCTAACTAAATTCTAAGATTCCGAATTCACTCGATTCAATTTTTGAAACTATAGGGAAGTCTGGATCTACAAAATTATATTTATTTCTTTCATGAACTAATTCTATCCATAACTCTTTGTCATCAAAAACAACAATTGATGCTGAATCACTCCACTCAAAATGTGCCTTTGAAAAAACAGTATTGGGTTTAACAGACTTCTCCACAACACTGATGAATGGGTTGAAATAGTTAGTTTTCAACCTTATACTCACAACACCTCCTTCAATACTGACCTGATAACCCAGTCTTAAATCGATGACCATCTCATCGGCAGGCTTAAATAGTCTCTGAATCGTATGAATATATTCTCTATGGATTAAATCATCGTTATCAATTCCACTAGTGATGACATAATCATCCTTACTCTCTAGATTCGAGGCAATAAATTCTTTAAGCGATGGAAGTGATTTCTCATACTTGTCAATAAAAATTGGTTTAAGTTTATTAAAAGAATTAGATATAACCTCGATTTTTTCTTTATATTTTTGAGGCGTTTTGGTGTCAAAAAAAACACACCAGATAAACTCCTGATTGGTTTGGTTTTTTACAGAAGGGAGGCAATATTTCTCAAAAATCTCAAATCGATGTTTTAACCAACTATCTGTTAGAACTTTTTGTCCATTTCGTGATACTTTCCAATCTTCTGCTGGCAGATTAAATCGTGTCGCCAAGAAATGTTTCATATTTAAATTCCTTAAATGATTTCTAAATTTTTAGTGGACAAGGTTCTTGCGTAAAAATAGAATCCTCTCCAGATGAAGCTGAGGAAGAATACCCTGACAGCAGACAATGAATTCCGCGATTAGCTGAATAAGAAAAAGATGAGCGTGGTTGGCAAGAATGAGCAGATAAATTCTGGCGAAGTAAATAGCATAGGAAAATTGCAAATTTGAGTAGTTTCTAAGTTTTGAGATATCGCTGTAGATGCTGAGCTAGATGTTGCACATGGGGTTCTGTATTCATGGTGATATGGTTGCCAGGAACGGTATAGATTTCGATGCCTTGTTCTGCTAACTCAATCCAGCTGTGTGCCGGAGTTTGGGCGTTGAATTGGTCGCGATCGCGAGCCAGAAAGAAAAGAACCTTTCCTGAGTAAGCTGGAGGATTATACTCACGCATAGCCCGGAGGTTAGCCCGAAAGACCTTCAGCATTGTTTGGAGTTCCTGAACTGAGGCAAAGCTACCCTGGCTTTGTTGGAGATAAAACTCCAGTCGCTGGTCTTCATCCAGGGCTTGCAGGGCAGCGCGATCGACCTCGACATTTTCACCCACCTTCAGCAGGTAAAACAAAATATCCGCCGTATCATCCAGATCCGCAGGCATATTACCGGGACTGGGAGTATCCATCAACGCCAGCAAGGCGACCGTTTCTCCCTGAGCTATTAGCTCCTGGGCGATCGCAAACGCCAGTGTTCCACCAAAGGAGGCACCTCCTAAATAGTAGGGACCTTGAGTCTGGAACTGCCGTAATGCCGCCGTATAGACTGTTGCCATGTCTGCCATTGTCGTTAGGGGTTCGGCTTCACCCTCAATCCCCTGAGCACGAATACCGTAAATGGGTAATTGGGAATCCAGATAACGAGCTAAGTCTCGGTAGAAATAGACATGACCGCCAACAGGATGCATCAAAATCAAGGGTTTACGAGTAGGAATGCCTGCTTGAATTTTGACGAGTAATTCAGGTAATGCAAGCATGGTTTCTCCAGATGCCTCTGCGAGTGTCAGTTGTGCCGCAATTAACGCCGTCATTTGGGATAGCATGGGAGCATGTAACAGGCAATGGGGATCTAAATGAATCTGAAATCGTTTGCTCAGATTGGCAATTAGTTGGGTTGCCAGCAGCGAATCACCACCGTTAGTGAAGAAGTCAGTTTCTAGACTAATCTCAGCAATTCCCAGGCATTGAGACCAGACTTGAGCAACCTGCCGTTCCAGGGGTAACAGGGTTGATTGAACTTCTGATTGAAAAATTGTGCTTGTAGAACCGGTTGTGCTTGCTTCAGAGAGCCGCTGACTAACAACATCCTCAAGCATTGGAATCGGTTGGATGATGAACGGTGGAGCACTGGACGGTGGGCGATCGAGCCAATACCGTTGTCGCTCAAAGGGATAGGTCGGTAGCGGCAGGCGGTGCCGCTGTTCCTGGGCATAAAATCCCTGCCAATCCACTGCCACCCCTTTCATCCACAGATCGCCTAACGTCGATAACATTTGCTTTAACTCAGCTTGGTTTGTTGTAGCTGGATGACGGGGCAAACTCTGGAGTACCGTCAACTGAGACGCAGCGGATACCTGTTGGTGGGCCAGGGCGGAGAGTGTGTGACCGGGACCTACCTCCAGCAGGACAAGTTCCCTGGCTGGAAACTGTTGGAACAGAACTTGTAAATTATCCTGAAAGCGAACCGTATGGCGTAAATGACGTACCCAGTAATTGGGGTCAGTAGCCTGCGTGGGGGTGATCCAGGTGCCTGTGAAATTCGAGAGATAGGGGAGGGTCGGGGTGTGACGTTGCATCTGTTGCACGGCTTGAGCAAACGGCTTCAGAATGGGTTCCATTGCCTGGGAATGAAACGCATGGGAGGTACGCAGTTTGCGGCAGTCAATGCCTCGGCTTTGCAGTTGCTGCTCCAGATCTGCAATCGCCTCACACGGCCCACTCACCACACACCGTTCGGCTCCATTCACCACCGCCAGGGAGATCTCTGGCGTCAGCCACGGTTGCACCCGCTCGGCGGACAAGGGTACGGACAGCATTGACCCCGCAGGCAGGGATTGCATCAACCGTCCCCGAAGTGCCACTAACGCCAGGGCATCTTCCAGAGAGAACACCCCTGCCAGACAGGCCGCCACATACTCTCCCAGACTATGACCTAAGAGAGCGGTAGGTTGAATTCCCCAGGCGATCCAGACCTGTGCCAGTGCGTACTCTACGGCAAATAGGGCGGGCTGGAGCACCCCCGTCTGCTGAAGTTGAACCGCAGGGTCTGGAGCGTCACTATACAGGAGTTGGCGCACGTCCTGACCCAGATGAGGCAGCAGCAATGCTGCACACTCATCCATTGCAGCCTTAAACACAGCTTCCGTGTTGTAGAGTTCCTGGGTCATCTGCAGATACTGACTGCCCTGACCAGGAAGCAAAAAGACAACATGAGAGGTTGTTTCAGAGGTATGAACACTGGCTAACGGATCAGGATTTGCCAATTGCGCCATTGCCTCCGTGAGATCGCCACAAACCAGAACACGGCGGCAGGCAAAGCTCTGGCGGCACTGATTCAGGGTGTAGGCTACATCGGGTAGCGATCGCTCCGACTCAGGTTGTTGCTGGAACCAGGTCAATAGATTTTGAGCCGTTGTGTCCAGAGCAGTCACGGTTTTTGCTGAGAGTGTCAGCAATTGCACTGGGCGAGAGTCATCACTGATTTCTACGATCGGTGCTTCTGCCACAATCACATGGGCATTGGTGCCACCGATGCCGAAAGAACTCACCCCAGCGCAGCGTGGGGCATTCTCTTCAACCTCCCAATCCCGCAGGCAATCGTTAACAAAAAATGGGCTGCTGGCAAAATCAATTTGTGGGTTCGGTTGGCTGAAGTGGAGACTGGGAGGAATCTGGCGATACTTGAGTGTCAATACCGTTTTGATCAGTCCAGCAATTCCGGCAGCGGTGTCTGCATGACCAATGTTGGTTTTCACCGAACCGATCGCGCAATAGCCCCGACGCTGGGTATGAACTCGAAACGCCTGGGTCAGCGCTTGCAGTTCGATCGGATCACCTAACGGAGTGCCCGTACCGTGAGCTTCAATATAGCCAATTTGCTCCGGTTGGACATCGGCAGCGGCTTGCGCTTCAAGAATCACCGCCGCTTGCCCTTTAACACTGGGTGCAGTGTAGCCAATTTTGGTCGCCCCATCGTTGTTAATGGCTGACCCCAGAATCACCGCATGAATCGTGTCTCTGTCTGCCAGCGCGTCTGTCAAGCGTTTGAGCAAAACGATCCCCGCACCACTCCCAAAGGCAGTTCCTTGAGCCTGGGCATCAAAGGCGCGGCAGTAGCCATCGGGTGACAGGATCATCCCCGGTTCATACAAATAGCCCTGTCGTTGCGGTAACACAATTGATGCCCCACCTGCTAGCGCCATGTCACATTCAAAATTAAGCAGGCTCTGACAAGCCAGGTGAACAGCCACCAGGGAAGTAGAACAAGCCGTTTGAACCGTGAGAACAGGGCCAGTCAAATTTAACTTGTAGGCAATCCGGGTGGCGGTAAAGTCTTTGCCATTGAGAATAGATAAGCGATACTCTCCCACACTGGACAACAGCTCTGTCATCCTGGGTTCAAGATAATGCCGCTGATACTGATTATCTCCCACTCCTGCATACAGACCAATGGAGCGATCAGTGGTCGTGGGTGGATACCCTGCCTGCTCTAATGCCTGCCACGCACACTCCAGTAAGAGCCGCTGCTGCGGATCGGTGATTTCTGCATCCCGCGCACTCAGGTCAAAGAAGTTGGCATCAAAGTATTCCACATCTGGAATTACCGTTCCTGCTTTGACGTAATTAGGATGATTCAACAGAAATGGATCAACCCCTGCGGCGAGCAATTCGGCATCGGTAAACGTAACAACCGCATCTTTCCCATATTGCAACATCTGCCAGAATGCCGACAAATCAGCCGCTCCAGAGAAGTGTCCGGCTAACCCAATAATGGCAATTCCCAGTGATTCGGTGGTACTCATAGGTTAAAGGCTCTGTCCTCTCCGTTGACGCATGGCTTGTGCTGTGCGACGTCTGGCACCGCGTGCTTGACTGGTCGGCTCTGGAGAGCGAGTAAACGTTGCCGCTTCCTGAATCTCAGACTCTATTTGACTTGATCCTGTTTGGTGCAATACATAGTTAGCAAGACTATGAATAGTGGGATAGGTGAATAGATCGACGATCGTCAGAAAGGGATACGCTGATGACAACTGATGATGAATTTGTACGACTAACAGGGAATGACCGCCCACATCAAAAAAGTTGTCATGAATGCTTACCTCTGAACACCGCAACATCTGCCGCCAAACAGCCGCGATGGACTCCTCGATCGCATTACCAGGTGTAGCAGCGGATAGGGCAGAGGAGAAAAAGCTGGGAGCGGGTAAGGCTTGGCGATCGACCTTACCATTGGGTGTCTGGGGAAAATGGTTCAGACTAACAATGGCACTGGGAACCATATACCCCGGCAATTTTGCTTTTAAGTAATGACGAATTTCTGTGAGTTGACGATCGCTCAAATCGGGAGTCAGATAAGCCACTAAGGATGTATTGCCGGTTTCATCCGTCCGCGCCATGACCAAGACGTTCTCAATCGCTGGCTCATCCGGATCAGAATGCTGATTGGAATATTGCTGGAGAATGGCTTCAATTTCACCGAGTTCAATTCGGAAGCCGCGAATTTTGACTTGATGGTCAATTCGACCGAGAAATTCCATCGTGCCATCCGGTAAATAGCGAACCAAATCCCCCGTTCGATATAGGCGAGATTTAGAGTCAGGGTTGAAGGGATTGGGGATAAACTTTGCTTGCGTCAGTTCCGGTTGATTCAGATAACCACGAGCCAGACCGCTGCCGCCAATGTACAGTTCTCCTGAAACGCCAATGGGAACGGGCTGCTGATAGCGATCCAAAATATAAACAACTGTATTGTCAATGGGACGACCGATCGTTACGCTGCTTGCCCCTCGCTCGATTAGAGCAACGGTGGAATA
>JBJTUO010000304.1:0-10950 GCA_046080785.1 Leptolyngbyaceae cyanobacterium | reverse complement strand
ATCTCTGGGGGCGCCGAATTTGAATCTGTCGCACATTGGCTGATTGGGTAATCCCTCCAGCTTGTTGGAGCATTCGACTCAGAGTGGGGATTCCTTCAGCAACATAGGTGCCGGGCTTGTTCACTTCCCCAGAAACGCCAACGGTGAGTGGGCGAGGGGCCAGTAAGCTGACTGTCACGATCGCTCGTCGAAAATAGCGAGCGTAGCGCTGGCCAAGGGTTTGCTCAAGTTGCTCTAGGGTCATGCCTTTAACCACTAGCCGACCCACTAGAGACCGGTTAAGCGACCCATCAGCCAACACCTGAGATTCACCACTGTATTCAGGTGCATCAAAAATAGTAATCTGAAGCCGATCACCAGGCCCCAAAATGTAACCAGTGTCAGCCAACACAGACTGATTAACAGGTACCAGCCCGCTGGCAGCGAGCGATCGTTGCTCACCTGAAAAGGGAAGATAGCTTACTGAAACCAGGGTCAATAAACCCAAGCCGGTGGCCGATGCAATTTTTTTGATGGGAGTAGTAGTCACTGTTTGATCCTGAATTCCACAGTAGACAAGTCTGAAAACAACAAGTCAATTGTCATCTCCTTCCATCTTTTCTGAAATTCAGAGGCCAACTCCGGATAGTACTCCTGCCTTCATGGAAACAATAAAGTTTAATAAAGAGAAAGTGTTTGTCTGCCCCGGTCAATGCCATCAGTAGTTGTAGCATGTAAAGGCATTCGTTAAACTTTTTGAGAGAGTAGTTATAAACTGTCGCCCGAAGCAGAAAGTCGAAAATAGTCAACTCCGCTGACCGACGCCGATACTTGGCTATCACCCTTGTCTTGGGCGTTCTAACGGAACTTATAGTTAATCTTCTACGATGTCAATGATTTATCCGGAGCATCGTCTAGCGATCTTATTGCATGATGGTATTAAAAACGCAACGGGCAAAACTGGTTTAGCCATGCTGCGATATACCTCCGCCCAGGTGGTTTGTGTAGTAGACCGCCAATCAGCTGGGCGATCGCTCCTGGAGTTGACAAGCATTAATCGCTCAGTGCCGATCGTCGCTTCTGTAGAAGCCGCACTTTCCTATAAACCAGATGTTCTTGCAATTGGGATTGCTCCCTCTGGCGGGAAGTTGCCAGAAGCATGGCGGGGTGAAATTGAAAAAGCCATCAAGGCTGGCCTCTCCATTGCAAATGGCCTGCATACTCCGCTAGCAGAGGATCCAGAGCTACAGGCTTTGCTACAACCAGAACAGTGGGTCTGGGATGTGCGGCGAGAACCAACAGGTCTAACTGTGGGCAGCGGGGCTGCTCGTACCCTCTCTTGTCTGCGGGTATTAACGGTGGGCACTGACATGGGCGTTGGCAAAATGTCTACCAGTTTGGAACTGCATCGAGCAGCCTTAAACCGGGGGCTGCGGTCTTGTTTTTTAGCAACCGGACAAGCCGGGATCATGATTTCTGGGAGTGGAGTTCCCTTAGATGCGGTAAGGGTTGATTTTGCCTCTGGGGCTGTTGAACAAATGGTCATGGCAGCAGGGCAGAATGCCGATATCCTTCAGATTGAAGGCCAGGGCTCTCTGCTCAACCCTGCTTCTACTGCGACCCTACCCCTGATGCGAGGGAGCCAGCCGACCCATTTAATTTTAGTACATCGGGCTGGTCAGCAGTCGATTCGTAATTTTCCTGGATTTACCATTCCCCCCCTCCGACAGGTTGTTACCCTTTATGAAGTGTTAGCCGAAGCATGCGGGGTTTTTGCAGCAACTCGGGTGGCGGCGATCGCATTAAATACTGCTCACCTGACTGAACATGCGGCAGAAGCGGCGATTGAGCAGGTCAATATTGAGACGGGGCTGCCCTGTACAGATCCGGTGCGATTTGGCGCAGAGGTTTTACTCAATTCCATTTTAGGAATCAAGCATTACTGATTCTAAGGATGAATTTGACTCCTGCCCCAACAAAATGGCCTGCTTTAAATCGGTAAGCATTAAATCGTTTAAGCTAAATCATCAAATACCCTCACCTGCTTAGCTTTTCATGGTGCAATCTGCTGTAAGCCTGCTATCTGCAAACTCCTATGATCCCGATCAGTTGCGTCATGCTCTGGAGGCTTTATTAGAGCCCCTGGGTGGAATGACAACCCTTGTTAAGCCAGGCGATCGAGTCCTCTTAAAGCCCAATCTCTTAACGGGAGCCCGGCCAGGGAAGGAGTGTGTCACCCGCCATGAAATTGTTTATTGTGTGGCTCAAATGGTGAGGCAAGCAGGAGGCTATCCCTTTTTAGGGGATGGGCCTGCCTTTGGCACGGCTCGTGGGGTGGCAATCGCCAACGGCTATCAACCCCTCCTTGATCATCTGAACCTGCCCGTTGTGGAATTTCAAGGCAAACGCTACGAAACGGTGAGTCAGGCCTTTAATCATCTGTTGCTCAGTAAAGAAGCGATGGAAGCCGATGTGGTGATTAATTTACCCAAGGTCAAGTCCCACACCCAATTAACTCTGACAATGGGGGTGAAAAATTTATTTGGTTGCGTTCCCGGCAAGATGAAAGCCTGGTGGCACATGGAAGCAGGCAAAGACCGCGATCGATTTGGCCTGATGCTGGTAGAAACAGCGCGGGCTATTGATCCCGACTTGACGATTCTGGATGGCATCCTTGGCCATGAAGGGAACGGCCCCAGTGGCGGCGAGCCGCGACGTTTAAACCTGCTGGCAGCCGCAACAGATGTCTTTGCCCTTGATTGGACAGTGGCGGCAATCCTAGCTGTAGATCCAGCAACAGTGCCCACCCTGGCCGCGGCCCAGCAACTAGGGCTGTGTGGTAGTCTGAACACTATTCATTTTCCGCTGCTACTTCCCAGTGATTTCCAGATCCGTGACTGGCGCTTACCTGACCAACTAATGCCGATCGACTTTGGTTTGCCGCGGGTGGTGCGTTCAACCTTCAAGCATCTTTACATTCGATTCATCAAAGAGCCCATGAAAGCCTATGTTGGCCGTTAGCCTTGCTCAGTATTTTTCAGAAAATGCAACAAACAGACCTGGATTGTTGGGATGCTTAAAGGATTGGTAACTCTTGTGTCAAAGGTGGCTTACCTGAGATTTCATCTGCCAAATTGGGAATGGTTAATTTGGAGCGGCTCTATCAGGCCATACCCTGTCTGATTGAGCCGCGTTCAGATCTCTTCTCCCTCCTGAACAGTGTTTATGTCCCCTATCCTTCTCCGTCAACTATGGATGCTGGTTGAAGCCAGCCAACCGCCAATGCTACTGAGCCTGGATGACACAGCCCTGGTGCAATGGCTAATGTGGCAGCTCAATAGTCAGCGGTTGCTAAATACAGAAGAAACCAACCTCTTCAGTAGTTATATTCAATCCCGGTTACCCCTAATTCGCGATATGGCTCACAATCGACTAGCAGTCTAAAGCAAGACTTGTCTGCCCCCTAGTGATTAGGGCCAGCTTCTACAGGCGTTGCTCTTTGGGCTATAAAAGGCGTGCGAGTAGATACCTGCCTTAACTGCAATGTACCTGTCAATCTTGTTCCCTGCACCTTTGCTTGAATTGTAATCGCCTCATCTGTAAGGTTGGTTGCACCCGACAGATGCCGGTTATTGGGAGTTTGACAACCAGGGATTTGTGGCATCGTCCCTGATAACCAGACCGTTTGATGGTCAAACTGTCCCGTCAGGGGGGGCCGCTTTGCTGCTGCTTGAAGAGTACCTTCCTGCGCTTGAGCTGGCAACAAGGCTCCGTTGACAAAAATACCAGATTGACTGATTTGTAACATTACAGCCTGATCGCTCAGGCAGCCTGGCAGATGAGTTGTGGTGATTGGATAACGTCCATCAATACGTGGGGGGGCATTTAGACGAGTTTCACCGAAGCGAGTCGTTGCGCTAAATAAGGCGATCACCGCAACTACAGTACTGCCATAAAAGGCTAACAGGCTAGGTTGAATCACACAGATCATGCTTCTACCTCTGAGGCTTGTTCAGCAGGGGCGGGCCTCAAATTCTGCAGCACAGATGTCAGGTGTGAAGTCACTGGACTGTAGCGGCGGGCAATCAGCAGTGATGACTGGCAACGAGACGCCAGTTCATCCGTATAGTAACCCAGGGTTTGTCGCTCTAACCCCCACTCCCGACTGGCTCCCGCGATCGTTAAATCCACCAAGCCTGAGGCTTCTACCACTGCTTCAATCGGGGTTTCTGCCTCTACTTGAGGGATGTAAATGCGATCGTGAATCATCGCTGGCAGATGATCCATGACATTGCTCAATTCATAGGTAAGCCCATTACCCTGGGATATTTGATTGATCCGCAGGATGGTTAACGAGCGGGTTTGAGAGTTCACCAACAATCGCAGGGCTAATTCCAGCGCTAGGTCATTATGAACATTCGGGCTGTAGGGTACCAGCAACCGCTCTAGTTTACCGTGCTGTCGATCCACAAAGACTCCCACATCTACTCTAGCTGTGCTGAGAATCTGCCCAACTCGGCCTCCCAGTCGATTTTTACTGAAGGCAGGCCGATGCCAGCCCATCAGGATCAAATCCATCCGATCGCGCTCAGCAATCTGTCTGGTCTCCTGGGCCACATCGCTAGCGACCCGAATCAGGGGGTAAATACAGTCCTGCAAACAGTCAGGTTCTACAGTCTGGATCACCGATTGGATACGGGACTGTTGTTTAGCAATCAAGCGATCCACTTCAGCCGGAATACTCTTATAGGCATAGTCTTCTTCTAATTGCAGAATATTGAGGGGGTAAACTGCGGCTGAAACAAGACCCTCTGATGGGGGCCGCCGATCCCCGATCGCGATCGCGACGGCCAGGTGTATCAATGCCTTCTGGGTCGTTGGGTTGGCAATCGGCACCAGAACCCGGTAAGTTGGATCCTGCACTTGAGCCGTTGGTTGTACGGCTTCAGAAGCGATCGGTTGGGGAGGATAGAGCCATGCCAACAGCGGTGAAGTCATAAAGGTGGTGACTAGGGCCATGATCACCAGCATGGTAAATAGCAGGGGCGAAATGACGTTTAGGCTAAGGCCAATGTTTAACACAATCAGCTCTGTCAAACCACGGGTATTCATGAGCCAGCCAAGTGCGGCGGCCTCTCGTCGCTCAATCCCACAAAATCGGGCAGCGGCATAGGTGCCGATATATTTCCCAGAGATAGCCACCATGACAACCAGGGCAGAGAGTAACCAGAGTTCCGGGCTATTGAGGAGTCCAATTTGAGTCCTCAAGCCACTGTAGGCAAAAAAGATAGGCAACAGAAACACCAGCACAAAGTCTTCTGTTTTCTGAGCGAGCTCTCGGGTCAGTTCCGCCTGTTTCGGCATCACCGTGCCGATCAGAAAGGCACCAAAGATCAGGTGGATACCAATTAATTCGGTGATCAAAGCAGAGACGACAACCCCGATGTAAATCCCAGCCAGAGCAAATTGAGTCAATCGGCCTGTGCGGTGATAATGGGTGGCCAATTGCCTGAGCAAGGGCCGTGCTAGGACAACCATAAACCCGATGTAGAGTATTGCTTCCAGAATTGTGGGAATTGCTGCTGCCATACTGTTGGTACGGGTAACGGCGATCGCCAATGCCAGCAAACACCAGGCGGTGACATCATCCACTGCGGCACAGGTGAGGGCCAGGGTTCCTAGACGAGTGCCCTGCAAATTGTTTTCAGTAATGATGCGAGCTAACACAGGAAATGCCGTGATCGACAGGGCCGCTCCCAAAAATAGGGCAAAGGCGGTAAAAGAGACTTCTGCATTCGACACTAGCGGATATAAGAGCAACGCCAGTAATGTTCCCAAAGAGAATGGCACTAGAATACTGACGTGGGAGGTCAGAACTGCCACACTAATCTGAGTTTTGAGATATTTAGGATCCAGCTCTAACCCAATCAGGAACATAAAAAAGATCAGCCCAATCTGAGACAGGATCCCCAGATAGGGGATGGTTTCTGTGGGAAATAGCTGCACGGCCAGGTTAGGAGCAAGCCAACCCAGTAAAGATGGGCCTAACAAAATACCTGCCACAATTTCACCGATCACCAGGGGTTGTTTGAGTCGACGAAATCCCAGGCCGACCAGGCGAGAGAGTCCAATCACCAGCACAATTTGGATTAAAACCAGGACGACAGGGTTAAGGTTCATAACAGAGATGAGCGAGAAAGGGCAGCGACAGGTAAAAACATCTGGCAGATATGCATCAACCGTTGACTGATCATCAGCCACAGGCAGTCAACGGTGCAATGATGCAACGATGATATGAAGCTAATTTTATGAAAGATGATGTCATAGCCAGGAGCGGCAGCATAAAATCCCCTTTCTACAAAGAAAGATGTTGAGATTTGTATCCAGTGATGGATGGTACAAACGACAAGTTTATTTATAATTTCACTGTTTTTCTTAAGAAAGATTCAGATTCCGTGTTTATAATCTGAGCAGGAACTCTAGAATTCTGACATGTTTTATCGTTGCTCCTTTACTCACCTTTGAATGATGCCCCGGATACTCGTCATTGACGATGACCCAGCAATATCAGAGCTGGTTGCAGTTAACCTTGAGATGGCTGGCTATGATGTTAGTCAGGCTCCTGACGGCATCAAGGGCCAAGCAATGGCTCTACAACTACAGCCCGATTTGATCATGCTGGACTTGATGCTACCCAATGTAGATGGGTTTACCGTTTGTCAACGGCTCCGCCGTGATGAACGTACTGCCGATATTCCCGTTCTGATGCTAACGGCTCTTGGCCAAACCCAAGATAAGGTTGAGGGCTTTAATGCCGGAGCAGACGATTACCTGACCAAGCCTTTTGAAGTGGAGGAAATGCTGGCCCGTGTCCGAGCCTTGCTCCGACGGACTGATCGCATTCCCCAGGCTGCCAAGCACAGCGAAATTCTCAACTATGGCCCCCTGACCCTGGTGCCGGAGCGATTTGAGGCTGTCTGGTTTAATCAGACGGTAAAACTCACTCACCTGGAGTTTGAGTTATTGCACTGCTTGCTGCAGCGTCATGGTCAGACTGTCTCCCCCAGTGAAATCTTAAAAGAAGTCTGGGGCTATGACCCAGATGACGATATTGAAACGATTCGGGTGCATGTCCGCCATTTACGTACCAAGTTAGAACCAGATCCTCGCCATCCTCGTTATATTAAGACGGTCTATGGTGCTGGGTATTGTCTGGAATTACCCGCTAGTAGTCAGTCTTTTGAAGGCATCCAGCCCGCTGCGAGTTAGTGGGGTAACCTGAAGCAGCGTGTCAAAGCTCGATTCTGAGATTGGTTCTTACCGTTTTAACTGGTTCGACTGGCTTTGTCTACGGTATCCGCCGGGTTGGTTGATCTTATTTAACCGCCATTGGCAGCACTACAATGCTGACCCCGACGGCTGGAACTGGTTAGAATACCTATTGTTTTTGATGCCAGCAGGATTCTACATCGCTCTGGCTCTACGCTGGTTGCGCCTCGGATGCCGTGCGCCCCAGCCAGCAACTCAACCTCCTATGTCCAATTATGGAGCTGTCTTCCAAAACGAAATCCTGGCCCGCATTTCAACCCATCACTTTCAGGCCAATTTACAGGTGACAGAGGCTCTCGCATCCGAAAGATCGGCCATTGTTGCCATGAATCATGCAGGTATGTGTTTCCCCTGGGATTTTTTATGCCTCGCCTTCCTGTTAAGGCAACAGGGCTATCGAGTCAGAGCACTGGCCCATCCCATATTCTTTGATCATCCCTGGCTGGTCTGGTGGCTCCCCCCAAGTTGGGCCGAAACTCTGGGCGGTGTGCGGGCTGAAAAAGTCTCCTTTGAATCAGAGATCGGCAGTCTACAACTACCCCAGCCGGTAACAGAGCTAATTTTGCTGCTCTATGCACCTGAAGGTTGGCGGGGGCTGACCAAGGGCTGGCAACAACGTTATCATCTAGAACAATTTGATTCCAGTTTTATTCGGCTGAGCTGGCAATATCAGGTACCGATTATTCCTACAGTCTGCATTGGTAGTGAACAGCTACACCCCTTTGCGATTAATATCAAACCCCTAGCTGACTGGTTTAAGATGCCCCTATTTCCTCTCTCTCCGCTGGTTCCAATTTTCCTGCTCTTTCCCTCTATGGGGGTATGGGCCATACCAACTCGCTTAAGCTATTATATGCAGCCGTTATGGAAACCATGGGAACAAACCCAGGTAGAAATAAACGCTCTGCCCCGGAGACGGGTTTTATACCAATGGGCCAACGACCTGCGATCGCAATTACAAACCCTGATTGATGGGTTGACTTAGGTTAGGGGTCAAAGGTCAGGATCTAAGCGTCAAACATGTTGATCGAGATTTCAAGATGCAGCTAATTTTGTACAGTAAACCGGGCTGTCATTTGTGTCAGGGGTTGCAAGAAAAACTAGAGCAGGTTCAGGGGTTACGGTTTGACCTTGAAATTCGAGACATTACCACCCGTGATGACTGGTTTCAGGCCTTTCAATACGAAGTGCCGGTTTTGTATGCCCTAGTTTCTGAATCTGGGGTTCCACAGCCCATTCCTCGACCATCCCCGCGGGCCAGAGTTGAGCAGTTGGAGCAAATGTTACAGAAATATTTGGCAGCTGATCCCCCACAATAGTAGGAGTTATTGTGAGGAGCTTCTGACTTGAAGTTGCGAGAATTACTGACGACTCTGCCCGGTATCAGCCAACTATCAGATCATCCTGCCTTAGATGCCGAAGTGAAGGGGTTATCGACCAACTCCCTGGCCTGTCGACCAGGGGACTTATTTATTGGCATGCCGGGGACACGGGTTGATGGAGGGGAATTTTGCCTAAGTGCGATCGCAGCCGGTGCGATCGCCGCTATTATCTCAAGGGATGCGGCGGCCAAGGTGCAGGCAAGCATCCCTTCAGATTCCTGCCCCTGTTTAATTCCAGTCAACAACTCATTTCAGGCTTGTGCCAGTCTGGCTACAGCCTTTTATGGTTACCCCTGCCGCCAGTTAACCCTGATTGGAGTCACAGGCACCAACGGTAAAACCACAACCACCCATTTGATTGAGTTTTTATTGACCCAAGCGGCTCAGCATCCTGCCTTATTTGGCACCCTCTACACTCGCTGGCAGGGCTACCAGCAATCCGCTGTCCATACGACCCCCTTCGCTGTAGAGTTGCAGCAGCAACTAGCAGATGCTGTGGCCGCTGGCTGTAATTATGGTGTGATGGAGGTCAGCTCCCATGCTCTGGCGCAGGGGCGGGTACTGGGGTGTGAGTTTGAGGTGGCAGTCTTTACTAACCTGACTCAAGATCACCTGGATTTTCATCGTGATATGGAAGACTACTTTCAGGCTAAGGCATTACTCTTTAGTCCAAATTATCTAAAGGGAAGGGCCATTATTAATCAGGATGATACCTTTGGGCAACGACTCATCCAAACCCTGGATCCCGATCGAGTCTGGAGCTACAGCACAGGGGATGCTCAGGCAGACCTGTGGACTGGCGATTTAGAATATGGCCCTACCCATGTAAAAGGCATTCTGCATACACCTGTGGGAACTGCCCCTTTCCAATCTCCCCTGGTCGGGCAATATAATCTGGAGAATTGGTTGGCAGCGGTGGGCGTACTCCTGCATCAAGGGTTTAATTTGGCTGACCTTGTGGCCGCGCTACCAGGCTTCAAGGGTGTACCGGGACGGATGGAACAGGTTGCCATCTCACCCGATCAGGATATCAGTGTCATTGTGGATTACGCCCATACTCCAGACAGTTTAGAAAACTTACTGAAAGCAGCCCGCCCCTTTATTTCTGGTCGACTGGTGTGTGTGTTTGGCTGCGGAGGCGATCGGGACCGGACAAAGCGGCCTAAGATGGGGAAAATTGCAGCTGAGCTATCAAATATTGTCTATGTCACTTCTGATAATCCACGAACTGAGGAGCCAGAACAAATCTTGCAAGACGTCCTAGCGGGGATTCCGGCATCCGCCAATGCCGTTGTGATTTGCGATCGGGCTACGGCAATTCATACCGCGATTCAACAAGCTCAACCAGGAGACGGGATCCTGATTGCAGGTAAAGGTCACGAAGATTACCAGATCTTGGGAACTGAAAAAATTCACTTTGATGACCGTGAACAGGCCCGCTTAGCCCTTGCTGATCGGCTGGCCCGTTCTCATAGCAATTAAAATCCCGGGGGTGGCTGCTATTGTTCCCTGCCTTTAAGGGGTGGGGAGCTTTTACTAAGATAGCTGGATGGAGCTTGTACCTGATTTTGGGGGCCAACTAGTGAACTACTGCGGTGGGGGGAACAAAGGATCGGGACGCGCCGCCAACTTCCAGGTTTCGATTTTCAACCTCGGATCCTTCATTCCGTTGTTCAATCCGCTGTTGCTCTTCGAGGGTAACCAGTGGACTGAGCTCATCATGAATGCGTAGCTGGTTGCAGGGAACCCGATCAGACAAGATCGAACTGGCCATCATGCCTGTATGGATTTCCAGGTGTGCTTCTGTAACGGTCTCAAAGATCAAGCGCTGACCAGGAAAGACGACCCGTTCAAAGTACCAATTAGCAATATTGGTAATCCGAGCAATTTGAATCTGACTGGTTGCATTGACATAGCAGCAAACAATCTTATTAATGACGTCTGTTGGAATTGGATCAAAAATCTGGGCCATAGTGAAGAGCTCAGCAATTTTTCTATACATATTACCTATAAAAGGTAACATTCTCTTGATCCCCAAGGTTGTAAATCCGATTACCAACTGACCCCTTCTGTTAAAAAGTTTGGCGGATCAATGACTAAACCTTAATCGTCCTTGATTTTTTAGCTAAGTCGGCGGGAAGCCGAGCACCGAAAACGTGAATTGTGTTTACTCAAGAGCGATTCGGTGACGGGATGAAAGCCGCGCTTGTTGAGTGTGGCTTGATGCCAACGAAACAAGCAAAATGATACAATCGATCTA
>JBJTUO010000303.1:0-24879 GCA_046080785.1 Leptolyngbyaceae cyanobacterium | reverse complement strand
ATCCCAGGGCGAATTTATTAAAAAATGATCCAATGATTGAGGATTTTCTAATCCCGCCACTTTCGCGATTGCAGGAAGCGTTTTGCGTTTGATATCGGACAACATTCCCATGTGCAAGTTCTTAAAGCTTTCAAAACTTCTAACTTCTGGAAATAGGTCTTGATAGGGCGCACAATAGCGGTCAATAAAGCTAACCGTAGGCTTGGGGTCTCTAGGCGCTGTCATAGTCCCCTCCTTGGTTTCAGGCTCCACCTCTATTTTATCTTTTCTAAAGTGACTTAAGAGGGCTAAGCGGATTGGCTGTCACACCTTCCGGCACAGCTTTGCCACTCATCTGTTGGAGAGCGGGTATGACATCCGCACGATCCAAGAACTGCTTGGGCATAAGGATGTCAAAACCACCATGATCTACACTCACGTATTGAATCGAGGAGGGCGAGGGGTACGGAGTCCCCTTGATATGGAATAAGTCAAACAATAAAAAAAGGCACTGCGTCAGGCAGTACCACTTTGTTTCAGGCGATTGCCCCCATTCATGGGCAACAGACGTTAATACGACACGGGATTCTTGCCATTGCCGTTAGTCGAACCATTGGTGAAGGCGACTGTTGATGGGGATGATCCTTTATGGATGTGGTTTGCGTCACCACAATGGTCTACACTCACACGTTCAAGTCCGACTTTAAGCCCTTAAACAGCCCTTTGGATCTGGATAAGTAATCTAACCAGTCGATCATCACCGGGTTAACTGCATCCGGATTTTCATCGTGGGGGCAATGCCCCGTATCGGGAATTGGCACAAATGTAACTGGGTGGGTTTTGGCATACTCCTGATAAATGGTCGCACCCCGAATCGGAGTCCAGGGGTCAGCCTCCCCCCAAAGCACCAGTAATGGTACTTGAATCCGGGGCAGCAATTGCTTGGGTGAGGGCCCAGGGGGCGCAGTCAGAACTGAGGCAAACACTTGCTGGGCACCGGGTGTACAAGAGGGTTCATAGATCAGGTCTACTAGCTCATCGGTAACAGCCTCCCGGTTACGGTAGACCTGATACAGGGTACGGCGAATGCGGGGCTTCTGTCGAATCCGATCAAACAAAAAGGAGCCGATCGCTGGAGATGACACGACCCGGGTAAAGGTGCCCATCACGACCCGTAAAGGCAGGGCCAGTTCATCTGGTCGATGGTTCAGCCCTCCCGCGCAGTTTAAGAGAATTCCTCCGGCGGCTGTCTCTCCGTGCTCGGCCAGCATGATTAAACCCAGTAACCCCCCGATGGAGTTACCCACATATACCGTCGGCACCTGGATATGGGCCGACCAAAAATCATATAAGAGCTGTTGCCAGAGTTCCAGACTATAACTCAAGGGGGGCTTATCTGACCCGCCAAACCCTAACAGGTCGATCGCAAACACGCGATAGCCTGCTGCCGCCAGGACGGGAATATTCTTGCGCCAGTGGCCAATCGAGGCACCAAAACCATGGAGTAAGAGCAGGGGAGTGCCCTCTCCGGCGACCGCATACTGAATCCTGTGGCCCTGCCAGTTCCAGGTAAGGGGGTTTAAATCGAGGGATGAAGCAAGGGGTTGGGTTAACACAGCCGTTGTTATGAAGTTTCTTAAACTATCTCTAGCATAGGCAATCCCTTGACTACACTGCAAGGGCAACAGCCCACCAAAACTATCGATGAGCGAACCGACTGTTCTCCCCTGGCAACAGGAAGCCATCATCCGCCATAGCCAGCGCCTATTGCGTAGCTTTTTGTATTGGACTGGCACCCCCCTGTTAGCAGCCAGCGGCTCTCCTGCGACGATCGCCGAGGCTCTGTTTGAAGCCCCATTTGTAGTGGTGTCCCACGGCACAGAGGCAGACCCGATCTTGAATTATGGCAATCGCACTGCCCTGACGCTCTGGGAAATGGATTGGCAACAACTCACCCAAACCCCCTCCCGCTATACCGCTGAACCGATCGAACGGGAAGAACGGGCCCAATTATTGGAGCAGGCCAGACAGAAGGGCTACATTGATAACTACAAGGGCATTCGTATTTCTCAAACAGGCAAACGGTTCCGGATTGAGAATGCTGTAATCTGGGATGTCTTGGATGAAACCGGCGATCGTTGGGGTCAGGCGGCGACTTTTTCCCACTGGGTGATGATCACAACTCCATAGACCTGCAGGGTATGAGTTTACCAATCGCCTACCATCCCGACTACGTCGCCCCCCTGCCAGAGGGCCATCGCTTTCCCATGGCTAAGTTTCGGCGGCTCTATGAGCGGCTACTGGCCGATGGGGTTGCCCTCCCAGAACAATTTCACAGCCCCACCCACCCGCCTCAGGACTGGATCGAACAGGTGCATACACCAGCCTATGTGCAGGCCTATTGCCAAGGCACTCTAGATGCCAGGGCTCAGCGGCGGATTGGGCTACCCTGGAGCCCTGCCCTGGTACGTCGAACCTGTGTGGCGGTGGGAGGCACCGTTCTAACCGCCAGATTGGCTCTGCAAAAAGGGCTGGCCTGTAATACTGCGGGCGGCACCCATCATGCCTTTCCGGCCTATGGTTCCGGCTTTTGTATCTTCAATGATCTGGCGATCGCCGCCCGTCAACTGCAACGGGAGGGGCTGATCCAAAAAGTGCTGATTGTGGATCTGGATGTCCACCAGGGGGATGGCACAGCTTTTATCTTTCAGGATGATGCCAGTGTTTTTACCTTTTCCCTCCACTGTGACGTCAACTTCCCCGGCACTAAGCAGCGCAGTGATCTGGATGTGCCCTTACCAGCAGGCATGGAAGATGATGACTATCTGCGGACATTGGCCGACTACTTGCCAGATCTATTAACTCAAGTCAAGCCGGAGATTGTTCTCTATGATGCGGGGGTTGATCCTCACATCGGCGATCGCTTGGGTAAACTGGCCCTCACCGATACGGGCCTCTATCGCCGCGAAATGCAAGTGTTAACCACCTGTTTAGCCCAACGCATCCCGGTTGCCTGCGTGATTGGGGGGGGCTACGCTGATGATCTGGAAGCCCTGGTTTATCGTCACTCTCTGATTCATCGCGCCGCCAGTCAGGTGTTTCAGCAATACCGGTTATGACTGAGATGCTTCCGCCTGGGTTCGAGAGTGGTGGGCGGCCAGCGCGATCGCCTGGGGATAAATGCGATGCTCTTGCACCTGAATCCGGGCCTGTAATGTCTCAGGGGTGTCATCGGGCAACACTGGCACTGCCGCCTGGATCAGAATCGGGCCGCTGTCCATTTCTGGCACTACATAATGCACCGTACAGCCAGACAGTTTTACCCCCGCCGCCAGGGCCTGCTCTACCGCTCCTACTCCCTTAAAGCTAGGCAGCAGGCTGGGGTGAATATTGAGAACCCGCTGGGGAAAGGCATCAATTAAGATAGGGGTGACAATTCGCATCCACCCTGCCATGATTACCCAATCGACTTCATGCTGCTGTAAGGTGTGGACGATCGCCTGGTCTAGGGTTTCCCGATCGGGAAAGGCGCGATGGTTGAGCAACATGGCCGGAACCTGCCACCGCTCAGCCCTGGCCACAACCCTTGCAGTTGGATTGTTGTAAATCAACACCCGTAGTTGGGCGTTTAAGTCACCAGCGGCGATCGCTCCGGCGATGGCTTCAAAGTTGCTGCCACTTCCGGATGCCATCACCCCCAGTTGTAAGGGAGGTGAGTCTTTAGCCATTGGAAGACTGCCAGGGGGAGAAATCAGGCTGGCAGTGCCATCGACCAGAGAGGGGTGAGTCTGCTTTGCCATCTTGTCAGATTAACTCAAAACCGCTAGCGATGCCGCACCGGATAGGGGCTGAGATAGGGGGAAACATCGACCCGTTGAGCATGCCCCCAAAACGCTTCCAGGTTGTAAAAGTCACGCTCCTGGGGCAGCAAGACATGCACAATCACATCGCCATAATCTTGCAACACCCAGGCTCCATCTGCCATCCCTTCCAATCGTAACGGTACGCGATTCAAGGATTCTTTGATGGCGGCCTCAATACTACGGGCGATCGCTCTCACCTGGACTTTCGAATATCCGGTGATCAGGACAAAATAGTCGGCCAAGCTGGTGACATCGGCTACATGGAGAACCAGAATATCGCCGCCTTTGCGTTCATCCGCAATCTGAGCGGCAGTGATTGCCAGATTTAAAGTGGCGTCCTGAGGGGCATGAGCTATGGTAGAAGGCACATAGGAAGTGGGTTGTTGAGAGTCAGGCATTCAGTTTCCAGACAATAGTGAGTAGGGAATTTGCATCAACATATTAAAGGACATCCAAAAAGCGGGCAGGGAAAGGGTCACGCTTTTCAAATACGGTGCGATCGCTGGCTGGCCTGCATCGCCCAGTTGCGGGTCTGAACTGCCTGGGGGTGCACTAAATGTTGACGCGATACTAGGTCGGTGAGTGAGTAATCACAGGTGAGCCATACCGCCCGGTGTAGGTCATCTCGACACACCCGACGCAGGTGATTGAGCTCCGGCGTATCTCCCCGCCCTGGTTCTAGAGTATCGGCCAGAAACACCACACAACTCAGCAAGCTCATTTCAGGCTCACCCAGGGTGTGATGACGAATTGCATTTAAGATGTCAACATCTTTGACCTGAAAGGTATCCCGCGCAACGATCACCCCGACAGCCGCATGCAGGAGATGGGGGTTGGCCAGCTCTACAGGATCAAGGGTTAGCCCCTCAGCCGTAGCGATGTGTAACAGGGTTTTGGGCTTAAAGCACTTGGCCAAATCATGCATTAAACCGGCTTGGGCAGCTTTTTCTACATCTAATTGATGATGCCAGGCCAGCTCGATCGCCAGTTGCTCAACCCGCAAGATATGATCAAGCCGTTTTTTAGGCACGTGATGTTGTAACCACCCCAAAACCCGGTCTCGATTGTTACGTGTTTCATCCCTATAAACAGCTTGCCAGGTAATCACATCCACACCCGTTTCAGATGCTTGAGGGCTGGAAAGAGAAGAACTTTTGTACTCAGGGCTGAATTTAGAATTTAATACTATTGAAGGTTGATGCATTCAGAGAGAAAAGGGCTAAAAAAGTACAGATACCCCATAATTAAACTAGTAAGCCTACTCCTATTTTAGCCTACAGATAGGCATGCGTGGGGTATCGGCCTTAACTAAGACAGGGAGCGGTTAAAGTACTCCGCACTCATCAAGCCAGACCGATTAGAACGACGGGTATAGTTCTTCATCATATAGATCAAATCTTCCGGGTAGAGAGAGACTGGCAGAGCATCTTTAGGGCTCACAAGCCCACGATCGCAGAGGTCAAATAGAGACTGGTTCAGGGTTTGGCTGCCATCCGTACTTTCTTCCATCAGTTGATAAATTTCATCAATACAACCTTTCTGCAAATAGTCTCGAATGGTATCCGTATTCAGCATGATCTCCAACGCCGCCGTTCGGCCACCATTGCCGACGGGCACCAACACCTGGCCAATGACCGCCCGCAACGCCTCCACAATCTGAATACGAACGGTCTCCTGCTCTTCTGGCGCATAAAAGTTAAGCAATCGCTTGACCGCATTAACAGCACCCTTTGTATGCAACGTTCCCAGAACCAGGTGGCCTGTCATGGCAGCTCGGATTGCGGTATCTACCGTTTCCCGATCGCGCATTTCCCCAATCAAGAGGATATCAGGATCCTGTCGGAGTGCGGCCCGCAACGCCTCCTTAAATTCCTGAGTATGTAAGCCAACCTCCCGTTGCATAATCAGCGATCGATTAGACGTGTGAACGTACTCAATCGGATCCTCGATCGTCACGATTTTACGCGGCAATGTGTCATTCACATGGCGCAACATAGCAGCCAGAGAAGTTGATTTACCGGAGTTAACAGAGCCAGTTACCAAAATTAGTCCCTGTTGTTCTTCAGCCAGAAAGCCCAATAGCTGAGGTAGTCCCAATCGATCCAGGGTCGGTACTTCTAGGGAAATGAGGCGGAGCACCATCGACCCACCCATAATCGACTGGGCACAATTAACCCGACAGCGGACTAAGCCTTCGTAGAGAATGGCTGTATCTAACTCTTGCCGGGCCTGAAATTGCTCTTGTTGAGCCGAAGAGAGAACTTCTTGAAGAAACTCCTCAAATTGGCCCGTCGTGATCTTGCCGGAGCCATCCTGCACCACGATTTTGCCCTGAATTCGAAAGCGGGGCTGTTCTCCCACCTGCAAATGAATATCAGAAGCGCCTAACTCGCAAGCTCTTTCAACCATTAAACGAATCGTTCCCTGATGCATCACCTCTTCACTGGGGCCATCAAGGGTAATGCCGTATAGGCTGAGGGCATCCGTCCCTTGAGCGGTTGGCCCACAATTCACGCGGCCCTGCATAAAGCCCGGAATCCGCACATCTGTTTCTAGTTTCTGATGTGCCAGATAGGCATTGAGTTGTTGGGTTGAGAGCAGCTCATGCAAATACTGGCGAAATTGATTGGCGTTTAAGGCTGGAAAATGGTCTTGCGGCAGTAACTTACCCCGAATCCGGTAAAATGGCGGCTGCCCTGCCTGCAAATACAAGGCAGTTGCGCCCCGATTATACGCATCTTGCACAATAAATCGAATTGAAGTAGACGCATCAAATGTTTGCTCAGCCGAGGTAGTAGGAAGAACCATAGAGACTACTGTTGAGAGATCGCATAAACTATATAGACCGCCGGGAACAGGGAAATTAGATTTAAACCAGAAGACACAAGACCAGGTGGGCTTAGAACGTTAAACGAGTAGAAATTGATTCGCTCTCAGCCAACCCACAATGACCCTAAATCTTCTACTCCTTGAATTAGGTTTTTATCTAACGCAATAGCCAACGTTGATGCAACCGCTCTACGCCTGACCATTAAGCCATCAATGCATCGATTCAACTACTTTTAACTCTAGACCATCCACAATAACGAATCAACATGATTTGCTCAACCGCCCACTGAATCAACGATACACATCGCTCGCCAGCTTCAATTTAGTTATAGGATGAAGTGCAGGAGAGAAAAATTAAGTGTAGTAGTAAATACATCAAGCTTTGATAAAGATTCATTCTTGTTCTAGGGGGACGCGGGCTTCACTGTGAAGGCCAATCAGCGACTCTGCCAGACGACTCAAACGGGTCTGCAAAGCATCCTTCTGGCTCAATAGGGTTTTTAGCCGCTGGTATCGTAAAATCGCCAGACTCACAGCGGCAACCTGTTCAGCGGGGCAATGACGAAACCAGATCTGGCCTTCTTCGTTGATTCCGCACAGTCGATAGCCCGCACTGAGAGACTCCTGGGAGCTGGCCTGATCAGCATCAGCAGCGGGAGTTTCAGTTAATTTCTCAACGTAAGTCATCAAGCAGTCAACGTCTGCGTGACGAAACTCCGGTGCTTTCCCTTCCTGACAGGTATAAGACTCCAACCAACCATCTAAAATTGGCCCTTCTAAATAAACCGCCTGAATCTTGAGTAACACCTGAGCCAGTTCTTGTTGCCAGTTACCCACCAGCGTCTGCAGTTCTTTTAATAGATTCAATGCAAGGGCTGGGTTGGCAGCGTTATGGTGACTCGTAAAACCAGGGGTGCCTACCCGTGGCAAGTGCAACAGTTTATTGGATGGGTCGGGAGCAACCCTGAGGAGGGATTCCAGGCCAGGTAAAGGCTGTTTGGATCCAGATAGAGGAAGACTCGCTTCAGTCGTAGCGCCTCTCGTGGACTCCTGAATTAATGGAAATTGTGGCAAAGTCACACTCCGATCGCTGCCATCAACATCAATAGGAGGGGTTGTCAGTTGGGTGGGGATGGAAACAGACTGGAATTGAGGATAATCCTGGATTTGATGAAGAGCTGCTTCAATCCGCTGTAGTTTCTGGTTCATAAGACACCCTGGAGTGTTCAGAGATATTCTTGGCAACCTGTCAGCTTAGGTTTTAGGGGCAAAGCCTCCTCAAAACACGTTTACCTGACCGCCAGATTGCATCTGTGTGATTCAACGATTATGCGTCAGATTTGAGAAGTTAGGATATTTTTCTATCAGAGAACTGACTGGCTAAAGGATTGGATCAACAGTTGAGCCTGCGATCGATGTCTGGGACAAGTAGTAACAAGGAACTAGAGCTGTCTGGCATGATTTTGGTAACTGGCGCGGCTCGCTCTGGTAAGAGTGAGTGGGCCGAGCATCTGGCCCTCCAGTCTGGTCTGGCGGTGACCTATGTTGCAACGGCCCGGTCTGACCCAACCGATCAGGACTGGCAGCAGCGGATTGCCCGTCATCGTCAACGCCGCCCCCTTGACTGGGAAACGGTACTGGCACCCTTGAGCCTGACGCAGGTTATAGCCACCAGTGCCAGCGATCGCTGTCTCTTGATCGATTCTCTTGGCACCTGGCTGGCGAATCAGGTCGAAACGGACGAAATTTCCTGGCAATTGACCGCCCAGGAATTAGTGAGCGGTTTGCAAACTGCCCAAGGGCTGGTGATTTTGGTGGCAGAAGAAGTGGGGTGGGGCGTCGTGCCGCCCTACCCGATCGGGCGTGTCTTTCGCGATCGGCTGGGGGATTTAATTCGTCAGATCGGCGCGATGGCAGACTCTGCCTATCTTGTCACGGGCGGCTATGCCCTGAATTTGACAAAGCTTGGCTATCCCCTTCCTGCAAAAAGGGCTGCCGCTGAGGGAACTTAATGCTCTATACAGATTTTGCCTACCTGAGGGCAGAACTTAGCCGGTAGCATGGGAATAAGATTCAAGTTTCTTCTCTGGTCAATTCATCGCTTGCCACCCTATGCAAACCCCTATGGCATCTGAGCAACAAGTTAAACAGTACCTTGCCTACTGGTTTCAGTTGGGTAAGCCTGTGCTGATTCGAGGGGGGCAGCAGCGATTATTGCCCAACCCTGTGATTCAGGGCGATCGCTACAGTTCAGAATTTGAACAGTGCTGGCAGCAAGTGCGCTCAGCCCATGCAGGAGATTGCTATCTGGAAGGCACCTTGCAAACCATTGAAGAATTGCTGTCAGAGGGATGGCAGATCAATCCCTGTTCGCGGTGCTCGATGCCAGTGCCGGTTAAAGACTTGGGTGTGAATTCTCCCGAATGCCCCTGTGCTGACATCCCAGACTGGCCTAACCCTGATTTACCTCAACCCCGTGATCCAGTCAGTACCGCTGCCCGGTTAGGCCAATTACGCGATCGGCTGCGTCAAGTGGGCGGCTCCATTCTTTAACAGCAGCCTTTCAGCTCCTGATTTTTGTGAGGGGCTGTTCAACCAGTTGCCGTCTGGGAATTTCGTAAGTCCAGAAATCAGAGGCCAGTTCGGTTTGGGGAAAGATAGAGCGGGCTTCTGCCAATAAATCTTTGAGCTCAACCCCGTTACCCGGCCCATAGCGGGGGCTGAAGTGCGTCATGATTAACTGTTGCACCTGGGCCGCCAGCGCCACCTGGGCGGCCATTGTGGAAGTCGAGTGCAGCCGTTGAAAGGCGAGTTCTGCATCCTGGTGGGCAAAGGTCGCCTCATGGATCAATACATCCCCATCTTGAGCCAGTTTAATTGCGGACTCACAAAAAATCGTGTCGGTGCAGTAGACCAGCGATCGACCCACCTGGGGGGGCCCACACAGATCAGATCCATGGATGGAACGGCCATCGGGTAAGGTGATAGTTTCACCTTGTTTAAGCCGACCGTACAGCGGGCCGGGGGGAATGCCCAAAGCAACCGCCCGATCAACGTCAAAGTGTCCTGGGCGATCGCGCTCTGTTACTCGATAACCAAAGGCGGGCACCCGATGCTGTAGCAAATCACAGCGAACAACAAAGTTTTGATCTTCAAAAATCACACCAGGGTTAACGGTATGGATCTTGACCGGATAGGAAAAACGGGTCTGGGAATAGCGGCGACAGGCTTTGAGATACTCTTCCAGGTCGGGAGGGCCGTAGATATCAATCTGTTGGGGATTACCTGCCAACCCACAACTGGCCAAGAGGCCCATTAAGCCAAAAATATGATCTCCATGCATGTGGGTAATAAAAATGCGGGTTAACTGGCTTACTTTTAATTCGCTGCGTAGGATCTGATGTTGAGTGCCTTCACCGCAGTCAAACAGCCAAAACTCCGCCCGCTGCGGCAACCGCAAGGCGACTCCAGAAACATTACGCGACCGGGTAGGCACTCCCGAACTGGTTCCTAAAAATGTAATTTTCAAGAGATTCTATTCGATGTCGGTATTTTTCCTGACCCTATCCTGACACATCACGATCCAATGTGGATTGTGAGATAGGATTCTACAGGAATTGTTTTTTGGCGTTGCTGAAAAGCAGGATGAGTTGAAACGAAGGTTTAAGCATGCAGCATCCTTTTGATTCCTGGAATCAGCAATGCCTGTTTTGATAAAACCCTTACTCTTGCAAATGGTTGATCCCTTAGCTTTACCAGTCTATAGTTTTGTAAAGAAATTTAATAAACTGATGCCACCACCAAATAGGCCAAAATTCCCCCGATTTTCTCGTTTTGCGTCAGTATATCTAGCGCATTCATTTTGAACGGCGATTCGCAATTTAGATCATGAGCCAAAAATTAATTTAATATATTGACTTAATATTAAGCAAGGTTAACCGGGATCGGGCTTTTTCCGGTTGAAGTGCTGAAATGCTGATCGAGTTAGATGATTAAACCCTGAGGACATGACAAGAATGACATCGGCACACTTTCCCTCCTTTTTCCTGACTAGATTGGCCAGGTTACAGAATCTGCGCCATTCTATCTGGTGGTTGGTAGGTTTGCTCTGGTTCATCATGATTGCCCCTGCTCAGGCGGCTTTAGAACTCCGGGTTGGCATTCAATCAGGGGCTGGCCAGGTCAAGGTGGGAAGTTCCACTAAAGCGGTCGTTCGAGACGGGACGGGTCGCCCCCTAGGGGAAATTGCTGCCATGAATGCCTTCATGGCAAAATCTGACCAGGGTAAGGTGGTGCTCGATCGCTGGCAGGCAGGCCAAATTTGGGTTGAGCCCGCTGCTGGAGGTTATGTGTTTATTGGCGATCGCTGGTATCGGGGGCGGGCCTTAGTTATCCCTACCAGTAAGGGGTTAACAGCGGTTAACTACGTAGACCTGGAGCACTATTTGTACAGTGTTTTGGGTGCTGAAATGAGCGGCTCATGGCCCCAAGAAGCCCTAAAAGCCCAGGCTGTCGCTGCCCGTTCCTATGCCCTCTACAGTCGTCAACGGGCTGCCAATGCTCCGTTTGATCTGGGTGATACTGCGGCATGGCAAGTCTACCGTGGGATTAGCGATGAATCTGTGGGCACCCAAGCTGCTGTTAATGCCACCCGTGATCAGGTTGTAACTTATCAAGGCCAGATTATTGAAGCAGTATTCCATTCTTCTGCTGGGGGATGCACAGAAAATGTGGAAGATGTATGGGTTCAACCCCTGCCCTACCTGCGATCGGTGAGGGAGCCGTTTACGGAAAAATCCCCCGTTGCTCAATGGACGCAAACCTTTTCCCAGAGTGAGTTAAGTAACCTAATCGCCGATGTCGGCACCGTACTTTCTCTTCAACCAGAAAAAACAACTGCCTGCGGTCGGGTTGTTTCCATGCGGGTAGAAGGTGACAAGGGCCAGCGAGTCATCAGTGGCGATACCCTACGAGAAGCTTTGAATTTAAGGAGTACACTCTTTGTCATTACCCCGCAGGCCGCTACCACAGCGAGTAAAAGTGTAACTGCTTCTGCTTCTGTCCTTTTTCAAGTCAGTGGGCGGGGCTTTGGTCACGGGTTGGGCTTGAGCCAATGGGGCGCTCACAATCTGGCCAGCCAGGGGGCTAACTACCAGCAAATTCTCATGTTCTATTACACCAATACCCAATTGGCAAAAATTCAGGTGAAATAGAAGCTGTAGTTTGGGGACAGGTACGTGAATAATCAGACGCAATTAGAACCGATCGTCCAAAACGTGGGGGCAGCGGTTTTGGCCACAACAGAAACCGTTGAACGGTTAGCTGAACGGATTGATGCCCTTGTTAACCAGGTACAACAGCAGGGTTATCAAATTTTTGCCCTCAGTGATGCTTTAGAAACCCTGACAGAAGCACATCAGCAATCGATTCAACGCCTCGATCGATTAACTGATGTGCTGCAACAACTGGTAGATGCCATTGAGCAACCACCGGATTGATCCTTTTGCCCTGCTCAACCCGGTTGAGGATGCTAACAAAACTCTCAATTAGGGCTTCAAGTCTTTCTCGCCAGGAAATCAATTTCCTGGCTCACAGCAAAAGTCCATTGACATGGACTGAGAATGCCTCATCACAGTTCTTTTGGCCTAGATTATTTACAAGATATCTTCATGACGCTGGGGCAATGTAACAATAACGGTCGTGCCCTGATTGGGGGCGCTTTCCACCTGGATTTGACCCCGATGATTTTCTACGATCGCCTGAACGATCGCTAACCCTAACCCCGACCCCGCCGATGCGCTATGGCGACGGGCCGGGTCTACCCGGTAAAATCGTTCAAAAATTTGGGGCAGGCGATCGGCGGGGATGCCAATTCCAGTATCCCGCACGGTTACTTGTAGGTTGGTTGCTCCCCCTCGACCCGTCTGCTGCAAGTTAACGGTCACCTTACCCCCAGCGGGGGTGTATTGCACCGCATTACTGATCAGATTGGTAAATAGACGGGTCATTTGATCCCGGTCAGCCAGTAAAGCAGACCAATCAGATTGCCCTTTCAGCGGGGCAAGGGTTGGGGGGCTGCTGGCCTGACTCGATAGGAGGTCAGCCTGAGACCCTGTGGGGCTAGGGGGCTGGGCCTTAGGGATTGGCTTCAGGCTAAGGGCTATATTTTTTGCCTGGGCAAAGGTTTGTTGCTCTTCTACCACTTCAGCCAGGACGATGCTGAGATCAACCTGAGCGGTGCGCGATTGGGCAATGCCACTGTCTTGACGGGCCAAAAACAGCAGATCATCCACCAGTCGGCCTAAACGGCGAGTCAGGCGCTCAATCACCTCGAAATGATGGTGCTGGGTTGCCAGATCTGGTTCAGGGTCAGACAGGGCAACCTGCACATTGGTTTGAATAATGGCGATCGGGTTGCGCAACTCGTGGGAGGCATCGGCGGTAAATTGTTTGAGCCGCTGATAGGATTCTCGCATCGGCTGCATCGCCAACCCAGAGAGAAACCAGCCGATCGCCGCCACCGTGCCAATCATGGCAGCCGTTCCCAGCAACAAATCCAAAACCAGTTGGCGGGCCGGTCTGGTCACCTCAAACCAAGGATGGCTGACCCGCAGAAAGCCCAGCACCTGGCGGCCCACCTCAACCCGATGGGTCACCTGGCGCAATACTTGGTCTGGTGACAAATGCACTGTGCGGGCACTGTCCATAAAGGAGAGGGGGATCTGCAACGGTTCTGTCAAGGTAGACCAGAGCAGTTCTCCTGTTGGGCTAAACCATTCTAAATCGATGTGGTCATCTTCTCCTGTGGCAGTCCCATCCCGCAGACTCGCTTCCACATTGACTCGCAGTGGCCCACCCTCACTATGGAGATTTACGGGCTCAATCACCAGCGATCGCTGCACCACCTCCACCACATGACTGAGGGTGTCATCTACCCGATCGATGAGGGTAAACCGCACATAAAAGTACATGCCACTGGCAAAAATGACTAGGAGAGTCGCAGTCACTGCCGTATACCAGAGGGCAAGCCGCCGCCGTGTGGCCTGAAACATAATGACTAGGAGGAAGCAGGAACAGTCTGTTCTGCCCCTAGCCCTAAAAACTGGTAGACCTGCTTCAGATAGGTTGAGGCATCTTCTAGCATGGGGAAATGGGCTGTATTGGCAATCTCAACGTAGGTAATGCGATCGTTCAAGGCCGCTGCCCGTTGCCCCAACGCCGCTGGGATAATGATGTCTTTCTCTCCAGCGATTAACAGGGTGGGCACCTGAATCTGGGCAAACTCCTGGGGCATCACTTCCGCCGCCTTTTGACTCACCGAGGTAAAAATAGTTCCCAGGGCGGCGTCATAGTCTGCCATGAGAAAGTCATTCAAAAAGGCCCGACTGACCCCAGCGGGAATAGGGCGGTGCAAAAACCGCTGCATAAATAACCGATTCATAAACGGCAAGCCGTATAGCCAGCGGGGGCGAAACTTCACGACATAGCCCCCAAATTTGTGAAAGGCGGCAAAGGATTTTTGATCGTATTCAAAAATGCCGCTACAGGTCAAAATTGCCCGTTCCACTCTTTCGGCATAGCGATTAATGAAAACAGTGGCGATGGAAGCCCCCATGGAATGACCATTGACGACAATTTGAGCAATTCCCAATTGGTCTAACAGGGCTGCCAGATCCTCCGCATAGGCATCCAGTTCATAGCTCAGTTGCTCCGAGAGGGTTGCTCTATCCGGGGATGCGGCCTCTGCCCCATCCAGTTTGAGCGCCGCCCCACTGGAGCGGCCAAACCCCCGCAGGTCATAGAGTAAGCAGTCAAAATAGGGGGCCAGGGCCTGGGCTGTACTTTCCCAATAGCGGGCAGAGCCTCCCCACCCATGCAAAAATACCAGAACGGGCCGTTGCCCAGAGGGGCGCGGCTCTCCCGACTCTGTCATCCACTCGTAATAGTGGTTAATTCCCCGAATTGCGAGATGCGGCATAGGTTAGACCTGACGAATGACAACCCGGTAGTGCCCCTCAGCTACCGTGACAACCATCTTAGAATAGCTCAAGTGTTTTGCGAATTCCCTGGTTCAACTGGGTCAAGGTCTTGAAGTGCGGGGAACATCAGTTCTACCTGGTTTACTTCGGCACAATAAACCCGTACTTACGTAATATGCCCCTGGCCTCACTGCCAGACAGGTATTGGACAAACGCCTTGGCCTCGTTGATATTCTTGCTGCTGTTGAGCACTGCCATGGGGTAAATAATCGGAGTATGGTAAGCGGTGTCTGCCACGACAACGATTTGTACCTTGTTAGAAATTTTGGCATCAGTCATATAAACAAAGCCCGCATCTGCATTCCCACTTTCAACGGTTGCCAATACTTGCCGCACGGTGTTGCCATAGACCAGTTTTGGCTTGAGATCAAACCACAGACCCAGTTTTTGCAAAACCTGCTCGGCATAGTACCCCGCCGGAACGCTGCGCGGCTCACCGATCGCAATTCGCTTAATTTCTGGCTTCTTCAAGCTGATAAAGTTGGTCACCGCGTTAGCACCCTTGGGTGCAATTAACACCAGGCGATTGCTGGCTAGATTAGCCCGAGTACCGGTGATTAATGCTCCTGTTTGGGCCAGGGTATCCATCTGTGGTTGGGCTGCCGAAATCAAGATATCGGCGGGGGCACCCTGCTCAATCTGCTGGAGCAAAGCACCTGACGCCCCAAAGTTAAACGTTAGATTAACATCAGGATGAGATCTGCGATAAGACTGCTTAATCTCTATCAACGCCTCTTTTAAGCTGACTGCTGCTGATACCAGCAGGTTGGGATTCCCAGGGGTGGGTTGAGGGTTCAGGAAGGGTAGACTCAAGACCAGCAGAAAACTGGCCAGTGCAGCACTGAGAATGACCAGAAGCTGTTGACGTCCCATGGCATCTTCCAGATAAAAACCGTTAGGGTTGGAGTTGGGGAAGCTCTCCCAATGCCTGAATCTGGCGATCGCGATAGCCAGCCGATCGCAGGGGGGCAACGATGTCAGTCGCCAGGTCAGGCACATAGCAGACAAGCAGTTTGGCCTGCGGGTCAGGGATAATCCGCACTTCACCAATGGCTGCTGGTAAAAGGCAAGATTCTGCCTGGTTTAAAGATTCGCTAGCGCCAGCAAATTTTATTTGAATGGGTGCTCCTACATTGGTGAGGGTGATGCAGCGGTGGGGATGGGACGGTTCGGTGTAGGGTTCGCCTAACTCCCAGTATTCCAGGGCAAAGTAAGGCCCAGCCCCCCCAATGGTGCGGCGGTTGCCCCCTGATTGCAGCACCAAACCAGGAGTGGGGCGGGGCTGATAGTGATTTGACAGTTCATCCAGGGTGGCATTGATGTTGGCATGCCATTGTGCTTGCGAGTAGGAATTGCCATAGAGATCAAACGGCATCACCATCTGGCCCAGATCAGAGGTTTGCTGCACTTCAAACACCAGACAGTCAGGGCCAAAAGAGTGCAAAATGCCACCGGGTACGTAAATCGTGTCTCCTGCTTGAATGGGATGACGCACCATCACCGCATCATAGTCTTGGGCCACAAAAGCATCAAACAACTGTTGGCGAGAGAAGCCGCCCTTGAGGCCAGCCAGCACCGTTGCTCCCGGTGCGGCCCAGACAATGTACCAAGCTTCAGTTTTGCCATTAGGTTCCTGGTAAACACGGGCAGCAGTTTCGTCATTGGCATGGAGATGAATGGGTAAGCGGTGGGAGGCATCGAGAAACTTTTCCAGCAGGGGAAAGTGGGGGCCACGCCAACCAACCCCGACCAGTTGATTAGGGTAACTCATTGTCAGGTCATGCAGGGTTCGACCCGCCAAAGCTCCATTGGTGACCGTTCCAGTCGTGTGCCGGTAATCACTGATCTCCCAAGTTTCTGCGATCGGGCCTTGGGGCAAACCTTGCTTTTTGAGCCGTTCGGGAATTTGGCGTTCCCCAAAGTAATAGTGACGAATGTGGGTGGTGAATTTGAGGGGATACCAGTTCATGGGCACTTCTGTTAATTCTGAATTTACAGGTTTGAGTTTGTAAGTAGTTGGACTCTGTTGAATACACCCTTTATACCCTCGTTTCACGTAAACTCTATAACTAGAGTCTGTCTTAAAGTTCTTGGCTACAGCTAGCGTATTAACTTTAAATCAAGTCGATCGCGGACTCGTTTTCCAAAAACCTTAGCTTTGTTAGGGGGGTGGATATATACGTAACCTTCGCTGTTGCTAACACTCCACCGGAGGACTTGCTCCTTGCATTTGCTGAGAACGACTGCGTGTCAATAGTTTACATAGTTGCGGAGGGAGCGCGAGGTAACGAAGCTTTGGCCTGACGCTGTGCCAGGACAAAGTTTGTTAGAGAGCCTCGTCTCTCGCATAAAGGGGGTTTGGGGGAACTTTCCCCCAAGGTTCGGATTTTTCCAAAGAACCTAACGTGTAAGCGAAAGCCCTTGTAGGGGGGACGGCGACAGCCGGGGGTGATACCAGGTAATTTTTCATGTGTAGGTACTGATTTAACCAATCTTAACTTTATCTATTCCTGGTTTCAGCTTGGCTACTACCGCAAAGAGACGCAAATGTCCGAAGTATAGCTGTAGCAATGGGAAACTTGGCTACAGCTATACTGATGAACGACCCCTTTAGATACCCGATCCTTACATCTTTTGAATTCGGACAGAGGTACCATGCGAACCATTGCTGAAATTAACGAAAAAATTCGGCAACAAAAAGCTGTGGTTTGGACTGTAGAAGAGTTAAAGGCGCGGGTCGCCGATCTGGGGGTGAGCCAGGTTGCACAACAAGTGGATGTGGTCACTACCGGCACCTTTGAACCCATGGAATCTTCTGGGGCCATTATCAATCTGGGTCAAACAGACCCACCGATTAAAATTCGTCAGTGCTGGATCGATGGAGTGCCAGCCTATTCTGGTTTTGGTGCGGTGGATTTATATTTGGGTGCAACACAAATGGGCGAGCCAGTGGATGGAGATGATGGCCGGGAGCGGGGCGGCGGTGATGTGATTGAAGACTTGATTGCCGGCAAGTCAGTCCATCTTAGGGCGATCGGCCAGGTGACCGATTGCTATCCCCGGGCCACCCTAGAAACCACCATTACCTGCGACACCATCAATCAGTTCTATTTGTTTAACCCCCGTAACCTTTACCAAAATTTTATCGTTGGGGTCAACGGGGGCGATCGTCCCCTTTACACCTACCTCGGGCCTCTCCAGCCCCGTCTGGGTAATGCGGTCTATTCCAACCCTGGTGCTATTTCCCCCCTTTTCAACGACCCAGATTTAGAATTGATTGGGATTGGTACACGCATTTTTTTGGGAGGAGGAGTCGGCTATGTCGCCTGGGAAGGCACTCAGCACTTTCCCCTGCAAAAGCGACTTCCTAACCGCACCCCGATCGGCCCCGCTGCCACCCTGGCCCTCATTGGGGATGCCAAGCAGATGGATCCCCGCTGGGTGAGGGGCTGCTATTTCAAGAGTTACGGCCCATCTTTGATGCTGGGCGTTGGCATTCCCCTGCCGGTGCTGCATGAAGAGATAGTTGCCCGTTGTGCCATACAGGATGCGGATCTGGTTGCTCCCATCGTTGATTTTTCGATTCCCCGGCGAGTGCGCCCGACCTTTGGGCTAGTTAGCTATGCCCAACTTAAATCGGGCCGTGTCGTCATTGATGGCAAGACGGTACGCACGGCCCCTGTGGCCAGCATTTATCTGTCTAATCAGGTGGCATTGGCATTAAAACAGTGGATCGAGGCCGGTCAATTTTTACTGAGTGAAACGATCGCTCCCATTCCCAGCGATCGTACCTTCCTGCCCCAAAATGTTTGGGGGCTGAGTTAGAAATCAACCAGCCCTTACTGCGACTCAGCAGGAGGTGATACGGATTTGGAAACTCTGGTTGGGCCGGGTAACCGGGGGCCATCCCCCCCTTTAGGTTCGGCCCCCTGGTCTGGCGAATAATCATCTGTCCGCAGACCGGGCCCCCTTCTAAAGGGTTTGCGATCGCTCTTAGCAGTATCCTTCCCTTTCTTTTTGGGAGGCAGCAGCCCAATACAGGTACTTTGGATGATTTTTAAGGCAGAACCACTCCGCCTTACCTGAAAATCCCAGAAATAACCGGGCAACTTTTCTTGAGGTAAGGTACCAAGGAGCGCCAACTTAAAATACTTACCCTTATCACTGGCTTTACGAGGAGCCTGCTGAATTTTGACGATAATAACTTCTGCATCAGCGGAGTAGGCAATCACCTCTCCTCGAACTGAGAAGTAATCATCTTCATAGCCAGGGGAAAGATCCAAAACAGGCTCGGATGATTCATCTTCATCATCTTTTTTAGCCAGTGTTTCGGGTTCCCAAACTCCTACGATCTGAACATGGAGCTTAGCCTCTTCCTCATCTTCACTCTTTTCACGGGTGCGGGGATAGACAACCCAAAGGTGATCAGCGTCTAAATCAAGGTGATTGCGTACCAAACTCATGATCCGACCTAACAGGACGGCCTCAACCGTTGTACCATCTGAAGTCAGCAATTCTCCCTGAGTAAATTTGTCTTCTGAGGGGGTGTAACGACCTCTTACCAGACCGATCGCCCGAAACTGTTTAGGTTCACTGGGAGGAGAAATCGGTTGCTGACGAGAAATCACCTCTTCTGCCACACCATTTCCAGCGCTTACTCCGGGTTGACCTGACTCGGCGGCATCAACTGTTAAATTGCGGGGCGACGGTGCAACAATCGGTTTTTTGAGCTCAGCTGGTGGGCTGGCGGGCTTTACAGGAGGCCGCATGACTGGCCGATTCAAGACAGGTTTAGCTTCCTGGTTAGCAGCACTATCACTGGATGGCAAATCAGAACCGGGCATAGAAGACGCACTCTCTGGGACACCACTGTTGGCGGGAGGGCGCTTAGGGGGTTTGGCAGACCGTTCAGGCAAGGGACTCATAGGCGTTTAATTAAGCTGCAGGCAACTAGCATCAGTCTGCTTATTGTACTGAATGCAAGTCCACTCTGCATCAATCCGAAATGTTTGTGAAATTTTTAAAGAAACAAGACAAACCCTGAATGAGTGTTGATCGAGGAATGATTTGGGGTCACACGCTAGGTTTACCAGGTTCAGCAATTATTGAACTAAGTTATGTTAAGATAAATCTATGCAAGTCTTTACAGGAACAAGTCGTTTCCCTGGAAACGAGGGTGATTCAGACCTAGAAGCATCTAAACCCGGGCAATCGTGGCATCAGTCTCAACAATTTATTGAGGAGGTTGGTTTGTTATTTGAAGCGGAGGGGTTACCTCGGATGGCGGGTCGTATTTTTGGTTGGCTGCTGATTTCAAATCCCTCTCACCAGTCACCTGGAGAGTTAACCGAAGTGCTCCAGGCGAGTAAGGGATCGATTAGCACCATGACGAGGCTGTTAACTCAACTGGGTCTTATAGAGCGGATTAGTTTGCCAGGGCAGCGGCGTGATTATTTCCAGATCAAGCCCAATGTCTGGTCAGAGTTAACCCAGCGGCGTCTGGTTCAGATTCGGGCCTTTCGCAAACTGGCAGAGAAAGGGTTAACTCTCTTGCATGACCAAGATTTGGAAAGCCGTCAACGATTGCAGGACATGCACGATATGCATGCATTTTGGGAAGAAGAACTCCCCCTTTTATTTGAGCGTTGGCAAAATCAGCGTCAAACCAGCCCTTCCTATCCTTCACCCTAGCAGTCCGCCAGGATAGACCTGAGGGGTAACCAAAGTCTAGAAACCTACTTTTGAGCTGTTTTGAGCAGGCTTTTCCCCTCAAAACGATTTTGACAGACCACTCGTGAGAGCTTGACCCTTATGCAACTTCCCCTGATTGACACCGTAAAAAAGAAACCAGCCCCCTGGCTGATTGGCTTGGCGGCCGCAGGCCTGGTTGGGGTATCTGGCACAACTTTTGTGCTTACCCGCACCAATACACCCCGCCAGACACCTGTGGATCTGACGGTTCCCGTCCAGCTCAAAAATATGACTCTGCGAATCAGTGCTAACGGGGCAGTAGTGCCGATTCAAACCGTCAATCTGAGTCCCAAAACCGCCGGTCGCCTGTCAACCCTGCTGGTAGAACAGGGCGATCGGGTACGGCAAGGGCAAATTATCGCTCGTATGGAAAATACCGATCTGCAAGCCGAACGAAATCAAGCATTGGCTGCCTTACAGCAGGCTGAAGCCAATCTTTCCCTGGTAAAGTCAGGCTCCCGCCCAGAAGTGGTGGCCCAGGCCCAGGCCCAGGTCAATCAAGCTGAAGGGCGAGTGTTGGAAGCTCAAACCCGCCTGAATCTGGCCAGTCAACGAGTCCAACGTAACCGCATGTTAGGCTCTCAGGGGGCAATTTCCCGCGATCGCCTGGATGAGGTACTGAATGAAGAGCGCAATGCCCAGGCTAATCTGGCTCAAGCCCAGGCGGGGCTCGAAAGTGCTCGTCAGCAATTACGACAGCAGCAAAACGGCCCCCGTATCCAGGAAGTAGAGCAGGCCAATGCCCAGGTGCAGGCGGCAAAGGCACGACTACAGGCAGTGAATAACCAGTTAGAAGACACCCTGATTCGAGCCCCCTTTGCCGGCATTATCACCCAGAAATATGCAACGGAAGGGGCCTTTGTTACCCCTACCACATCGGCCTCTGCTACCTCTTCTGCCACCTCTACCTCGATCGTGGCGCTGGCAGATGGCTTAGAGGTATTAGCGAAGGTGCCAGAGGTGGATATCGGGCAGATTCGTTTAGGTCAAACGGTAGAAATTCGGGCCGATTCCTATCCTGATCGGGTATTTAAAGGCAAAGTCCGGCTGATCTCGCCGGAAGCAGTGGTAGAACAAAATGTCACTTCTTTCCAGGTGCGGGTTCAAATTGTAACGGGTATGGATAAGCTCCGGTCTGGCATGAATACAGACCTGACCTTCATCGGTAAGCCCTTGGATAATGCCCTGATTGTTCCGACCGTGGCGATCGTCACGAATAAGGGAGAAACTGGCGTCTTAATACCTGGGTCTAACAATAAGCCGCGGTTTCAGGCGGTCACCATTGGGCAGACCATCGGCAACCAGACCCAGATTTTAGAGGGTCTGCAAGAGGGCGATCGGGTCTATACCGAGTTGCCCGAAGGCCAAAAGCTGGATGACATTATCCGTGGCATGAATAATCGCTAATCCATTGATTGAGCTTAAACCTCCAACTTAGAAGACGGTATGGACATTCTTGAAAGTGGCAAGATGGCGTTTAAGACCTTGACTGCCAATAAGTTACGCAGTGCTTTGACCATGCTGGGCATCATCATTGGTAACTCCTCGGTGATTGCCATGGTGGGCATTGGCCAGGGGGCGCAACGCCTGGCCTCTGAACAGTTTGAATCCCTTGGGCCCAATGTGGTCTTTGTTTCGCCGGGTAGTCGGGATACCCGCAACCGCACCTTTGACCTGCCCAAAACCCTGGTCTATGAAGATGCCGAGGCCATCGCCGAACAGGTGCCATCTGTGAAGGAAGTTGCACCCCAGCGGCAAAACCAGTACCCGATCGTCTATCGCAATCTAGATACCAGTGCTCTGGTGGTCGGTACGACGCCAGAGTTTCTCTCAGTCCGCAGCTTTGATATGGCCAAGGGCCGCTTCATCTCGAATCGGGATTTGGAGACCAACGCCCAGGTGGTGGCCTTAGGGTCAGACCTGGCAAATCGCTTTTTTGGCAGCCGGGATCCAATCGGGGAAAATATTCGTATTAAGAATGTTACTTTTCGGGTAATCGGGGTGCTGCAACCCAAAGGGGCCTTTTTAGGGAACAACCAGGATGAGACGGCAATCGTCCCGATTACGACCCTGGCTAACCGTCTGACGGGCCGCACATCCCCCTACGGTCTAGACCTTACCTTCATCTCCGCCTCGGCTAAAAATCGAGAGAGTGTGCGGGCGGCAGAGTTCCAGATCACCAACCTGTTGCGATTACGGCACAAAATCACAGACAAAGACGACTTTACAGTCCAAACCCAGAAGGATGTGCTGCAAATTGTTGGTTCCATCACGGGGGGGCTGACTGCGATGCTGGCGGCGATCGCCGGTATTTCCCTGCTTGTCGGTGGGATTGGCATCATGAACATCATGCTGGTATCGGTGACAGAGCGCACCCAGGAGATTGGTCTGCGTAAGGCGATCGGTGCCTCCCAGCAAGACATTCTGGTGCAATTCATGATTGAAGCGGTCATTTTGTCTGCGGCGGGTGGCCTGATTGGTACGGCGCTCGGCGTGGGCGGCATCTTTGCCATCGGCCTCCTGACCCCTTTGGAAGCGATGGTTTCTCCTTCGACCATTATGCTGGCGACCGTGGTTTCCGGTGGCATTGGCCTCTTTTTTGGAGTCGTGCCTGCCCGTCGTGCAGCCCAGTTAGACCCCATTGTTGCTTTACGGAGTGCCTGAGATATGTCTGGGTCAGCCATTATTCGATTAGAAAATGTCTACAAGATCTATGGTTCTGGTGAAACCGAGGTGCGGGCCCTGGCAGGGGTTAACCTGACAGTCAATCAGGGTGAGTATTGCTCTATCATGGGTGCCTCTGGCTCTGGCAAATCCACCATGATGAATATTATTGGTTGCCTCGATCGCCCGACCTCCGGGCATTACTATCTGGATGGCATCGAAGTCGCCAGGCTGGGCGATCGGGCCTTGGCCCACATCCGTAACCAGAAATTGGGGTTTGTCTTTCAGCAATTCCACCTGCTGCCCCAACTCTCGGCTCTAGAGAATGTCATGTTGCCCCTGGTCTATGCCAATGTGCCAGAGCGTCAGCGGCGAGACCGGGGAGTAGAAGCCTTAACCCGTGTCGGTCTGGGTCATCGCTTGCATAACCGCCCCAACCAACTCTCTGGGGGCCAACAACAACGGGTGGCGATCGCCCGCGCCATTGTGGGACGTCCGGTTTTGCTGCTGGCTGACGAACCGACGGGTGCCCTAGACTCTACCACGACCAATGAAATTCTCAATATTTTTACTGAGTTAAACGGCAGCGGCATGACCGTGGTTATGGTCACCCATGAACCAGATGTGGCCCGTAGAACCCACCGCATTATCTGGTTTAAGGATGGCCGCACGGTCAATGATCACATGACCCCGGCGGAGTTGCCTCAGGTAATGGCAGTTGCCTAGTCTCCCGCCTAACGCGATCGGGTGTAATACCCCATCAGTTCAGCCTGATCTAGGATATGACCCTGCATGGCCCGTTCTACCTGGGCTTTGGTGTCACCCGGTTGCAGGGTCAGGCGGGTATCTAAGGCATAGAGCTTGAAGAAATAGCGATGGCTGCCACTGGGAGGGCATGGCCCGCCGTACCCCAGCTTGCCAAAATCACTGCGCCCCTGAAACGCTCCATTGGCCAGGGTCGGCTGGGCAGAAGAAGCGCCTTCGGTTAACCCGCGCTGATCGGGAGACAGGTTATAGAGCACCCAATGAACGAAGGTGCCCCTTGGCGCATCTGGATCGTCGGTGATTAAAACCAAACTTTGAGTTCCTGGAGGAGGGGTATCCCACTGCAGCGGGGGTGAAAGGTCTTGCCCATCACAGGTGTACTGTTGTGGGATGGTTGCGTTTGCTGTAAATGCACGACTTTCTAATTTCATAGAGGGCACGGCCTCCTGATTTAAGTTTGAGTCACGACGTTCTGCTTGACCAGGGGAGGTTGCACAGGCTGCAAGCACACCCCCTAGTAGCCCAAGGGTAACAAAACGTCGAGTAACCATTGCGTTGAATCGTACTACTTTTGATTATTGCACTGCTAGTTATTGCGTTGGTCAGAATGCTCAAGAAAAGGTTAATTGGTCAAATGCTCTGTCTGGCAGGCGTTTCGACTTACCTCCGCCAGGTTACAGACGACTGAAAAAGGGACAAAGTTAAAAATTTTTTCCTGATCTGTCCTATCAGCCAGTGAAGGTTTCAAACAGGTAGTGCACCCTAATCCAGCCCCCGGCTTACCACCGGGGTTTTTTATTTGCGACTGAGAGCGACTGAATCTTTTGGGCATCTTGTGAAAATGGGAATCTGACATCCTCCTGACACTGATGCTATGCATACAGTGCGGGGTTCCTGAACTGCTGCCGCCCTTTCGAGTTGCCTCTACTCAGGTCTTACACACCATGTCCGATCCGAGAATACTAGAATATCCCTTGACATCTAGGCTC
>JBJTUO010000302.1:0-6093 GCA_046080785.1 Leptolyngbyaceae cyanobacterium | reverse complement strand
GGGTCATCACGCGGAGTCTAAACAACGCATAGGGAGGCGATGGGGTTGCCCAGCCTGTGAACTGTGTAGCCGAAAGCTTGGAAGCCCGTGCTGTATTGCTTGCAATCAGCGTCGGGTAGGCAAGCTAGTAGGATATGTCACGGAAGTGCTTTGAACAGCAGGTTAAACTGCCCCAAATCTAAGCGTCCGGCTTCGTGTAGGATTGTGGCAATGTCGGAGATTGTCAAAACAGAGTGGCAACGATAGCCCTGCTCTCCCAGGGTATGGTTTGAGTTGCCTTCATGATCAATCAATACAACGACATCTTCTACCCGTAAACCAACGGATTGCAATTTTTCAATACCCTCCATCACGCTCTTACCGGTAATTAAAATGTCATCAATCACAACAATAGTCTCCCCTTCCCGATACCGACCTTCCACCAGTCGCCGGGTGCCATGGGCTTTAACTTCCTTACGGGGAAAGATGATCGGATGATTTAAACGTAATCCTAAACCCGTTGCTGTCGGTAGTGAACCATAGGGGATGCCAGCAATTCGATCAAATGTTAAGTTTTTCAAAATATCGGCATAGGCATTCAACACCTGCTCAAATACTTGAGGATGGGAAATGATTGTCCGTAAATCAATGTAATAGGGAAATGTTGCACCAGAAGCCTGGACAAATTCCCCGAAATGAATGCAACCAATGTCATAAAGCTGCAAAATCAAATCTTTATGGGGATGTTGATGGAGCAGGCAAACATCGGGTGCCCAGATCGAACAGGCTGGATTCTCCTGAGAAATCGCCTCTCTGATCTGGTTAATTTGATGCCGCAGCGATCGGGCAAAGTCTCTGGGCGACTGGTTGTCTCCGGTCTCTGGAGGAACTGAAATAATCAGGCCATCCCCGTTGCCGGTTAACCCTGCTGTCAAAAATGCCTTCAACTCCTCAGGGGCTGTTGGAACATTATTGGTTAGTATCACTCGCTCGGGCGCGATCGCGCGGACTCGGGCAAAAACATCTGATTTTCCGCCAACCTCTAACCCCACTTGTTCTGGAATGCCCCATTTTTTCACCTCCTCAACCAAATTCAAATAAAAAGGGGATTGGGGCGTGGGATATTCCTGCAAATCAGTTGTAGAAGGATTCGCTGTTGCACAGAGAACAAACGTAAATTTACCCGAATGACACAAAAATGAGGTAACCCCATCTTGGCCAATATAGGGATTGAGGGTGACAGCATCGACTTGCCAGTTTGAAAAGATCATCTGGGCAAAGATTGTGCTGGTTTGGGAGTCTGCATGTTGGGCATCCAGAATCACCGGGATGTGAGACGGGATCGCAGCCAAGGTCTGGCGCAGTAACCCTAACCCTGAAGAACCCAGGGTGCGGTAAAACTCCAGGGTCAGGGTGTAAGCACAAACCAAATCGGTTGTTTCTACAATCAAAAACTGCAGCCACTCCTGTAACCCCCACATGCGGTTGGTGACGTTTTGCCAGGAACCAAAGTCGTTTGGCCATATTTGAGGGTCAGGATCTAACCGGATGCTGAGTAAACTTTGATTGTGAAGAACAGCCTCGTTCAACTTATCGCAGAACTTCATGAGCCTTTTTTAAATAGGGGAGGGTATCCGCTTAAAGCGGGACAAATTAAGGGATACAAAAAGGAACTGAGTTCCTTTTTGTCCCGCCTTGCGGTGGTAGCCGTAGGGGACACCTAGTCTTCATAAATCCGGCATTCTAGAGCATCAGGATTTGCTTCACAGTAAGCCTGGAGGGAGTTTGTCTCTAGCTTTCTGCTGCGCTGATGAGAGGCCTCAGCCTGGATCTCTTCAAGCGCATCCCAGGCGGCAGCACATTCTGGCGAAGTTTCTCCCTTTTGGGCGCAGATAACCCTTGCTTCTTCGCGGGCAGCTTCAATCTGGTCTTCGATAAACAGAGGCTTGGGCTTTTCTGCAAAATCACTCTTAAACAGAATATCACTGACCGAAATAATCCCAAGTAGGGCTCCGTTTTGAATTACAGGAGCCCGACGAATGCGAGTTTGAGCAAACAAGCGAGCAACATACTCAACCCCTAAGTCAGGGTTAACAACGATGCAAGGCTTGGTCATAATCTCATAGACCCGCATCTTTTTAGGATCATGACCAAAGGCAGCCACTTTATAGATGATATCGGTCTCTGTTACCATCCCATAGGGATCCTGGACTGAGCGGGGCTCTACAATCAAGGCTCGCAGTTTCCTGTCCTTCATCAATTTCACAGCGTCTGCGACCGTATCAGAGCCACGAATCGTGACCACCTCTCGAGTCATAATCTCTTCTGCATGCATCATAAATTTAAGTTCTCCTATGAATACAGTATTGGGGTATTTACCAATCAACTTGCTTGCTTATCTTGTAATTGCCTCGTCAGCAATGCCAACATCAAGCTGTAACTGATTGGGGCGTCAGCGTCAGTAGTTGCTTTACGGTAAAAGGCTGTTCTGAGCTGGAAGGGGGCTGATAGATAGCTATTGCAGGAATACCTGCTGGCCGACCAGGGGCATAGGCTTCTAGCACTTTGCCATCTTGCCAACACATCAGCATCAGATAATCACAGACCGGACATTCAGTTTTTGCAACTTGATTGTCAGGGCACCGATGACAGAAGGGAAGGCGATCGCTCAAGAGACGATGTGCAAAACTACCACAGTTTGGGCATCGAACTACTGTCAGTAAATCCATAACAAGCCCTCCAGTAAAATAAATTATTACTGCATCACGATATCTGTCACAAAATCTATAGAAATAGAACTACGCTATAGGCAGCGTTTTATAACGCTAACAAACTCGTCATAGGATTTAATGCCCACGATAGTTTCTACAAGTTGCCCTTGCTTAAAAAATAAAATCGCGGGAATACTTTTGATGGCAAACCGTTTAGCAATCGGCTTATTGGCATCTAAATCTAACTTGAAGACCTTTGCCTGATCGCCATACTCCTCTGCCAGTTGATCCATCAAAGGTGCCACTACCCTGCAGGGCCCGCACCAACTGGCGGTGAAATCTACAACTAACACAGGCTCATTGGTCAGTAGTGCATCCAATTCAGCTTCATCTCGAATAAATGTAACCATACCCATCGTTCGTTTCTCCAATATATAGCTTCAACCAAAAAGCCTAGGACAAGGTTGATTGATCAAACCCTAGACATGGCTAGGCTCTCTGAAATGCCTAAACCCCGGCTCCAACTGTCATTCCCAAAGCCTGCAAGAATATAACTCAAACATTCAAAACCAAAAACCAATCAAAAGCCTGTCAGAAAAAACTTTTAGAGATTATTCTGTAACATTCTTGTGCGAGACTCCTTAATTGTATAGGAAATCAGGCGAAAAATTAAACTCAGTTGTCAAATCATTTTTTAAGCAAGATGACGATTCCCCGCTTGTGCTTCGGTTAAACTCAGAACCGGAAGGTGGGGGTCTCTCTCGCCATCATTCTGATACAATTGTTAGCTTATATGCTTACTTACTCAGAGGGGCTTTAACAGTTTCCTATGTTCATCGTTGCAAACAGCGGAGTTGCCCCATGCTTCCCGAATCAATCTTAACAACAGAGCAAGCGACTCTGGCGTCGCTTCATCTTCCCCCTCTACCCACCCAACGCCCTTTGTTGCTGATAGGACACGGAACCCGTGATGCTGAAGGTCGGCAAAGTTTACTCGATTTTGCCGATGCTTACCAGGCGCTCGATCGATCACGCCCAGTCCTACCTTGTTTTTTAGAACTGACAGAACCAACGATTCAGCAGGGGGTCGATCGCTGTGTCGAGCAGGGCTATACTGATCTGTCAGTCCTTCCAATTCTTTTATTTGCCGCACGCCACAATAAATTTGATGTCACCAATGAGCTAGATCGAGCCAGACAACGACATCCCCAGATCACCTTTCATTACGGACGCCACTTTGGAATTACGCCCACGATCCTTGACCTTTGGCGATCTCGGTTAGCAGAGTTTGACCGCCCAGCATACAATCCCAGGGGCGTTTCCCGTAAAGACACCGTTCTGCTGGTGGTGGGTCGGGGAGCGAGTGACCCAGATGCCAACAGTGATGTTTATAAGCTGGCCCGCCTACTATGGGAAGGCAGCGGCTACCAGACCGTTGAGGTTTGTTTTATTGGTATCACCCATCCCCGCTTAGAAGAAGGCTTTCGCCGGGCCAGACTGTATCAACCCAAGCGGGTTATTGTCTTGCCCCATTTCTTGTTTACAGGGTTGTTGGTGAAGAAAATCTATGACATCTCGATGCAGCAGCAACTCCAGCATCCAGATATTGAATTGACCAACCTGCCAGAAATGGGATTACATCCCCACCTATTCTCCATTCTGCGCGATCGGGAAATTGAAACCCATCTGGGTCAGGTACAGATGAACTGCGAAATGTGTAAGTTTCGGCTGGCAGCCCTTGCTAGTGGAGTCGGCCATTCTCACCACCACGGTCACACCCATGATTCAACCCATCCGGGCTCTGGCCACCACCATCATCATCATCCCGATCATTCCCATCCTCCAGATGACCCCTACGGTGACCCTGTTGCTTATCATGAAAAAGTCTGGCAGGTTCCTTAAATTTTCAGCAACGCTTTTATCCCTCCCCGCACATAAACGCAGGGGCACCTCGGAGGATTTTTGATGAAAGAACTCGCTGTTGGCGATCGGGTACACCTAGGCCGCCGTCCCCCTTATCTCAAAACTGCTGACCCCATGCCAATGCTGCGGCCTCCCGATTTGGTTCCGCTAGGGGAAGCAGGAATTATTTTGGATCGACGACCCGGTGACTACTGGGCGATTCGATTTCCCCAGGGTGCCTTTTTACTGGAGCGCCAGTACCTTGAGCAGCCCAATACCGAGACTGAGCCAATATGAAGATTCGGTGCTGGGAGTATATACTCCCAGATGGGAATGTTAAGTTAGAGAGTAAGATCTAAAGTGAATTAACAAAGATAAGGGAGTTCCTTAGCTTTGTTCCATAATTCACAGTTTGATCAAGTAAAGAGTTGTATATTTTGGTATACACTACCTGAATTAGTTACTCTGATGCTCAATCTAATATAGATGTACCTTCGCTTGGTGAAGGCTTTTCTCAGACTATGCTCTATGTATTGAGTTCATCGTCTTCCGTAAACCTTTGAAACTTCCCTGTACACTATTATGATGCTCCGTTCTAACACCACGCAGTCTCCCTCTTCTGGTCGGGTTCCCCCCTCTTACATGTATGGAGCCGCGCCATCTCCACAAGAAGCAGGTGAGCTGCTAGTAGAGCGATCGGAAATAGAGCATTTGATGGAGCGTCTGGTACCTGAGGACATTAGCCCGGTTAAGCGGGTAGTGATTGAGCGACTAGTGACAGTCTGGATATCAGAGCGTCGCCATAGCGTTGCTTAGCCAAATTAGATTTCAATCAGTTTTGTGACTGACATCACACCTATTCGTGATATCAGTTACTTCTTTTTTATGTCTTATTTCTACAATGTAATTTAGTTCCACTGTTTAGCCCGCATAATTCATGAGGTAACTGAGCTTCCGTCATTCCCGCGTAGGCGGGAATCCACCTTGATAGAAGTTGCCCAACCTGGATTCCCGTTGCCACGGGAATGACAGCCAATAATTGAGGGGTTCGTGAATAATCCAGGTTAGTCGGAGTTTGGTGTGAAGTTCCAGTCATCAGACTGGCAACTGTCCTCTTGAAAAATCCACACCTCATGCGACAGTATGAGAAAAAGCAGCGTGTCACCATTTAAACTTTTCTAAATTTGTTGCCGCTTGCGGAAATCCCCCCGTCGTTGCTGTAGTGTTTACCAAATCGGTGAGCCCAGGAGGCAAACCCCCCATGCCAACCGGACAATTTCTCAGTATGACGATAAATGATCAGTCGTTTGAGCAGCTTCAAAGGCAAGTCAAGCTGATTCTAGAAGCAGAAACGGATGACTTTTTTGAACTTGCCAAACTGGCTGGGCTCAACCCCCTGACTGATTTTGTAATGGCAAATCTCAGTGGGTTAAATTTACAATCGGCCCAACTCTCTAGAGCAAACTTGCTTGGTGCAAACCTGGCTTACTCGAATCTGGTT
>JBJTUO010000301.1:0-5948 GCA_046080785.1 Leptolyngbyaceae cyanobacterium | reverse complement strand
AATGAAGTGTCCCAGTTCATGAACGACAATCAAAACCGCTAAAACAGCGATCGCAGCCAAAATGGACATAAGGCAACCGACCCAAAAAAACGCAACGAATGTTTATCTATTGTAAACAGGTTCGCCTTGCTCAGACCGCTCGGCTGACAAGAATCCCCCTTGAGCTAAAGAACTTCCCGACCCAGGTAGGGCTGGAGTACTTCTGGGATCAGCACCGTACCATCGGGTTGTTGGTAGTTTTCAAGCACTGCCGCCATTGTCCTTCCCACTGCCAGACCAGAACCATTTAAGGTATGGGCAAACTGGGTTCCCTTCTGTCCAGTATCCTTAAAGCGGATGTTGCCCCGTCGAGCCTGAAAGTCAGTGAAATTGGAGCAACTAGAAATCTCCCGATAGGTGGCAGCAGCCGGGAGCCAGACTTCCAGGTCGTAGCATTTAGCCGCACCAAAGCCAAGATCTCCCGTACAGAGCTCAATCACCCGGTAGGGCAACTTTAGAGCCTGTAGAATGGCCTCGGCATTTTGCACCAGGGCTTGATGTTCCTGTTCTGAAGTTTCAGGCCGCACCAGTTTCACCAGTTCCACTTTATTAAACTGATGTAAGCGAATCAACCCGCGGGTATCCCGTCCGTAGCTACCGGCCTCCCGCCGAAAGCAGGGGGTATAGGCACAGTGGTAAATAGGTAAGCGATCGCCTGCAATCACCTGATCTCGATAGAGATTGGTAACAGGCACTTCTGCCGTTGGCGTCAACCAAAGATCATCATCCCGGCAGCGAAAACTTTCTTCTGCAAACTTTGGCAACTGGCCTGTGGCAGTGAGGGATTCGGTATTAATTAAAAAGGGTGGTAATACTTCTAAATAGCCAGCTTTGGTTTGGCGATCCAGCATGAATTGGATTAAAGCCCGTTCTAAAGCGGCACCCGCCCCAATCAATAGAACAAACCGGGTCTGGGCCACTTTCGTTGCCTGTTCAGTATTCAAAATCCCCAGGGCCTCCCCAATTTCCCAATGGGGCAAGGGATTGGCGAGGCCAGGCTTGTATTCATTTCCCCAGCGACGAATTTCTACATTTTCAGTCTCATCTTTGCCATTGGGAGTAGTTGCACTGGGTAAGTTTGGCAAATTGAGAATCAAGTTGTCAATTTCAGCTTTGAGGGCCTTCTCCTGGGGTTCCAGGTCAGTAAGCTGGGCTTTTATCTCATTCCCTTCTGCCTTGAGAGCTTGAATTTCCGCAGAATTGGAAGCAGTTCCCGCCTTTATTTGTTGACCCACCTGCTTGCCAATTTCGTTACTGCGGGCCTGAAGTTGCGATCGCAGCTGCTCTAACTGGCGTCGTTGCTTATCCAACTGTAAAATCGGTTGCAGATCGTAGGCATCATGCCGACGATTCAGGTGTTCTTGCACCCACTCAGGCTTTTCACGGATTTGCTTCAGATCCAGCACGGGTCTTTCTCAATCTTCAATAGGGCACTTATCCATCCATCAGGATACACTGGCTGTCGCGTCACGCTTCATTGCCTTCCCTCTCCCTCATTGCACAGACTCAGAAACCAGACAGGTTCAGAAACTGGGGAGAGGGATTCAACGCCTCATTTATAGCTTATCCAACTCCCTCTTCAGATCTTCCAATTCTTGATCAACAGCATCTTTAGGGCGATCGGCCTGGGTAGCATCGCTGCTTGTAGTCGGACTTGCGCCGCTAACGGTACCGGTGAGTTGGGCTTGGGCCGGAGCAGAACCCGTTAATAATTGGGCTTTCATGGCCTCCAGTTCGGCGTCCACATTGCTGCCAGACTCCAGCAGGGCAAACTGCTCTTCCAGGCTATTGCCAGCCAATTCGGCAGCAGCCTGGGAACGGGCCTCCATCTGCAAGACCTTTTCTTCCATCCGCTCAAAAGCTGCCATGCCACTGCCCGTTCCAATCTGGCCCACAGTCCGTTGCAACTGCTCGTTGGCCTTAGCCGCAGAGGCTCTGGCTTTGAGCATGTCTTTCTTGGTTTTTGCTTCAGAAATTTTTCCTTCCAGTGCTACCAGGTTCCGCTTCAGTTGGTCTACCATGACAGACTGTTGATCCAGTTGAGTCTTGAGACTGGCAGCGGTATCAGCGTTGGTTTTCTTCCGGGTTAAGGCTTCACGGGCCAGGTTTTCATCACCCTTTTGTAAGGCCAACTGCGCCCGTTGTTGCCAGTTATTGGCTTCGGTTTGAGCCTGATTATATTGCTGCTGACTCCGTTTTTGACTAGCGATCGCACTGGCAACAGCCTGACGCATCTGCACCAGGTCTTCTTGCATATCGATCACGGTTTGTTCCAAAATCTTCTCTGGATCTTCGGCTTTACTAACCATGTCGTTTAGATTGGCTCTAACGACTCGACTGACGCGGTCAAACAATCCCATGAGTAGACTTTCCTTCAGCTAAAGAATCAAGGTTTAAGGGCGGACTAAGTAATTCGGGTCAGATGCACTGGCAGATAACCCGCAAGGGTGCCTCACTACTAGTTTAAAAATTTCAGACGCAAATTGGGAGATTACAGATCATTTTTTCCGATCATGGGCACTTAGGTCTAGTGACCTACCGCAAGCACTGCATTTTGGCCGCCAAAGCCAAAACTAAAACAGAGGGCCGCGTTGAAGGCTATCGGTTCTGCCTGAGTCACAAAGGCAAGATCAAAGGCTGGTGACTGCAACCCCACACAGGGGGGCAGTCTTTGGGACTGTAGCGCCATTAAGCAGAGGGCTGTGCCAATCGCCCCGGAAGCCCCGATCGTATGGCCGGTGGCCCCTTTAGTAGAGCTGACCCGCACCCGCGGTGGAAACAGGTAGTGAATTAAGGCGGCTTCATTGGCATCGTTTAAACGGGTCGCTGTGCCATGGGCATGGATATATCCAACCTCCTCGGCGGTGATCTGACTGCGACTCAGGCATTGACGAATTGCTAATTTTGCTGAGGGGCTACCTGGCTCTGGGGCGCTGACATGGTAGCCGTCTGCAGTGAACCCTGCCCCTAAAATTTGGCCATAAATTCGGGCTGATCGCTGTCTGGCTAAGGTTTCTGACTCCAACACGAGAATTGCTCCCCCCTCGCCCAAGACCATGCCTTCCCTGGCCTGGTCAAATGGATAGGCACCAGACTGCGCCAATGCCCCCATTTGTTGAAACCCAGCCAGGGTCAGGGGGGTGATGGGCGTTTCCACCCCACCCGCCAAGACTCTCTGGCAAACCCCCAATCGGATCAGGTCTGCCCCCTGGGCGATCGCCCAAATTCCAGTGGCGCAGGCTGCCATGGGAGAGGATACTGGCCCCGCCGTTGCCAAAATTTGAGCCGCAGTCGTTGCAGCCAGATGGGGCAGGGTTTCAAGCCAACCCATGGGGGCGGCATTCCTGCTGATGAAATCTGCGGCCAACCCTTCCCAGCGAGCCTGATTGCCCCGACTGGAACCGATCACCACTCCACAGTCTGATAGGGGTGCAGTTAAACCCGCATCCGCCAAGGCGTCACCCACGAGCTGGCGGGTTAAATCGTCAATGTAGGCAGGAGTATGGCCGATGAGTGCCAGGGGATAGGTCGCTAAAGACTGGTAGGGGTGGTGTTGCTTGATGGCCGTTTCTCCAGCCAGTAGGCGACTCCAGGTTAAATCACGGCAACCTAAAGCAGAGATTAGCCCAACCCCTGTGACGACAACCTTCAGGGATCTCCCTCAACTCTATTCCGCCACACTACCAAGCGATCGTCCTGTATGCAAGGCTTGTTTTACGAGCACGGGAGCAGGTAGCCCAAACCGCAACAATTTCCATCAACCAGGATGGCTGTTGCAGAAGCCCGTGAACATCGGGACAGGGACGAGAACGTGATTCGCGATCGGGGGTTCGAATCCCTGCATCACCTGGCTTTTACATGTCTTTACAAACGTCCCCGTTAAGGGGCATAATTCACTCTGACTGAGCACTTAAACTTAATTAAAAAAGTAGCAAATCAGCTTATGTATATTGTGCAGATTGCGTCGGAATGTGCCCCCGTAATTAAGGCTGGAGGTTTAGGTGATGTTGTCTACGGGCTGAGCCGGGAGCTAGAACTACGAGGTCATACCGTCGAAATTATTCTGCCCATGTATGACTGCATGCGCTACGACCATATTTGGGGCTTGCATGATGCCTACAAAGACCTGTGGATACCGTGGGATGGAGGTGGCATTCACTGCTCAGTTTTTTGTGGTTGGGTGCATGGTCGCCTGTGCTTTTTCATTCAGCCCCACTCTGGTGATAATTTCTTTCATCGGGGGCATTACTACGGTGCGCTAGATGACCACATGCGGTTTGCCTTTTTTAGTAAGGCGGCACTGGAGTTTTTGCTCCGCAGCAATAAACGACCAGACATCATCCATTGCCACGATTGGCAGACTGGCCTGGTGCCGGTCATGTTATTTGAGATGTATAAGTGGCATGGCATGGCCAATCAACGAGTCTGCTACACCATCCATAACTTTAAGCATCAAGGCATCGCAGGAGCAAATGTGCTTTGGGCCACAGGTTTGAATAACGAGCCTTACTACTTTAGCCACGATCGCCTGCGTGATAACTTCAACCCCTTTGCCTTGAACTTTATGAAAGGGGGGATTGTTTATGCCAACCATGTCACGACGGTTTCTCCCCACCATGCCTGGGAAGCCCATCACGGAGATCTGGGTTACGGCTTGGGGCATACTCTCCATGCCAATCAACATAAATTCAGCGGCATTCTGAACGGAATTGATTACGAAATCTGGAATCCTGAGATTGATACCTACATTCCACATCAGTACAATCGCGAGACCTTTGAGCTGAAGGCACAAAACAAAAAGGCTTTACGAGAACGGCTGATGCTGACTCATGATGATCAGAAGCCCTTGATTTGCTACATTGGCCGCCTAGACGATCAGAAAGGTGTCCACCTAGTACACCACGCCATGTACTATGCCCTACAAAAAGGAGCTCAGTTTGTGCTGTTGGGGGCGGCGACAGAGCCCAGTATTAATTCCTGGTTCTGGCATGAGAAGCACCATTTAAATGAAAATCCCGACATTCATCTGGAACTTGGGTTCAACGAAGAACTATCCCACTTGATTTATGCAGGGGCCGACATGATTGTGGTACCCAGCAACTTTGAGCCCTGCGGCCTGACTCAGATGATTAGTCTCAAGTACGGTACGGTTCCCGTTGTACGAGGGGTCGGTGGTCTGGTGAATACAGTATTTGATCGGGACTATGATGACTTTCACCCCCCCGAAGAACGTAATGGCTTTGTCTTCTTCCAAACCGATCAGCATGCTTTAGAATCCGCAATTGATCGAGCGGTCTCGCTCTGGAAGGACTCACCTGAAGAATTTGAGAAACTTGCAATTCAAGGGATGACCTGCGATTACTCCTGGAATCATCCTGGCCAGGAGTATCTGGATATTTACGAACATATTCGCCACAGGTAGGGTAGAGCAGCAAACTACCTGCCGTCGCAACCCTTACAGATCCTGGCATTTTGACCGAGACTTGACAGGTGAAGACAATATTAATACACTTGTATTAATTCGCTTCATCACTCCTTAACTGACTGGCCCCCAGATTTACCGGGGGCATTTTCTTATGGCCGTTTCTTTAGCTCATAACTGTAGCAATGCATAGTTTGAAGATTGGTGGGCATATCCTTCAATGTGAAGGGGTACGCCCGTAATAGAATTTAGAATTCAGAAGCCAGAATTCAGAAGCCAGAATTTAGAAGCCAGAATTCAGAAGCCAGAATTCAGAAGCCAGAATTCAGAAGCCAGAATTTAGTAATTTGCCTGACTCCTTGATCTCCTGACTCCTTGATCTCCTGACTCCTTGATCTCCTGACTCCTTGATCTCCTGACTCCTTGATCTCCTGACTCCTTGATCTCCTGACTCCTTGATCTCCTGACTCCTTTCAATACTTTTGAA
>JBJTUO010000300.1:0-7562 GCA_046080785.1 Leptolyngbyaceae cyanobacterium | reverse complement strand
ATGTAGGTAGGGGCGGGTTCATGTAGGTAGGGGCGGGTTCATGTAGGTAGGGGCGGGTTCATGTGGGTAGGGGCGGGTTCATGTAGGTAGGGGCGGGTTCATGTAGGTAGGGGCGGGTTCATGAGAGATATCTGCAGCCCATATTTATATGGGTAAACCCGCCCCTACAGATCAATCCGCCCCTACAATTCGTCGATAACATCATTGACATCAATATTGGATGAATGATTTAAATTTAACTTATCTCGTTTCCAGACTAAAGGATTATTAGAAATATATTCACGGATTTTCTCAAGCGAATTTTGATCACGGATAATATGCTCATAATAATTGCGTTGCCAAACAGGAATGCCTTTTGTTCCCCTTAGCTGGTTGACTCGACGGGCAGATGAAGTTTTGAAATTACGGACGATTTCAGATAAAGAGTCTTGGTTATCTTGAGTTATGTGCAGAATGCCATGAATATGATTTGGTATAATCACGAATTCATCTATCTCTAAAGCTTTAAATTTATTTGGCAAAATACGCCAGTTGTATTGAATGGCTTCTCCAAAGCGGCTCAACTTCACATTAAAATTTATAACATCCCCAAGCAAATGTTCACGCTGCCAGGTGCAAATAGTAACAAAATAGAAACCCAGTTGGGAATAATCATATCCTTGCAGTCGAATTGAACGACGATGATGTTTTTCAGGATTATATTTCATAAAAAACCTTTATGAAGTAGCGATCGCATTCAAGATATCACTGACTCGCAGGTGCCAATCTCTAGAGCACCGGTTCAGTATTATTTTTTTCTGCATAACCTAAACTTGAAGCACCTGATGGCTCGTTAGATTGAATGAGTTTACTTGAACTATTTGGGTATTCTATACCGGCGTTCTAGCAGTTCACCGACACCAATCTGTCACCGATGACAAATAATTAGTCACTGTACAATTTAAATCGGGATGACTGGATTCGAACCAGCGGCCCCTTCGTCCCGAACGAAGTGCGCTACCAAGCTGCGCCACATCCCGTTAATACCCATCTAGGGTATCACATAAGGCAAAAGGTGGGGTACGGGTATTACTAGAGTCAAGGCATCATCGCCACTTTAATCACCCGTCTTTGTTTCATGTCCTCAAACACCTGACCCAGGTTGGCTAAGGGTTGCTCCCCACTTAGCAGTAGATCAAAGGGAATTTGGCCACCCGCCAGAAGTTTTAAGGCCGCCCGTACATGGGTGGGGGTGTTATGAAACACACCCTTGAGCGTCAGCTCACTATAGTGCAACTGTTCTGTATTGACTGTAATGGTGGTGTCCCGTGGACAACCGCCAAACAGGTTAACCGTTGCACCAGGGCGAGCACAGGCGATCGCGGTCTCCCATGCCGCAGGAACCCCCGTTGCTTCTACTACCACATCTGCACCCCAGCCATCGGTCAGGTCTTTGACTAAGGCAGGCATATCTTCTACCTGGCGATAGTTAAAGGTTTTGACAGCACCCAACCTTTGCCCAATGTCTAGCCGCTGCTCACTGCCTCCAAACAGGAATACCTGGGAAAACGGCCTGTGAGTCGGGGATTCTGTTGTCCAGTCGCCTTGCCCAGAGGCAAATGCGGCCACAAACATGAGCCCGATCGCGCCGTCACCAAGCACCACCACCCGATCGCCAGGCCTGACGTGAGAACGGGCCGCCCCATGCAAAACACAGGCCAGTGGCTCTGTTAAGGAGGCCAGGGCATCGGGTAGGCCATCGGGAATGGGCAACAGATTCTGTTGCACGATGGGGGCGGGAATTTTAAGATATTCGGCGAAGGTACCGTTGTTAAATAGCAGGTTTTGGCAGAGAGAATATTCCTGTTTCTGACAAAAAAAGCAGGTCATGCAGGGGGCAGAGTTGTTGGCAACCACCCGATCGCCCAGCTTCCAGCCCTGCACACCAGGGCCGATCGCCACAATCTCTCCTGCCGCTTCGTGGCCAAACAGGGTGGGTGGCTTTAACATGCGGGCATGCCCCCCCCGCCGCCAGACCTTTAAATCAGTACCACAGGTGGTGGCGGCTCCCACCCGCATCACGACCTCACCCGGTGCTGGGGTTGGGTCTTCTACCTGCTCCAGGCGTAAATCTTCTTGACCATACAGTAAAGCAGCTAACAAGGGATGCTCCCGATCCATCAAAACTCCAACATTCCTTGTATCTTAGAGGGTGCAGGCCACGATTGTTTAGGAATAAAAAAAGGACACAGCCTTGCTGTGCCCCAACCCAGGAATCGGGCTTGCCCTCTAAGCCAGACGTCGTCTTCCGCAGATTTGCTCAGAAGGCCAGTCTAATGTTGACGAGTGAAATGCCTAAGCAGAGTAGGTGTTTTAATAATCATCGTGCCAAGCAAATTCTTCAATTTCTTTGTAGATTTCCTTCGCACGGAAGTAATAGGCTTCCTTCCTCAGCTCTTCAACAACCCGCACAGCCTCCAATTGGGACGTGCCACCGCCGCGCTCAGACCGGTGTAACAAGCGGGAGGGATGACCGTTCTGCTGAGTGCCAGCATGAAATTGATGGGCTTCCGTCGAAGAGGCCATGGCAGTCGTAGAAGACTGCCCACCAGAGATTGCCACAGAAACCGCATCAAAGTAACTGGTGCCCACCTCATGTTGATGGCGTACAGCGGTGTAGCCCTCTGCCTCGCTGCGAAATTCAGCCTCTTGCAGTTGGGCATAGGCCCCCATGCCCTGATTGCGGTAGTGCTTGGCCAACTCGTACATGCCGTGATTTAAGCTGTGGAAGCCCGCCAGGGTAACAAACTGGAACTTGTAGCCCATGGCCCCCAACTCCCGTTGGAAGGTCGCGATCGTCCGGTCGTCCAGATTGGCCTTCCAGTTAAAGGAGGGGGAGCAGTTGTAGGCCAGGAGCTTACCAGGATACTGCTTATGAATCGCCTCTGCAAACTGACGAGCTTCTTGCAGATTGGGCTTGGAGGTCTCCCACCAGAGCACATCGGCGTAGGGAGCATAGGCCAACCCACGGGCAATACAGTTGAGCAATCCCATTTCTGGATTGAGGCAGAAGAAGCCCTCAGCGGTGCGTTCTCCGGTGAGAAACGGAACATCCCGCTCATCGATATCACTGGTCAGCAGGCGGGCACTCTCCGCATCTGTGCGCGCCACAATCAGGGTGGAAACGCCCATCGTATCCGCAGCCAGTCGGGCTGCATTTAGGTTGCGAATGTGGGCCGCTGTGGGAATCAGAACCTTACCCCCCAGGTGGCCGCATTTCTTCTCTGAGGCCAGTTGGTCTTCATAATGAACAGCCGCTGCCCCAGCTTCAATATAGGCTTTCATGATTTCAAAGCTGTTCAGGGGCCCGCCAAATCCAGCTTCGGCATCTGCCACGATCGGAGCAAACCAGTAGGTGTCATCCCTGCCTTCCATTTTTTGAATCTGGTCAGCCCGTTGCAAGGTGCGGTTAATGCGACGACACAGATCAGGCCCGCTATTGGCTGGGTAGAGGCTCTGGTCGGGATACATGGTTCCGGCCCCATTGGCATCTGCCGCCACCTGCCAGCCAGACAAATAAATCGCCTGCAAGCCTGCCCGCACCATCTGCATGGCCTGATTACCGGTTACAGCCCCCAGAGCATGCACGTAATCTTCTTCATGTAACAGTTTCCAGAGACGATTGGCGCCAAGTTCGGCCAGGGTGTGACAAATGGAGATAGAACCCCGTAACCGCTCCACATCTGCAGCGGTGTAGTTGCGCTGGATGCCATTAAATCGACCCTCTGGAGCTTTAGGAATCAGGGTTGCAAAAGTTGGTTCAGACATATTATTCTCTCAGTAAATCAGTCACAAAATTAGTCACAGTAAACAATGGCAGCCCCTGACGAGACTGCCTCAAATCAGATCTCCTCAAACCGGGAAGCGGCCTACAGTTGTGTCAGTAGCCGATAGGCAGGTAACGTTAGAAACTCAGCAAACTGATGATTGGTGACCAGTTGCTTGAACAACCGAATGGCCTGGTGTAGATGGATGTGCCAGTCAACATCCCTCGCACTGGCAAACTGGGGCTCCATCAAGCCCCTTACGACCTCAACCTCTTCTGCAAGAAGGGTATGGAACAAATCTAAATCGATCGGCCGCCCATCCTCCAGGTGAGCGCCATGGTGTAACCACTGCCAGACCTGAGCACGGCAAATTTCAGCGGTAGCCGCATCTTCCATCAGGTTAAACAGAGGGACGCAACCGTTTCCCCCCAGCCAGTGGGTTAAATAGAGAATGCCGACTCTAATGTTGGTGCGTAGCCCCCGCTCTGTAATGGTGCCTGGGGGTAGGGTTAGCAAATCCGCCGCTGTAACTTGCACATCCTCTCGCTTGACCGACAGTTGATTGAAGCCATGCAGGCGATGATCGAAGACCTGTCGGGCAACCGTTACCAGGGCGGGATGGGCAACCCAGGTGCCGTCATGACCATCCCGCGCTTCTCGTTCTTTATCCATGCTGACCTGGGCCAAGGCGGCCTCATTTGCCGCTGGATCTGACTTAATCGGAATTTGAGCGGCCATCCCCCCGATCGCTAATGCCCCGCGGCGATGGCAAGTTTTGATGGTGAGCAGACTGTAGGAACGGAGGAAATGAGCGGTCATGGTGACCTGTTGGCGATCGGGCAACACCCAATCGGGTCGTTGGCGAAACTTTTTGATCCAGCTAAAGATGTAATCCCAGCGGCCACAATTAAGGGCAACGATATGGTTGCGCAGTGCATAGAGAATCTCATCCATCTCAAAGGCAGCCAAAATCGTTTCGATCAAAACCGTGGCTTTGATGGTTCCGATCGCCAGACCCAATGCTTCCTCGGCTGCAACAAACACCGCGTCCCATAGGGCCGCTTCATGGCGGTTTTCTAGTTTGGGCAGGTAGAAATAAGGCCCAGACCCTTGCAGTAACAGACGATGGGCATTGTGGAAAAAGTAGAGGCCAAAGTCAAACAGGGAGGCAGAAATCGGTTGGCCGTCTACCAACAAATGCTCTTCCAGGAGGTGCCAGCCTCTAGGGCGGGCAATTAAGACAGCCAGGTTGGTGCCAAGGCTATAGTCTTTACCCGTTTTGGGGTCTCTATAAAAGATGGTGCGATCGACCGCATCCCGTAAATTCACCTGACCAGCTAGCATCGTCTCCCAAGTGGGGCTACTGGCGTCTTCAAAATCGGCCATAAAGGCATTGGCCCCAGAATTTAAGGCATTGATCACCATCTTGCGATCGGTGGGGCCGGTTAACTCAACCCGTCTGTCTTTCAAGTCTTGGGGAATGGGTGCAATCGTCCAATCTGCAGCTCGAATGGCAGCCGTTTCTGCTGGAAAATCGGGCAACCAACCGGCATCAATTTGGTGTTGCATGGTTTTCCTGAGTTGCAGCAGGCGGGCCCGTTCAGGCTCAAATTTGCGATGCAACAGGGCCAGAAAATTTAGGGCTTCTGGAGTCAAAATTGCAGCATGGGCAGGGGATACTTCTGCACACAGGTTAATGCCAGCAGGTAAAGGGTGTTGGGTTTGGGTCAGAAGCGTTGCCGTCATGTGAACTCTCGCCATGATTGAATAAAAGTTCGCTTACTTGAGTCGATCAGCTCTGCTCACCTGGAAAATTAGCAGCATGGGCAGGCCGTCGAGCAATGATTGATTGAACCAGGAAATAATGACCCAGCCGATTACCCCATCTACCCTACCGATCGGGTATCCGCCTAAAGCGGGACAGAATAGTCCCCACGAAGGTGGGGATTAGAGAATACAAAAAGGAAGTGAATTCCTTTTTGTCGCGCCTTGCGGTAGTAGTAGTAGCCGACCGATGAAACGAGTCAGGAGTGTAGGCTTACCCTCTACTTCAGCGATCGTAAAGTTAAATAGCTTGTCAACCTGGTTCCTGGTCTTAATGAAAAAATCAATTCCACCAGTTGTTAGCAACTATACGGTTTTTAGCTTGAAAAAGTGTGCACCGCTACACAAAAGTTTAATATTTTTTGAAACGGCTTTTAATCTTGAAAATTGAAGATTTGACAGCTTAATGAATTCGGTGAAACTCCTTGATAAAAAGGCTTTCAGAGTTTTCAATCTATTAGTGTTTACACTGTAATACAGTGTATTATATATGATTTTATCGCTCTATAAATGCCAAAAATTTAATTAGGAGCTGTATGACACTGTCCTAACTTTAGTTCTGTTCAACAGACATGTAAGTTAAGCGGGGAAATTCTTGATAAGTCAGGAGATCAAGGAGTCAGGAGAGAAGGAGTCAGGAGAGAAGGAGTCAGGAGAGAAGGAGTCAGGAGATCAAGGAGTCAGGAGAGAAGGAGTCAGGAGATCAAGGAGTCAGGAGATCAAGGAGTCAGGAGAGAAGGAGTCAGGAGATCAAGGAGTCAGGAGAGAAGGAGTCAGGAGATCAAGGAGTCAGGCAAATTGTTAAATTCTGTCTTCTGAATTCTGTCTTCTGAATTCTGTCTTCTGAATTCTGTCTTCTGAATTCTGTTTACATCCGCGATATAAACCAGGGTTTTGCTAACTTACCCATATAAGAGAAGTAGTCTAGCCACAAATCAATATATTTTCGGGTTGAAGAGGTTTTTGAAGCGGATGTATTCTGATCAACACCATCAGTCGTTTCAGCCCACACTGGCTGATAATTTGTGAGAACCTCTGAATTCGTAATTTCGCCCCTTTTCTCAGGCCCTAAGGTTTGTATGACTGCATAGTTAGGAGTCGATGCAGTCACATTAGAAACTACTGTAGATCCATTGCTATTGTCTGATCGGGATAGTCTAACAGTATTTGTGGAGGGGGGGGCTGAGTCTTGCAAATCAGCCTGATCTAAAAACTGCTCGATCGCATCCAAAATCACCTGAGATCGGTTGGGCTTTTTTCCACTTCGGCGAGCAGGGTATCGCTTTTGAGCCAACTGATCAATGCGTTCTAAGGTATCTGGGGGGATCCGAAGGGATATAAGGGGTGAGTTCGCCATCACTGACAGCCTCTCAATGTAATCTACCAGGTGTATCTACTAGGCCAGGAGCCATTCATCCGTATCCTTTACTGTAGAGATGGCAAAGGACGACAACCCTGGTAATACAAGCCTATCAACTGATGTCCAGGAATTTGGAGGAAGCTGCTAGGAATTTAACAATTACTCAGCTCCCTCAGCCAACGACGACTCGGTTAAGTCCCCGATCATGAGAAATTACCGTCCGTATCTGGATAATTTATGAAGTTCTCCGTATAATTGGAGAATAGTAAAGAAACGTAAACTCTATTCAGAATTCAAGCCAATTGTGCTTCCAGCCCTTCTTGGCTGGTGAATTGGGATAGAGCTTCTTTCCTAAGCTCTCATTATCTTATTGCTCCGGAGTTTTACCCCTTATGACCATTGCTGTTGGACGCGTACAGCCGAGTCAAGGATGGTTTGACGCCCTTGACGACTGGCTCAAGCGCGATCGCTTTGTCTTTATCGGCTGGTCCGGGTTGCTGCTATTCCCCTGTGCCTTCATGGCTCTGGGCGGCTGGCTCACCGGTACCACCTTCGTTACATCCTGGTATACC
>JBJTUO010000299.1:0-12516 GCA_046080785.1 Leptolyngbyaceae cyanobacterium | reverse complement strand
GGGATGCCGACGCTTGGTCAGAGACTATGAGTTATTGCCAGAAACATCAGAGACGTTTATTTACATCGCCATGATCCGTATCATGGTGAGGCGCTTGGCGTAATTTTTGACGCCTCAGAACTTTTCAAACATCCTCTTAGAGTGCATGGGCAATATTCAAGGTCCAAGATGGTTAGATGGCAGAACTGGGAATGGTACAGTTGGGCTTGCGCCTCGGAGAGATGGCCCCTTTACAGGTACACGTTGGCAAGTTTTCGAGGTGGATTCTGGTGTCTACGCTTTGAAGTGCTTGGGAAATGTTAATGGTCCTCGATGGCTAGATGGTCGTACTGGAAATGGTACAGTTGGACTCGCGCCTGAAACAGGTAAGCAATTCTCAGGGACAAGGTGGCAAATTTTTGAGATTAGCTCAGGTATTCTTGCATTGAAGTGTTTGGGGGATATTAATGGTCCCCGGTGGCTAGACGGTCGCACTGGAAACGGTACAGTTGGACTCGCGCCAAATACTCCAACACCTGATGGTGGTTTTAGCGGCGCGACTTGGCGACTCTACAATGCTTAAAGCCCTCAAGAGTGGTGTGTGAGAAGCAATTCAGCGTAGGACAGAGTTTCTTCTCACACCGTTATAATATTGCTGTAAGCCTTTGTGGGGTTTCAAGCTATGCTGGCACATCGTATTGAAGCGATTATTACTCAGGATAAAACGCTAACCTTAGAAAATTTACCGTTTCACTCTGGCGAGCAAGTTGAGGTAATTATCTTGCCTCGACCACGAAGAGACACTGGACAAAACCGCTATCCTCTCCGTGGAACCACAATTCAATACACCGATCCTACCGAACCTGTGGCGCAAGATGACTGGGAAGTTACACGATGATTGTACTCGATACTCACATTTGGATTTGGTGGGTGCATGGAGATGAAAAACTTACTCGTGAATACTATGAGTACATTCGAGAACAAGAATCACAGGGATTGGGAATCAGTGCAATTTCTTGCTGGGAAGTTGCCAAATTAGTTGAGTATGGTCGGCTAGCTTTACCCAGTTCTGTGGATGAATGGTTAAATGAAGCTTTGACTTATCCAGGTGTAAATTTTCTAGAGTTAACGCCGCGAATTTGCGTAGAATCAACTCAATTACCGGGAGCTTTTCATCGAGATCCTGCTGATCAAATCATCGTTGCAACAGCTAGGGTGCACAATTGCCCGATTGTAACAGTGGACAGGAAAATCCGAGAGTACCCACATGTCGATACTAAGCCATAAAGCTACCTAACATAGTCCCTGAGGCGGACGGGGTCAATAGAGAAAGCTAAACTATTTTGCCTGCTTGAGTTACAGTGCTTATCCGGGCATGCAAAACTGATCTGATGCTGAGCGTCACTAAACCTCAATATCAGACTCGTTTGCTCTAATGAATGATTCTTGTGTTACTTGACGGCTGACCAATCATCAATTCTAGAAGATTTTCTTCGTTGATTGATGTTGTTTCAGCTCATGATTCATCTGTCCTTTAATCATTGCTTATATTGTTATTCATCCTGCCTCCATCTGTTGTTCAGATTGTTGGAAAACCCCCAGGAGCTTGACCAGTATAGCATTGCGAATGGCACCTCAAAGTGAAGAGCTATTCTTCGAGGAGACAAACGAACGCACTTTTCGATAAACGCTTAATTTATGGAGGTTGTATCAAATGTCGAAATTACTTGAACGAATTACAGTAAATCCTAGACAGTGTGGTGGTCGCCCCTGTATTCGTGGCATGAGAATTCGAGTGTCTGATGTTTTGGATCTGTTTGCAGCAGGGCTGAGTGCTGAACAAATTTTGGAAGAACTACCAGATCTGGAAATGGACGACTTAAAAGCTGCGCTTGCCTACGCTTCACGTAAACTCAATCATCCTGTTTTAGTTACATGATAACGATTTAGATTGATGCACATTTGTCGCCTGCGATCGCAACTTGGATTGCAGGCACATTTGGAGTTACTGCAATAGCCCTACGCGATCTTGGATTGAGGGATGCTGAAGACCCCGAAATTTTTGAGGCTGCAAAAGCGCAAGGCGTTATATTAAAGCGCAAGGCGTTATATTTATGACTAAGGATAGCGATTTTGTGGATCTGGTTGAACGTTTGGAAGCACCACCACAAATTATTTGGTTAACTTGTGGAAACACGTCGAATGCTCGGTTGCGTGAAATTCTAAGCTCTACTTTGCCTCATGCGTTGGAATTATTGAAATCTGGCGAAAAGCTAGTAGAGATTAGTGGCGATTAGCACGGCAGCAGAACATAGTCCCTGAGGCGGACGGAGTCAATAGGGAAAGCTAAACTTCTTGGTCTGATTCAGTCGCATGGCAAGTTCAGACAATCAAAATTGATCTGATACTGAGCATTCAAAAGTTACTCTGAATATCAGGATTAATTCAGCATCCGGACCCAAGGGTCGGGTGCGTTGGGGTCTTCGGTCGGCGTACTTAACTGCCAAAACTTACCCGTCTTTTCTAGGGTCGTCAAGTCAAGCAAGATCCGGATGGGAATGCGGTGGTGAGGGATATGGTGAGCGATTTGTTCTAGAATCGCCTGACGAGTCGTTCGAATTACCTGTCGGGTAGACCAGTGATAGCGATTGAGAAATCGACTTAACGAACTGGCGGATTTCACGGGGGTATGGGCGGGTAGGGCATGACCTTTGGTGTTTGTCCCCTCCAGCAGGATTGCCATGGCAACTTGGATGCAGCCAAACAGAGATTACGGGCCATAGCACAGCCGAATTGAAGGCAAAAGACGATAATAGGGTTTAACGTAATAAGACCGTCGGCGCGAATCGAACCCCGCGTTCAAACCATCCATGATCCGATGACCCCCATTTCAAGAGGAGACAACAATGTTTAAACCCGACACCTGTTGTACACTCGTTCCCTATTTCGAAGTTCAAGATGGACCGTTGGCTACCTTCAAGGCGCTCTGCCCCCAGTTTGTGGCCAAGACCCAGATCGAAGCTGACTGCCTCCACTACGCCTTTTCCTTTAATGGCAACATCGCTCACTGTCGGGAAGGATACGTCAATGCGGCCGCTGTCTTGGCTTATCTTCAAAATGTGGGTGACTTGCTCGGCGAGGCGTTGAAAATCGCCAAAATCATTCGATTAGAGGTTCATGCCCCAGCCGCAGAAATCGAAAAGTTGCGTGACCCACTCGCTTCATTTAACCCTCAGTTCTTCACGATCGAGGAGGGGTTCCGGCGAAGTAGCGGTGGTTTTCAGGAGCGCTTTGGAATCTGAGACAGCCCCAAAAACCCCGCCCTGAATGGTGACCAGCTTTAAGGTAGCCAGGTGATTGCCCTCATCGGTTGCCTTTGTACAGTCTGACAGAACTTCTATATACGCTCTAAAAAAACTAACAATGACCAGTATCGAAGCAGTGGATACAACCAACCCGGAGCAGCCGCGCTGGCAACAGGGAGATCTAGTTGAAGTCGAAATTACTGATTTAAGCGACAGTGGCGATGGGGTCGGGCGTTCTGATCAGCGGGTGGTGTTTGTCCCCGATACGGTGACGGGCGATCGGGCGATCGTGCGGTTGCTGCGGGTCAAGCCCAACTTTGCCCGTGGCAAGCTACACCAATTGCTACAACCCTCCCCCCATCGCATTGGGCCCCGCTGCATTGTGGCTGATAAATGCGGCGGTTGTCAGTGGCAGCATGTCAGCGATGCCTACCAGCGGGCTGCCAAATATAACCAGGTGGTGCAGGCCCTCAAGCGCATTGGGGGTCTACCCTACCCGCCAGTCGATCCGGTGTTGCAGCGGGGCGATACCCTGTCATACCGCAACAAGGTCACCTATCCCCTGGGCCGATCGCTGACTGGCCAGGTGCAGGCTGGCTATTACCAAAAACACAGCCATCAACTGGTCAATCTCAACCAGTGCCCAATTCAGGATGAGCGGCTCAATCCTCTACTGGCGGCAATCAAGCAAGACATTGCCCAACGGGGTTGGAGCATCTACAACGAGCAAAAACATCGGGGCAACCTGCGCCACTTGGGCTTCCGCATTGGTCGCCATACAGGAGAGGTCTTATTGCTGCTGGTGGCCTGCAACTGGGAACTGCCTGAGCTTGAGCAGCAGGCGCAGATCTGGCTCCAGCACTATCCCGCCCTGGCTGGGGTTGTTTTAAATCGCAATCCCGATCGCACCAATACCATCCTGGGCCCAGAAAGTCGCTGCATTGCGGGTCGCCCCTACCTGCGAGAACGGTTTTTAGACCTGACCCTCCAAATTGGCCCCGATACCTTCTTTCAGGTCAATACGGAGCAGGCAGAGGCTCTGGTGCAGGTTGTGCTGGAAGAACTGGCCCTCCAGGGCCGAGAAACAGTGCTGGATGCTTACTGTGGCATTGGCACCCTGACCCTGCCGCTGGCCCAACAAGCCCAGCGCGTCGTTGGCATTGAAGTGCAGCAGGCGGCGATCGACCAGGCTTTACAGAATGCCCAGATCAATGGCATTCAAAATGTCGCCTTTGAGGTGGGTGCCGTAGAGCAGGTGTTGCCCCAACTGGAGTGGCGACCGGATGTGGTGATTTTAGACCCACCCCGTCGGGGCTGCGATGCTCAGGTGATCCAGACGCTGCGGCAAATGCAGCCAGCTCGGATTGTCTATGTCAGTTGTAACCCGGCGACCCTGGCCCGTGACCTAAAGCTGCTGAGCGACGGTCAGATCTATGAGGTACAGCGCATTCAACCAGTTGACTTGTTTCCCCAAACCGCCCATGTAGAGTGTGTTGCTTTTCTAAGTCAGAGACAGCCCCTAGTGTAAGCAATCCCCAAGCAGCTTATGATAATTTTCAGGGGTAAAGTGGTGATTTGCTGTTTGCTTCTTCCCCGCTTGCCCAGCCCCAAGCCCGGTATGCTCCATGAAATTTAGTGACATTCTGGAACGTCTACAGCCCTTGATTGCCAGCCATAGTTTGACCCTGGTGCCTGACTTAAACCCCGATGTGCAGGGGGTTAGCCCGATCGAAGCGGCGGTTGCGGGCAGCTTGAGTTATATCGAAGGCGACAAGTTTGCCCCCTTTGTCAACGAGACGCCAGTCAGCGCCCTGATTTTGCCAATCGATGCAGCACTCCAGGCCCAGGCCCAACAGAGGGGGATTGCTTGGTTAGCCACTGCCCAACCCAGGCTGGCCTTTGCCCAGGCGATCGCCCTCTTTTACAAGCCCTACCAGCCCCCGGCGGGCATTCATCCCACCGCTGTGATTGACCCGACGGTTACCCTGGGGCAACAGGTCGCGATCGGAGCCCATGTCGTGATCCAGTCGGGCAGCACAATTGGTGACCAGGTTTGCATCCATCCCAATGTGGTGGTCTACCCAGAGGTGACCATTGGCGATCGCGCCGTTCTCCATGCCAACTGCGTCATCCATGAGCGCAGCCAAATTGGCGCAGACTGCATGATCCACTCTGGGGCGGTGATTGGCGCAGAAGGGTTTGGCTTTGTGCCCATCCAGGAGGGCTGGTATAAGATGGAGCAGTCAGGCGCTGTGGTTTTGGAAGACGGGGTTGAGGTGGGCTGTAACTCCACCATCGACCGGCCCGCTGTGGGACAAACCAGGGTTGGCCGTCATACCAAGATTGATAATCTCGTCCAAATTGGCCATGGTTGCACGATTGGGGCCAATGGGGCGATCGCGGCTCAGACCGGTCTGGCAGGGGGCACAACCTTAGGCGATCGGGTGATTTTAGCGGGGCAGGTGGGGGTCGCCAATCAGGCCCATATTGGAGACGGGGTCACCGCTGGGGCTAAGGCTGGCATTCATGGCAATGTGGCCGCAGGGCAAGTGGTGATGGGGTATCCTGCCGTATCCTACAACCTGTTTCTCAAAGCTTCAGCAATTTATCACCGCCTGCCTGAGATGTATCAAACCTATCGCCGGTTACAACGACGATTTGGCGACGACCTGGAGAAAAAATCCCGATGAACGATCCCCGCATTCTCTGTTTGGGCGAGATCCTCTATGACTTTTTGGCAGATCAGCCCGGACGCCGTCTAGATCAGGTCGTCTCCTGGACGCCCTATCCAGGCGGTGCCCCTGCCAATGTGGCCTGCGGCTTAAGCCGGTTGGGTACGGCTGCTGGCTTTATTGGTTGTATTGGGCAAGACAAACTGGGCACCGCTCTGGTGCAGGTGTTACAAAATGCAGGGGTCAACCTGACAGGGGTGCAATTGCATCCCGATGCCCCGACCCGCGTGGTCTATGTCACCCGTTCAATGTCGGGCGATCGCAGCTTTGCTGGTTTTGGCACTGACCCCACGACGGCCTTTGCAGATACCCGTTTAAGGGCCGATCACCTGCCGACGGCCCTCTTTGAAGCGGCAGAATACTTGGTGTTGGGCACCCTGGAGCTGGCCTACCCTCATAGTCGGGCCGCGATTGAGTATGCCCTAGAACTGGCCGATCGCTTTTACTTAAAGGTGCTGGTAGATGTCAACTGGCGGCCAGTCTTTTGGCCCGATCCAGCCCAGGCCCCTGCCATGATTCATGACCTGATTAGCCGGGCTGACTTTCTTAAACTCTCTGATCAGGAAGCAGAGTGGCTGTTTCAAACCACAGAACCGGCAAAGATCGCTGAACAGGTCGGGAGTCTGGAAGGGGTGTTAGTGACCGCCGGAGAAAAAGGTTGCGCCTACGACCTGGCAGGTAACCAAGGTCATGTGCCGGCCTTTCGGGTGCCTCTGCAGGATACTACCGGCGCGGGGGATGCCTTTGTCGCCGGGTTGATCCATCAACTTTGCCTACAGGGGCTACAGGGGCTACTCTATCCAGGGACGGTTCACGGGATGGTGCGCTATGCCTGTGCCGTGGGGGCATTGACCACAACTCGGCCAGGGGCGATCGCGGCGCTGCCAACGGCACTGGAGGTCGATACTTTCCTAGCGTCAGCAAAGCCATAACTTCTCCTCATTCCCCCGTAGCTAAACAAAGTCCTTTTGGTAACCCCTATGGATGCGGTTCACTTTCCTGGCGGGAACCTGCGCAGTTTTCTTTATAAAGCAGCCCATGCCCGCTGGCATCGGGCTGAGAGTAAGCGGCAAATTTTGCGATCGCAGCTTGGGTTTAATGACCTTCCTGCTTCCCGGCCAAAACCCTGTATTGGCTGCATTCACTATCATGGGCTGGCCTACGGTTACACCCAGGAGAGCCGGAGCACTTTGATTTGTGGATTTCATCCCTATGGTTGGCAGCAGGATGGTGATTGCCCTGATTGGCAAGGGTTAAAGGCCAGTTGAAAAAATTATCCCTCTCGTCTGCTTGAGATCAGGGAGCAGTTTCCCGACTCCAAGTGCCAGATCATGGTCACCCTAAATCAATGCTGAGAATAATCTTTTCACTAACCTGTTGCGGCGCTCTTGTATCTCCCTGGCCTGTTCAAGCACAGAGTTTTCGGTCGAGTTGCTTAAGGCTTCAGACTTGAATTCTCGCAGATGGGTAGCAACCTTTGTGAGGTAGCTGTCCAGGTGGGAGTTATAGTGCTCTTGTTGTTTCAATAGCTCCCGTTGAGTGCGGGAATGGGGCAAGTTAGACAACTTCTGCAGGCTGGCTAAAAGCTGATCAATTCCAGTTTCGAGAGCGGCGCGATCGTCGCTCCTTTTTACTAGAAACAGCCGCAACACCATAGAAGCGACAGCAAAGACCTTGGCCAGATCCGCGATTTCTCCAATCCGCTGGGGATAGAGATCCCGAATCGAATCAATTTCTTGGGCTGAAAAGCGCTTGTCCTTATCCGGTTCTGCCGCAGGAGCCTGGGAGAAGGAACGGGAAATCTGCAAAAACCACTCCCCATTTTCCCGCACTTGATCGATTGATCCCCCTTCTTCGGCCATCGCCCAGGCGACATTGAGCAGACGACTGGCATGGCGGAATTTAGCCTCCCAATTAATATTTTCTGCTTGGCTGGTGGGCTTGTGATCAAACTCATGATTGACATCGCTACACAACATCCACAAACCCCGGATGAAAAACAAATAACAAGCCCGAGTGCCAAATAAATAAATATTACGGGTGGGGGGATGGGGAGATAATTTAGGTAAAAACTGGGGATCAACGGAAAGTAAAGACATGTCCAAAACTAATAGGTCGTCTTCCCTCTCTTGTGGCAGAGGGTAGGCTTGCCCCTTCGGTTTTTCAAAAATGGCGGGAATCTTACTAATTTGATAGAAACCAAAAGTATCTACAGTATCTACTGGTAGGCCACTTTTTTCCTTGATTTGGTAGTAGGCTTGACGCCCCACATCGGCGTAGGCGATTAAGGCATGATCCCGTAGCTTCTGGGCCCAGTCTAAGCAGCTCTCAGAAGAAATCATTTGGTAAGAATTAGATTTTCCTGCCTCCCTTAACTGCAACCCTCCATTTTGGCTGTATGCGGCAATTAGGTAAATCCAGGCTTGCATAGCGGCATAGCAGGCGTAAGCTTCACTGTCTCCACTGGCAGCGGCATAAAGTCTGGCTTTTTCCGCCAGGTAAAGCCGTCCTGCATGAATGGAGTCTGGGGTTCTTTGGGGAGGATTTGCTTTAGAAGCATCCGTTGGGAGGTAGGTTTTCTTCTCATCAAAGGGTAATTCTCGCGGAAAGAACAACAATAACTGGGTTCTGAGAAACAAAATGCGGCTGAGTAAAAGATAGTGGGGATAAAAAGTTCCCTGGGATACTTCATTCAGGGCGACATATTTCCGCAGTCGTAGGCTGACATGGCGTTGGGCCTTCTCCAGAGTGCTCCAGGCCTTTTGCACTAAGGTTTGGCGATTGGCATCTGGGGGACAATCAGGGGGTAAGTAGGCTTTGTCTTTTGGGTCACAGAGATAATAGTAATGGGCCAGACAAATTAAATAGCGAATGATCACTGTGCCAGAAAACACCCGCAGAGGTTGATCCTGGGATGGCATCTCTTCCAGACCCTGGGCGACAACCTCCTCCAGTTGACTTAAACCCCTGAGATAATCCAGAGCCAACCGATAAACTCCCTCCTCTAGCAGGGCTTCAATAATCGTTAGATAGGCCTCAAAGTGCACATCTGGATCCGTAGCAGCCAGCGAGCTTAAAGTTTGAGACGCTAATAACTTGCTATGGATGAGACCAATCATCGCCAGGGTTGAGAAGGGATAGCCCTGCAAACAGTCCCGTGCCTCCTCCATGGCCAGAGATCGTTCCTGGCGCTGACAAATCTGTTGAATGTAGTCTTCTGGCCTGACACTGGCGTTGCGAATGGCCTTTAACCGGGCTTGCAAAGCAGCCTGAGCCTGGGAAAGCAAAAAGTCAAAGCCGCAGTAGTCTCCCTGGGCCAGGGGGTCGGCAAAGGAAAAATCTTCATAGCTGGTAAAGTTATTTCTCTTAGTCTGCTTAGTTGTCTCATGCTGAAAAGCCTTAAGGGTTTCCCCTAGGGTATGGCGGCGGCAGAGTTTGACCAGACTATGGGCCCACACAGGAGAGGCCACATTATCCCGAATAATGGCCTGGGTGGCGGTGACATCGTGGGCAATGGGAAAATATTCTGCCAAGCAGGGAATATCATGCAGTAGGGCCTTGTTAATCACCTTAATAACATGGGAAAGAGCCCCGCCGATGCCGGTGCTGCTGACGGTAAAGTCAATTCGTCGGCAATCTGCGCTGCTGAGATGGTCTAAACCAATGATGGGTTCATAACCCTCAGGAACTTTGACATAAAACTCTACGATCACCCTGGTGGCTTCCTGGGAAGCTAATTCGTAGTCTCCCGGCCCAGATGGTTGATTGAAGCGGTGCAGATCCAAATTCAATAAGGGCGGATAAGGGTCATGCTCTTGACTTTGGTCATCAAGGGCTGGATCAGAAAACTGCTTATCGGCAAAGGGCAAAGGACCAACCGGCAGCAGGGTAATCCGCTTTAAGTAGACAGGAAATTGGTCTGTTAACTGCTCATTAGTGACCAGGGTCTGGGTTAGCTTTCTGACAAAGCTAGGGCGGAGATACTGCTCTATGTAGATATTGACCATGCCATCACCGGCACCCGCCAGTTGTTGATTACCGCTGCGAGCCAGTAGCCGGCGAATCTCGCGTTTAGCTTTGCGGGTTAGTTCCTGGATGCGTGTTTGGCGCGATTTTTCTCGACTGGGGTATGTAGATCGATAGGATCCCGACTTGCCTGTTGGTGTGGGTACTTGAGGTAAAGCCTGATTAACTACGGTTTCGATCAGATCGTCAACCTCTTTTAGGTTTGACAGAGGGGCTTCTGCCTGGGTAAAGTCCAGCCCGACCGCGCTCTTGTAAATCTGTAGTAGCATTTCATAGTTCTGTAGCCCGCCAGTGGTTTGCAATACCAACAGCGATCGCTGTAGCAAGGTTAGCCCATCTCCATCTGGTAAACCCAGGGATCGTCGCTCTGCTGGGGCCAACTCAACCAGTTTGTAGAGGGCGGTGAGAATATCATCGGGACTAGGTACCCGCAGGGAAGGATTTTGATCCTCAACGGACTGGTTGTTTTCCCGCAGGTAGGTGAGTAACTCGACTAGATCGCCAGTGGTGGTTTTCTTTCTTGGCAGTTCTGGGGGCCAGTCCTTCGCATTTGGAGGGGGAACTGGTTGGGAAAAAAGGCGAGCAACCATTCTCCTTAGGTTTTCGTCGCCTAAATTTTTGGCGGTTTGCTGGTCGTTAATCTCTCCATTTTTCTTATAAACAAGGGCAAACTGGCTACAAAGATAGTGATAGAGGTAGTAACTGCGCCAAGCATCTTCATCCTTAGTCATTGCCGCAACCCGCAGATTTTTTTGGGGCAAAGCTTAGCACTGACTCGACCTCACCCTGGATAAAATATTCCAGGAAAATCAGGGGCTAGCTGTATTTTTGACAACAAAATATTCTTCAATCTGCTGATTTTAGCCATGAAATGTATCGAAAGGCACTCAGAAAATGGATTATTTTAACCTGCTTTCTGAGTAACGCTGCCTAAACCTGAGGCACAAGACATGCTGACGATAGGTTGTCTGAATCGGTACTAGGCTTTAACAATTAAGAATAATACCAATTTTTTATGAGCTTGCACAGAAAAAATCCCTACCTAGCAAGGGTTATAGCCTCATTTGGCTTATGTGGCTTCACATAGAATTGGTATAAGCAAACCAGGGAATCTTGCTTCGCTGGCCAACTCCCTGGTCGCTAATCATCAGAGATGTCGTTCTAATGACCTTTATAGAGAGTACTGCAAAGCTTTGCAGTTGTCTGGCAGGGATATTTTATCTTCACAGATTATTCTCAAAAACTTCAAAAAAGCGACATGCTCTGGTTCCTAACTAAATCAACCAAGAACCACAAAGGAGATGTCATGTTAACTCATAACAACGATAGTCATGTATTTGAACTACAGTGCCCCCGTTGTGGCCACCGTGCGGTGGTGACTAAAGCTGAGCACCACTATGTCTGCCTCAACTGCGGTTGGGAACGCAATATTTCTCAGGATCGGTTGTCGGGGATGGCAGAGTTCTTCGCCTTCTTTATCATCACCTTATTTTTGCTGTTGCTGATCTTTGCTTAAGGCTTGAGTTAGACGTAGGCTAATGCAATCCGCTTTCAGCACCTTCTTTGCCGGTCGGGCGAAGTACTCCAACTTTCCGAGAGATTGGATAATTGAGCCCGTGGGCTGGTCGCTTGGTTTGGAAGCAGGGATTAGCAGTCTTGTTACCCTAAGTACGGGTGAAACGGTTGCTAATTCTAAGCGCTTTGATCGCGCTCCCAAGCGGTTTCGCCAAGCTCAGAAGGCATTGACCTGAACGTAAGACCTGATAGGCTCAAGTCTAAAGGGCAGTTGCGAAGCAGCAGCGAGTCTCAAGAGTGATCTTGGGAATCCCCTGGCTAAAGCCGTGGGGAGCCTGTCAAACCCTCAATTAGAAACAGATTCAGAGAGGATTCACCTATGTATCCGGCTTATACGACGGCCCCACCCCAGAGTATCGTGCGCCCGTTTATGCGTAATGTCTACCTTTGGATGACAGTGGGGCTATTGGTTACGGCAGTAGTTGCTTTTTTCATGGTTAACTCGAGAGCCCTAACCAGCCTGCTCTATTCACCCTTTTTTATTTGGTCCCTATTCTTTGTCCAGATTATGCTGGTAGCCAGCCTGTCAGCAGGCGCGATGCGGTTCTCGACGGGCACTGCCATTGCCATTTTTCTGGTCTATGCTGCATCAAATGGGGTTACCCTGTCCCTTATTTTTGCCTATTACAACCTTGGAACGATCGTCAGCGCCTTTGTCACAGCGGCCTGTTTATTTCTCACCATGAGTATCATTGGCACTGTGACCCGCCTGAACCTGGCCAAATTCAGCACCTATTTATTTATGGGGTTGATTGGTTTGATTATTGCCATGATCGTCAATATTTTTCTGCGCAGTCCTGAGTTTGATTTGGTGCTGAGCTTTATTGGGGTGATTTTGTTTACAGCCCTCACCGCTGCGGATACCCAAAAACTGGTACAAATGGCAGCTCAGATTCCGG